>NZ_LGQU01000022.1:0-366643 GCF_003115935.1 Azospirillum sp. TSH20
TGGCGGGTCGCGCGGCGTGCCGGTGATCGCCGGCGTACCCGGCGGCCAATGGGGCCGCTGCGATCCCGCCAATCCGAAGAACCGCCGCATGCGCCCGTCGGTGCTGGTGGAGAGCGGCGAGGTGTCGGTGCTGGTCGACACCTCCCCCGACCTGCGGCAGCAACTGCTGGACAGCGGCTGTGCGCGGCTGGATGCCGTGCTGTGGACCCACCAGCATGCCGACCATTGCCACGGCATCGACGAGCTGCGCGAGATCTGCCGCCACATGCATGCGCCGATCGACGCCTATGGCTGGGACGAACATCTGCGGGACATCGAAACCCGCTTCCCCTACTGCTTCGATCCGCTGCCCGAAGGGTATCCTTTCTACCGGCCGGTGCTGAAAACGCACCGCGTCGACGGCCCGTTCAGCGTGAAAGGGCTGGAGGTGACGCCGTTCGAACAGGACCACGGTTATATGCGGACGGTCGGCTACCGGTTCGGGTCATTTGCCTATTCCACCGACGTGGTGAGGCTGGACGAGCGGGCCTTCGAGGCGCTGGCGGGGGTGGACACCTGGATGGTCGATTGCGGCCGGATCGAGCCACCGCACCCGGTGCACGCGCACCTGGCGCTGACGCTGGAGTGGATCGAACGGGTGAAGCCGCGGCGGGCGTTCCTGACCCACATGGACAACAGCATGGACTACGACAGCCTGCTGCGGACCCTGCCGCCGGGGGTCGAGCCGGCATTTGATGGGATGGTGATCGAGGTTTAGGAGTCGGCTTCGATGCCCCCACCTAACCTCCCCCGCTTCGCAGGGGAGGGACTGCCGCCACTCTCCCGCATCAGCACCTGTCCCCTCCCCCGCCCAGCGGGGGAGGGTTAGGGTGGGGGCAATACTTCCCCTTACTTCTTCTTCTCAAGCGGCGGGGCCGCGTAGACGAAGCGGTCGAAGCTGTATTCGGCAACGCGGAACCACAGATACTCTTCCTCGCGGAACTTCTTCCACGCCTCGTAGATCTTGCGGAACTTCTCGTTCTTCGCCGCCTCTTCCTCATACACTTCGATGGAGGCCTGATAGCAGGCCTGCATCACCTCGTTCGGGAAGGGACGCAGCTGGGTGCCGGCGGCGACCAGACGCTTCAGCGCGGTCATGTTCTGGACGTCGTACTTGCCCAGCATGTCGAGCGTGGCGTCGGAGCAGGCGGCCTGCAGCGCCGCCTTGTAGGCCGGCGGCAGCGACTCGAACTTGTCCTTGCCGAACAGCATGGACACCTGCGGCCCGCCTTCCCACCAGCCGGGATAGTAGTAGTACTTGGCAACCTTGTTGAAGCCGAGCTTCTCGTCGTCATAGGGGCCGACGAACTCGGCGCCGTCGATGGTGCCCTTTTCCAGCGCCGGGTAGATGTCGCCGCCGCCGATCTGCTGCGGCACGACGCCCAGCTTGGCCATGATGGTGCCGGCATAGCCGCCGATGCGGAACTTCAGGCCCTTCAGGTCCTCGACCGACTTGATTTCCTTGCGGAACCAGCCGCCCATCTGCGTGCCGGTGTTGCCGGCGCCGATGGCGACCAGATTGTGGCCGGCGAAGAACTCCGCCATCAGCTCCTTGCCGCCGCCGTGGGTCATCCAGGCGTTCTGCTGGCGGGCGTTCAGGCCGAACGGCATCGCCGCGTCGAAGGCGAAGGTCGGATCCTTGCCGACGTAGTAATAGGAGACGGTGTGGCCGCACTCGATCGTGCCGTCCTTGACCGCGTCCAGAACCTGCAGAGCCGGAACGATCTCGCCAGCCGCGAAGACGCGGATCTGGAACTTGCCGTCCGTCAGTTCGGCCACGCGCTTCGCCACGAACTCCGCACCGCCATAGATGGTGTCGAGGCTCTTCGGGAAGCTGGAGGCGCAGCGCCACTTGATCTCGGGCGTGGACTGGGCGATGGCGGGGGCGGCAAGCGTGCTGGCGGCGACGCCCACACCGGCGGAGGTCAGAAATGCACGACGTTTCATGCAGAAGCTCCCTTGTTCATTCTCTGTTATGCGTTCTTATTGCCGGACCGGCGGACACCCTGCCAAGGCGTGTCGGTCCGCACCCGGGCATGGCAGGACCCTCACGGGACCGGGCGATGCCGGATGAGCAGGGAAAGCGGGAATGAATGGGATGCACGCTCGACCGACCCGGACGGCGCACCCTCGGGACCCATGGAACCGGTGGGCACCGGCGCGTTGCGCCATCCGCCCGGTTCCATGGCGTGCCGACGTTGGTGTGCGTTTCCTCCCGTCCATCCGGGCTTGCCGCCGGCCTTCCGGCCGATCCGCCCCAACTTTCTTTTGCCAATCGGATTATGCAGGAAGCGAACGGTCGGGATCAAGCGCGATCGGGAATTGAAGCCTGTATTTCAGAGGTTTAACGCTGCGACGCGAAGCCGCGGGTTTCATTCAATCATAGGCCCGCTGGTGTTCCGCATCCATTCGACGCTAAACGTCTCGACTCCGGCGGCGGCACCCCCATCTTTTGCAATGCGTGCCCCGGGAACCCGGTCGGGCTGGAATGTTGAAGAGGGCGGAACAGGCACTTGCGGGTTGAACGGCCATGAAAGACGCGGCCATGAAGAAGGCGACTGCGGCGGAGAGCGGGAACGAGACGGACGCACGCGACCTGCGGCTGGACTTCTTCCGCGGTCTGGCCCTGTGGTTCATTTTCGTGAATCACATCCCGGCCAATCAGATCTCGTGGGCCACGCCGCGCAATTTCGGACTGAGCGACGCCACCGAGATCTTCGTCTTCATCTCCGGCTACACCGCCGCGCTGGTCTATGGCCGGACGCTGGACCGGCAGGGAATGCCGATGGCGGCGGCGCAGGTGCTGCACCGCTGCTGGACGCTGTACGCCACCTATATCATCCTGTTCTTCGCCTACACCGCGCAGATCGCCTACACCGCCCGCGCCTTCGACAGTCCGCTGTTCGTGGAGGAGATGGGCATCGCCGGCTATTTCCAGGATCCCGTCACCGCCCTGACCCAGGCCATCCTGCTGAAATTCCGACCGGCCAACCTGGACGTGCTGCCACTCTACATCATGCTTCTGCTGGGCTTTCCGCTGCTGCTGCCGGCTCTGCGCCGCCGGCCGCTGGGGGTGCTGGCGGGGTCCGGCGCGCTGTATCTGGCGGCGAGGCAATGGGGGTGGAACCTGCCGACCTATCCCGACGGCGGCGTCTGGTACTTCAACCCCTTCACCTGGCAGTTCCTGTTCGTGCTGGGCGCGTCACTGCAGTTCCAACCGGACCTGCGGGCCGTGCTGACCCGCTTCCGCCGGCCGGTGGGCGTCGCGGCGGCGGTGATCCTGCTGGCCAGCCTGTTCCTGACCTTGTCCTGGAAATTCGCCCCGCTGCACGCGCTGATCCCGGTGTGGCTGACGGAGATCCTCTATCCCATCAGCAAGACCGACCTCGACCCGCTGCGCCTGCTGCATTTCTTCGCGCTGGCCTATCTGGTGCTGTGGCTGGTGCCGGCGGGGGCGTCCTGGCTGCGTGGATCCCTGGCCGCCCCGGTGCTCGCCTGCGGGAAGCAGTCGCTGCACGTGTTCTGCCTGGGCGTGCTGCTGTCCTTCGCCGGGCAGACCGTGCTTGTGCATGTCAGCGGCTCGCTTTCCGCCCAGTTCCTTGTTACCGTGGTCGGCATCGCCGCGATGGTGCTGATGGCGCGCTTCATGAACTGGTACCAGTCGGCGGAGCGGGCACGGCGCCATCGGGTTGCTGCCACCACGAAAATGGGCACATGACGGGTTCATGGGGCAAGGACGGCGAGGGCGGAAGCGACAGATGCTGACGGTCACGGCAATCCTGCTGGCGGCCGCGCTGTTCGCTTCGCCGGATCGCATCCTTGCCGGCCAACCGGCGGCCCCATCCGTCGATTCCGCCTGTGTCGTGCCGGAATCCGTGCTTGCCCCCGGCAGCGGATTGCCGCGGGTTTCGGCGCATCTCGCCGCCGGGCGCCCGCTGTCGGTGCTGGTCGTTCATTCCGCCAAATCGGCACCCAAGCCCGGCATCGTCAGCTATCCCGCCCGGCTGGAAAACGAACTGAAGCGCCGCCTGCCCGGCCGCGAGGTCAGCACCGCCGTGCTGAGCCTGCCCGGCGAGGCAGCGCCCGCCATGGTCGGCCCGCTGACCCAGGCGGTGGAGGACCAGCAGCCCGCGCTGGTCGTCTGGCAGACCGGCACGGTCGACGCCATGCGCAGCCTGGACCTGGAGAGTTTCGGTTCGGCCCTTCAGTCGGGCATCGCCGAGGTTCAGCGCCGCGGCGCCGACATCGTCATCATGGACATGCAGTACAGCATGCACACGGCGCAGCTGATCGACTTCGCGCCCTACGTGTCCTACATGTCCTGGCTGGCCCAGAGTTCGGACGTCTTCCACTTTCCCCGCTACGACATCATGCGCTACTGGGTGGAGGATGGCCGCGTCGATTTCACCGACGAATCGGATGGGGCGAAACAGCGTGCTTATGATTTCGTTCACCAATGCATCGGACAATTGCTGGCGCAAAGCGTCGCGACGATGATCGACCCCCTGTCGATCGGCCGGCGCACCGGAGCGAGCAATTGAGCCCTGTTCTGCCGTCCGCCATCCGAATCCTGTCGCTGATCGCTGCCTTCGCCGTTTCCGTCCCGGCCTTCGCCGCGGAATCTGCGGCGTCCGCAAGCTGCCAGCTGCCGCGCGGCGCCTCGGCCCTGTCGGTGCCATTGCCGCAACTGTCACAACGCATCGCGGCCGGCGCGCCGATCCGGATCGTCGCCATCGGTTCCTCCTCCACCGCCGGAGCGGGGGCGAGTTCGCAGAACAAAGCCTATCCGGCCCGGCTCGACCATTACCTGAGCGAGCGGTTCCGCAATGCCGACATCGCGGTGCTGAACCGCGGGATCAACGGCGAGACCGACGACCAGACCGAAAAGCGGATCGAGGCCGATGCGCTGAGCGCCAAGCCCGATCTGGTGATCTGGCAGGTCGGCGCCAACACGGTGTTGCGCGACGGAGACCAAGGATTGAGCGAACGCTCCATCCGCCAAGGCGTGGCGCGGCTGCGCGCCGCCGGGGTCGATGTGGTGCTGATGGACCTGCAATACGCTCCGAAGATGCTGGAAAAGACCGGCGTCGCCCCGATGCTGTCCCGCATCGCCGGGATCGCCACCGACAACCACATCGGCCTGTTCCACCGCTTCGACGTCATGCGGACGCTGGTGGAGAGCCGCGGGATGACCATGGCCGACCTGATCGGACCCGACGGCGTCCACCAGAACGACGTCGGATACGACTGCGTCGCCCGCATACTGGCGGTCGGCATCGAGGACGCGGTGAACGTCCACAACAGCGGGCTTCAGCGGTAACAGAAGCGGGGCGGACCTCCGCCCCGTTCCCTCAGCGCTGCATCATCGCGCTTTCCTTGCCGCAGAGGAAGAACACCTTGGAATAGACCTTCAGCAGCGCGTCGGTCAGCGCCTGCACCTCCGGGCTGCCCATGGCGCGCGGCTTGGCGGGATCGACATGCAGGACGCAGCTGTCCTTGACGTCGTTGAAGGCGGCCAGCGCGTGGATGCGGTCGGGGCGGAACTCGTCGGGGAAATTCTCGTCCATCAGCCAGAAGCACTGGAAGTTCCGGCAGGATTGCGGCCGCTCCTCGTAGATCGAGCAGCCCTTGCCCTGGTCGCAGGACGCGCACCATTTGGCGGCGGGCTTCTTCAACTCGGGCACGCCCATCAGCTTGCAGCAGAGGGTGCATTCACCGCAGGTGCGGTCGGACATCACGGAAACTCCAAATAACAACGGCTCGCAGCGGCTTTACGCCGGTGCTGGCAGGGCGATGTGCTCGTCCTCGGCGGCCAGCAGCCGCTCGACCGCCTCCGGCAGGGCCGGACGGGCGAAGTGGTAGCCCTGGGCGTATTGGCACAGACCGCGCAGATACACCGCTTCGTCCGCCGTTTCCACCCCTTCCGCCACGCAATCCAGCCGCAAAATGGTGGCAAGGCCGGCGATGACCTGGACGATGGCGGCGTTGCCCTCCCCCGTCGACACCGCACGGACGAAGCTGCGGTCGATCTTCAGCACGTCGACCGGCAGCTTGTGCAGATAGGCCAGGGAGGAATAGCCGGTGCCGAAATCGTCGATCGACAGGCGGACATCCATGTCGCGCAGGCTCTGCATCAGCATCCGGCATTCGTCGGGATCCTGGACCAGCAGGCTTTCGGTCAGTTCCAGCTTCAGGCTGGACGGCGGGATCGGCACCTCGTCCAGCAGGTCGCGCACGGCGCCGACGATGTCGTCGTCGCGGAACTGGCGGGTGGAGACGTTGACGCTCATGAACAGTGGCACGGGCCGCGGGAAACGCGCCTGCCACGCCGCAAGCTGCCGAACCGCTTCGCCCAGCGCCCAGCGCCCCATCGGCGCGATCAGGCCGGTTTCTTCGGCCAGCGGGATGAACTCGGCGGGAGAGACCAGACCGCGGTCGGGGTGGTTCCAACGCATCAGCGCCTCGAAGCCGGCGATGGCGCCGGTCTCCAGCAGGACGATCGGCTGGTAATGCAGGCAAAGCTGACCCTGCTCCAAGGCCGCGCGCAGGTCGGCCTCCATCTGCATCGCGGCCATCGCCTGCCGGCGCAGGTTGGCGTCGAACACGTCGATGCGCGCGCGCCCGCCACTCTTGGCCCGGTACATGGCGAGGCTGGCGTCGCGCAGCATGTCTTCCGCCCGGTCATAGCCGGTCTGGCTCAGCGCCACGCCGATGGAGGCGGTCAGCACGATGTCGCGCCCCTCCTCCAGCGTGACCGGCCGCGAGATGGAGCGGGCCATCCGCTCAGCCGCCTCCAGCGCGTCGCCGGCATCGTCCAGTTCATCCACCAGAACGGCGAACTCGTCTGCCGACAGCCGGGCCAGCGTGTCGCCGACGCGGCGGCTGGCGTCGAGACGTCTGGCGATGATGCGCAGCACGCGGTCGCCGGCGCTGGTGCCGAGCGCGTCGTTGATCGCCTTGAAGCGGTCCAGGTCGATGATGATGGTGGCGAAGGGCCGGGCGCCGGCGCGCCGGTTGCGGTCCAGCGCCTGCCCGATGCGGTCCAACAGAAGCGTGCGGTTGGGCAGTCCGGTCATGCTGTCATGGACGGCGTTGAACAGGATCTGCTGTTCGGCCTTCTTGCGCGCGGTGATGTCGGTCATCGAGCCGGCCATGCGGACGGCACAGCCCTTCTCGTTCCGGACGGCCAATCCGCGCACCAGCATCCACAACTCCAGCCCGGCCTTGTCGCGGATGCGGAATTCATGCTGGAGATGAGGGCGTTCGCCGGTCAGATGCAGGTTGAGCGCGGTGCGCAGCCCGTCCAGGTCGCCGGGCGTGACCCGCTGGAACCATTCGTCGATGGAGCCGGCGATCTCCGCCTCCTCGAAGCCCAGCATCGCCTTCCAGCGCGGCGAGTAATAGACCTCGCCGCTGTCGATGTGCCAGTCCCACAGCCCGTCGGCGGCCCCGGCGGCGGCAAGGGCATAGCGCTCCTCGCTCTGGCGCAGGCGCTGTTCGGCGGTCTTGCGGTCGGTCACGTCGGCCTGGCTGCCGACCAGCCGGGTCGGCCTGCCGTCGGCGTCCAGCACGGCGATGCCGCGGCAGGCCATCCAGCGGATGGCTCCGGCGGCGTTGCGCATGCGGTATTCGACCTGGAAGGCCGCTTCCGATTCGGCCCCTACCTCTACACCTGCCGCTGCCCCGCCGAGTGCCGCCATCGCGTCGGTCAGGATCGCCCGGTCGGCCGGAAGGATGCGGCCCAGCCATTCCTGCGGGTTGTCGGTCAGCTCGCCCGGCGACAGCCCCAGCAGCGACGCCCAGCGCGGCGAGAAATAGACGCGGTCGGTGACCAGATCCCAGTCATAGAGCCCGTCGTTGCTGGCCGCGGCGGCGAGCGCATAGCGTTCCTCGCTGCGACGCAGTTCCTTTTCGGCATGCTTGCGGTCGGTGATGTCGGCGACCGATCCCACCAGCCGGATCGGCTCCCCCGAATCGTCCATCACCGCCATGCCGCGACAGACCAGCCAGCGCCAGTGCGGCTTCGCGGCGGTGGAGTCGACACGGCGGACGCGGTGTTCGATCTGGAAGGGAACGGACAGACCGACCATCTGCGCCTCGAAGGACGCATGCAGCCAGTCAACGTCCTCCGGGTGGACCAGCGACAGCCAGTCGTTCGGCCGGTTGGAGCCGCGGCTTGAATCGCCCGGCGGCAGCCCGAGGAACTCCTTGAAGCGGGGGGAGAGGTACAGCGTGTCGCTGCGCAGGTCCCAATCCCAGACGCCCTCGGTTCCGGCCTTTTCCGCCAGCAGATATCGGTCGATGTTGGTGTTCAAGACCCCTCGTCGGACCAGTCGGCGGTCAGCGATTGGTGGGGCCTCCCACCGTTGAGCCTCCGATGCTAGGGGCATTTTGGTGAAGAAACCATAAATGCATGCGATGGGCCGGCCAACTTGGTTGCCAAGGGTTCCATCTGCGAAATCTTTTCCTATATTAGGATAGCTCGCCACCTCATCCGGGACCGGCACCGATGGATTGGTCCGATCAGGGAATCGTTCTGTCCGCCCGCCCCCAGGGGGAAGGGTCCGCCGTCGCGACTCTGCTGACGCGCGAGCACGGCCGCCATGCCGGCATGGTGATGGGCGGCCGGTCGGCGCGTCAGCGCGGCACGCTGGAGCCGGGGACGCTGGTCCACGCCCGCTGGCGCGGCCGGCTGCCGGAGCATCTCGGCCATTTCACGCTGGAGCCGGTGAAGGGCTATGCCGCCAACTTCTTCGACGACGCGCAGGCTCTGGCCGCGCTGATCAGCGCCTGCGCGCTGGTCGAGGCCGCCCTGCCGGAGCGGGAGGCGCACCCTGCCCTGTTCGACGGGCTGCTCGCCCTGTTCGACCTGCTCGACAACCCGGCCTGGGCCGAGAGCTATGTGCGGTGGGAGATCGGGTTGCTGGCGGAGCTTGGATTCGGCCTCGACCTCGACCGTTGCGCGGTGTCGGGGGCCAACGACTATCTCGCCTATGTCAGCCCGCGCACCGGCCGCGCGGTGACGGCGTCGGTGGGCGAGCCCTATCGTGACCGGCTGCTTCCCCTGCCGGATTTCCTTGCCGGGCGCGGCGGGGGCGGACCGGTGGCCGTGGCCGACGGGCTGCGGCTGACCGCCCATTTCCTGGAACGCCACGTGCTGAACGGCCCGCTGCCGCCCGCGCGTGAACGGTTGAGAGAACGTTACGCGAACGCGGTAGCGCGTTCCGCCTGAAACTGCTAGACCCCATCATCATGAAGCCGCAAAACCCCGCCTCCGAGATTCTGGAAAAGCCGCTGGCCGACGCGCTCGGCGAGCGGTATCTCAGCTACGCGCTGTCCACCATCATGTCCCGCTCGCTGCCCGACGTGCGCGACGGGCTGAAGCCGGTGCACAGGCGGCTGCTGTTCGCCATGAGCCAGCTCCGGCTGGAACCGACGACGCCGCCGAAGAAGTCGGCCCGCGTCGTCGGCGACGTGATCGGTAAGTTCCATCCGCACGGCGACACCTCCGTCTATGACGCGCTGGTGCGTCTGGCACAGGACTTCTCCGTCCGTTATCCGCTGGTCGACGGCCAGGGCAATTTCGGCAACATCGACGGCGATAACGCCGCGGCGATGCGGTACACCGAAGCCCGCCTGACCGAGGTCGCCAAGGCCCTGCTGGAGGGCATCGACGAGGACGCGGTCGATTTCCGCCCGACCTATGACGGCGACGGCGAGGAGCCGGCGGTTCTGCCCGCCAACTTCCCCAACCTGTTGGCCAACGGGTCGAGCGGCATCGCCGTCGGCATGGCCACCAACATCCCGCCGCACAATGTCGGCGAGATCTGCGACGCGCTGCGCCACCTCATCAAGCACCGCGACGCCTCGATCGAGACGCTGGTCAACTTCATGCCCGGCCCCGATTTCCCCACCGGCGGCGTGCTGGTCGAGTCGCGGCAGAATGTGATCGAAGCCTACCGCACCGGCCGCGGCGCCTTCCGCCTGCGCGCCCGCTGGGAGGTGGAGAAGCTGGGCCAGGGCACCTGGCAGATCGTCGTCACCGAGGTGCCCTATCAGGTACAGAAGGCCCGGCTGGTCGAGAAGATCGCCGAACTGCTGCTGGCCAAGAAGCTGATCCTGCTGGAGGACGTCCGCGACGAATCGGCGGAGGACGTCCGCCTCGTCCTGGTGCCGAAGAGCCGGAACGTGGATCCCGAGGTTCTGATGGCCTCGCTGTTCCAGGCGACCGACCTGGAAATCCGCTTCTCGATGAACATGAACGTGCTGGGTGCGGATCATGTGCCGCGGGTGATGAACCTGCGCGAGGTGCTGCAGGCCTTCCTCGACCACCGGCACGAGGTGCTGGTCCGCCGGTCCAACCACCGGCTGAGGCAGATCGACCACCGGCTGGAGGTCCTCGGCGGATATCTCGCCGCTTACCTGAACCTGGACGAGGTCATCCGCATCATCCGCGAGGAGGACGAGCCGAAGCAGGAGCTGATCCGCGCCTTCACCCTGACCGACGTACAGGCCGACGCCATCCTCAACATGCGTCTGCGCAATTTGCGCAAGCTGGAGGAGATGGAGATCCGGCGCGAGCATGACGCCCTGACCAAGGAAAAGAACGGCCTGCTGGAGCTGCTGGGCGACGAAGCCCTGCGCTGGAAGCGGATCGCCGAGGGTGTCGCCGAGATCAAGAAGAAGTTCGGCACGGGCGCGCTTGGCAAGCGGCGCACCGACGTGGCCGACGCACCCGCCGTGATCGAGGTGCCGCTGGACGCGCTGGTGGAACGCGAGCCGGTGACGGTCATCTGCTCCGCCAAGGGCTGGATCCGCACGGTGCGCGGCCATCTGACCGACGCCGAAGCGGAGGATGTGAAGTACAAGGACGGTGATTCGCGCGGCTTCATCGAGCGGTGCGAGACGACCGACAAGCTTCTGGTCTTCGCCAGCAACGGCAAGTTCTTCACCATCGGCGTCGACAAGCTGCCGCGTGGCCGCGGCTTCGGCGAGCCGGTTCGGCTGATGATCGACCTCGGCAACGACGTCGACATCGTCGACCTTTTCCGCCACCAGCCCGGCCGCACCCTGATGGTGGTGTCGGAGGATGGCCGCGGCTTCCGTGTCGAGGAGGCGGAGGTGCTGGCCCAGACCCGCGCCGGCAAACAGGTGCTGAACCTGGAGGACGGCAAGTCGGCCCGCATCTGCCATCCGGTGACCGGCGACACCGTCGCCATCATCGGCAACAACCGCAAGATGCTGGTCTTCCCGCTGGAACAGGTGCCGGTGATGACCCGCGGCAAGGGCGTCCAGCTTCAGAAGTACAAGGACGCCAGCGTCGCCGACGTGAAGACCTTCACGCTGGCCGAGGGCCTGAGCTGGAAGAACGGCGAGCGCAACTTCAACGTCACCGACCTGACCGGCTGGATGGGAGACCGCGCCGGCCAGGGCAAGATGCCGCCGAACGGCTTCCCGAAGAACAACCGGTTCATGTGAGGTGGGGTGGTTGATGGGTGGGGAGGTTAGACCCCCACCTAACCTCCCCCGCTGGGCGGGGGAGGGACTGCCGCCACTCTCCCGCATCAGCACTTGTCCCCTCCCCCGCCCAGCGGGGGAGAGTTAGGGTGGGGGCAATTACTTCGCCGGCGCCGTGACCGTCGCCGACAGCGGCACGCGGCGTTCGACCAGGGCCGAGGTGACCTCCTTGGCCTTGACCGGGTCCATGGCGGCCAGGATGGGCGCGGTCTTCTGTTCCTTCATCTTCTGGATGACGCCGAGCAGAACCGGCATGTCGAGTTCCTCGAAGATGCGGGCCGCTTCCTTCGGCTTCATCGTCTCGTAGATCTTCACCAAGCTTTCCAGCTGGGCCGACTGCTTTTCGTCGCCCTGGGCCATCAGCTTCTGGATGTCGGCCTTGGTCTTCTCCATCTCCGCCACCTTCTGCTCGATCCGCTTCTCGGCGGCGGCCAGCAGGGCTTCGCGCTGTTCCATCTCCTTGGTGCGACGCTCGATCTCGGCGCGGCGCTCGGCGAAATGCTGCAGCAGCTCCTGGTTGTCGATGGGGCCGAGCGGCGCCAGCGGCGCGTTGGCGGCCGGAGCATTGGCCGGGCCGCTCGCCCCGCCGGGCGCCGGCGGCGCGTCCTTGCCGGCCGGCTTCGTCGTGGCAGAGGGCATCTGAGTGGGCGGCGTCGCCGGGGTCGAGCTTTGCGGCCCCTGGGCGAGGGTGACCGGGAAGTCCGGCAGGCGGGCGTCGTGGGTGGCGAGGCGCCACAGGTCGCCGACGCGCACACCCAGCATCATCACCGCGACGAAGATGGTCAGCGGCAGCAGGCGGAAACGGAAATTGCGCGCTCTGGCGCGCAGCCGCTCGGTCAGCGGAACGCGGGGCGTCGCCGGCTTGCGCGCCTTGGCCTTCGCCTTGCCCTTCTTCGCCGAAGCCTTGGCCGGGACCTTGCCGGTTGCGGGACGCACCGCCGGCAGTTGCGCCTGCTGGGCGGCCAGCGTGGGCGAGGTGCGGACGCCGGTTGGGGCGGCTCCGGCCGGGCGGATCACGACCTTGGGTTCGCCGCCCGCCGACGCGGGCTTGCCGTCACTGGTGCGCATGGTCATCCAAGCCCCTTGCCGGCATTCTCGATCGCCTGCAGCAGTTCACGTTCGGCCCTGGACAAGCTCTCGCCATCCCGGGTGATGGGGTCGCGCGCCTCGGCCGGCGGTTCGGCACGCGCGGCGGCGCGGCGCGGCGGCGCGTCCAGCCGGGCCGGCGGCAGGGCGTGGTCGTCATGGTCGTGGTAGTGGTCTTCCTCGACCGGCAGGCTGCGCAGGGCCGGACGCGGCGCCACCAGCGGCGTCTTGGCAGGAGCGCGCGACGCCAGCGCCGGGGCCACCGCGGTGGAGCGGCCACCATCACGCCCACCATCACGGCCGCTGTCGCGCCGGCCGCCATCGCGGTCGCCGACATTGCCCAGCCGGTTGGCCAGCGCGTCGGCCGCCTCGATCATGAACTCCAACTCGTCGCGCAGGGTCTGCGCCTTGTTCACCGTGCGCTGAAGGTCCTCGCCGGTGTCGCTGGCCGCCTTCTTCAGCGTGCGCACGCCGGTCTCCGCCCGCGCCATCGCGTCGTTCAGTCCCTGGATCAGCTCGGCCATCTCGCCGCGGCTCTCGCGCAGCGCGATGATCTGCCGGTTCAGGATGATCGCGTAGGCAATGGTCGCGGCCAGCAGGCCGACCATCACGACGTCGATGATGATGGAGACCAGCGGACTCATAGCCTCATGACCTCCTGCTTGGGCAGTTCCTTTTCCAGGCGGACGGCGATGTGCCCGCCCTTGCGCCCCATCCGCCCCTGGAACATCGACACGTCGCCACAGCGCAGCTCGATCGCGCCGTCGGGGGTGGCGTTCAGCAGGATGCGGGTGCCGACGCGCCAGTTCAGCACGTCGTGCAGGGTCATCGTCACCTCGTCCAGCACGGCCGACAGATCGACGTCCGTCACCATCAGTTCCGAGGCCAAGTGGGTTTCCCAGATCGAGTCACGGCCGAACTTCTCGCCCATGAACATCTGGAGCAGCAGCTCACGCACCGGCTCCAGCGTCGCGTAGGGGATCATCAGCTCCAGCCGGCCGCCGCGATCCTCCATGTCGATGCGCAGCTTGACCAGCACCGCCGCGTTTGCGGGCCGCGCGATGGTGGCGAAGCGCGGGTTGGTCTCCAGCCGGTCGAAGCGGAAGGTGACGGGCGACAGCGGATCGAAGGCGGCGGACAGGTCGGACAGCACCACATGGACCATGCGTTCCACGAGGTTGCGTTCGATGGTGGTGTAGGGACGGCCTTCGATGCGCATCGCCGCCGTGCCGCGCCGGCCGCCCAGCAGCACGTCGACGATGGAATAGATCAGGGCGGAATCGACGACCATCAGGCCGTAATTGTCCCACTCCTCCGCCTTGAACACCGACAGCATCGCCGGCAGCGGGATGGAGTTCAGGTAATCGCCGAAACGGACCGAGGAAATCTGGTCGAGGCTGACCTCGACGTTGTCGGAGGTGAAATTGCGCAGGCTGGTGGACATCATGCGGACGAGGCGGTCGAAGACCACCTCCAGCATGGGCAGGCGTTCGTAGTTGACCAGCGCCGAGTTGACCAGCGCCATGATGCCGGAGTTGTCGCCGTCGCCGGCGCCGCCCTGGTCGAAGCCCAGCAGGCTGTCGATCTCGTCCTGGTTCAGGACGCGCGTCGACCCGCCGCCGCCCATGTCGCCGACATCGCCGCTGTCCTCGGCCAATGCCGCCCATTCCGCGGCAAGCCGTTCCTCTTCGCTCAGTTCACCGGTGTCGCTCATCGGCCCTTATCCCCAGCTGACCGGGCCCTCACTGGACCAGCATTTCCTTGAACAGCACGTCCTTCACCTTCACCGGAAAAGCGGCGGCGGTGATGCGCAGAAGCAGTTCCTGGCGCAGCCGGTACATGCCGGCCGATCCGCGTAGGTCCTCCAGCCGCAATTCGCGCAGGTAGACCTGGAAATTGTCGATGATGCGCGGCAGCACATGCTCCACCGCACCGACATCCTCCGGCTTCGACAGCTGGATGGAGATCTTGATCTTCAGGAAGGCCGGACGCTTGTTGCCGGTGTTCAGGTTCACCAGCATGTCCGGCAGATCGTAGAAGATCGGTGCCGCATGCGGGTCGGCCTTGCCGGGCTCCGCCCCATGCTCGCCCTCCGCGGCGGCGGCATGCTCCCCCTCCTCCGCCGGCTTTTCCTTCCCCAGCAGCCCGTCGAGCAGACCGGAGAAATAGACACCGGCACCGGCGCCGATCAGCAGGACCAGGGGAAGAACGACGAACAGGACCAGCTTCTTGCCGCTGAATTTCTTCCGCGGCAGGCCGTCGGTCGAAAGTTCGCCGGCGTCGGTTTCGGCAGCCATGACATCCTGGGATCGTTCGAGGTGCGCAACGGCTCAGGCTTTGGCCGCCTGACCAGGTCAAAGCTACTTTTGGGATAGTTAATAACTCCTTTCGAGTGGGGAATGGACCGCCCCGGACGGGCAGGTTTCCCCCCGCTGTCACCATTTCGGCACGGTTCTTGATTGGGGCTGCCCGGCACTCCGCGTCCGGAGTCCGACCGCGACCGCCCGCAATCCCCTTGGGACCGGCAGGGCCGTGGTCCATCGCCCTGCCGCACACCTTGTGTGGCGGGAACGGGAGAGTCTTGCCCGGTCCAACCCGGCAAGGAACGCCCCTACCCCGGCAGATTCTGCCCGGCACCCCCTGCCCCATGCGGCGGGAACGCCCCCGCCTTGCCCGGACTCTGCGGATTTACAGCGCTTCCCGAAGTTGGCACGCCGCCTGCAATACCCTTTTCGCCGGTCGGACGCTGTTGCCCGATCCGTTCGCAAGGTGAAGAGGCCGCAAGATGGAAAATTCGATCTACGTCGCCCTGTCGCGCCAGATGGCGCTGCAACGCCAGCTGGACGTGACGTCGAACAACATCGCGAACATGAACACGACCGGCTACAAGAACCAGCGGATGATGTTCACCGAATTCCTGGAAAAGCCCGGCCTGCACGAGAAGGTCAGCTTCGTCCAGGACCGAGCGGTGGTGCGTGATCTCGCCAACGGCGCCATGACCCAGACCGGCAATCCGCTGGATCTGGCGCTGACCGGCCAGGGCTACTTCACCGTCGATACCGCCAGCGGCCCGCGTTACACCCGCGCCGGCAATTTCCGCCTGAACGACCAGCGCCAGCTGGTGGATGCCGGCGGCCTGCCCGTCCTGGCCAACAACGGCCAGCCCATCACCATCCCGGCCGGCACCGGCGACGTGAAGGTCAGCGGCGACGGCACCGTCGCCACCGAGTTGGGCCCGGTCGGCAAGCTGAACATCGTCACCTTCAAGAACGAGCAGCTGATGACCGAGGTCGGCAACGGCCTGTATGTCAGCGACGAGCAGCCGGAGCCGGCCCCGGCCGAGACGAAAGTGGCACAGGGTTTGCTTGAAGGTTCGAACGTGAAGCCCGTGGTCGAGATGACGCAGATGATCGAAATCCAGCGTCAGTACATGTCCGCCCAGCGGGTGATCGAGAACGAACACGAACGTATCCGCACGATGATCCAGCGTCTGGGCCGGACGGCCTGAACCAGACCGACGACGAGAGGAGAAGACCACAATGCGCAGCCTCGCCATCGGCGCCACCGGCATGATCGCCCAGCAGCTCAACGTCGAGACGATCTCCAACAACATCGCCAACTCGACCACCACCGGCTACAAGAAGCAGCGGGCCGAGTTCCAGGACCTGCTGTACCAGAATTTCCGCCGCATCGGCTCGACCTCGTCGGATGCCGGCACCGTGGTGCCGACCGGCGTGCAGGTGGGTGCCGGCGTGCGCGTCGCCGCGGTGGCCCGCGTGCTGGAACAGGGCAACCTGAACATCACCGACAACAAGCTGGATGTCGCGATCAACGGGTCGGGCTACTTCCAGGTGACGCTGCCCAGCGGCGACACCGCCTATACCCGCGCCGGCAACTTCAAGCTGTCGCCGGAAGGCATGATCGTCACCGCCGACGGCTATCCGGTCCAGCCGAACATCACCATCCCGACCGACGCCGTCGACATCTCGATCAACTCGTCGGGCGAGGTGCTTGTGAAGCTGGACGGCCAGACCGCCACCCAGAATGTCGGCCAGCTCCAGCTCGCCACCTTCGCCAACGCGGCCGGCCTCGAAGCCACCGGCGACAACCTGTTCCTGGAATCCGGCGCGTCGGGCCAGTCGGTGACCGGCAACCCCGGCGCCCCCGGCTTCGGCCGCGTCACCCAGGGCGCGCTGGAGACCTCCAACGTCAATGTGGTGCAGGAGATCACGACCCTGATCACCGCCCAGCGCGCCTACGAGATGAATTCCAAGGTCATCAAGACCACCGACGAAATGATGCAGCAGGCCAGCCAGATGAAGTAACGGCGGCGCCGCCGCTTCGCTTCAGCCTTCACATCGGGAATTGCCGCCATGATCCGCCAGCTCGCCAATCGCCGCTTCTCCGCCCTGCTCCTCGGTGCCGCCCTGCTGACCGCCCCGGTCGCGGCGCAGGCCGCCACGGTCGCTGCGGTTCCGGCTGCCGGCGTCGCGGCACCGGCGCCCGACGTGGTCTATGGCATGCCGCATGTCGAGGCGGTTCTGTCCGACGCGCTGTCGCGGGTCATCACCGCCGGCCGGCTGCAGATGGAGCTGGACAACCGCGCGGTCGAACTGCGCGCGCCCCAGGGCGCCGGCGGGCTGGCGGTGGAGAACCTCTATTACAGCCCGGTCCAGGGCCGCTTCGCCGCCGAGATCGTGGTGACCGGCAGCCAGGTGCGCCTGCCGGTTTCGGGCCGCGCCTTCGGCGTGGTGCAGATCCCGGTGCTGTCGCGCCGCGTCCTGCCCGGCGACATCATCGGCCCGGGCGACGTCGACTGGCAGGACATGCGGGCCGACCAGACCACCAGCGACACCGCCGCCACCGACGCCCAGCTGATCGGCATGACGCCCAAGCGCGGCGTGTCCACCAACCAGCCCGTCCGCCTGCGCGACCTGCAATCGCCGCGCATGGTCGACAAGGGCGCCATGGTCACCATCACCCTGCAGACGCCGTCCATGACGCTGACCACCCAGGGCAAGGCCCTGCAGGACGGCGGGAAGGGCGAGGTCATCCGCGTCGTGAACACCCAATCCAACCGCATCGTCGAAGCGACGGTCGCAGGCCCCAACGTCGTCGCCGTGGCAAAGCCCGGCACCATCGCGCAGTAAGGAGAAAGCTCCAATGTCCGCCACCATGACCGCCCGTCTGATCCGCCTCGCGATGGTCGCCGCCGCCGCCACCTCCCTGACCGCCTGCGGCGCCGCCTCGCGCATCGCCGACATCGGCAAGGCCCCGGAGATGTCCAGCATCCAGGACCCGCAGGCCAAGCCCGGCTATCAGCCGATCAGCCTGCCGATGCCGACCCCGCTGCCGACGGAGCGCAACCCGAACTCGCTGTGGCGGACAGGCGCGAAGGCCTTCTTCAAGGACCAGCGCGCGGCCAAGGTGGGCGACATCCTGACGATCAACATCTCCATCGCCGATCAGGCCAAGCTGTCGAACGAGAGCAAGCGGTCGCGCGCCAACACCGAGAAGGCCGGCATGCCGAGCCTGTTCGGCCTGGAAGGCGCCACGCTGAGCCGCGTCCTGCCGGCCGGCGCCTCCGCCTCGAGCCTGGTGGACCTGTCGAGCGACACGTCGAACGACGGCAAGGGATCGGTCAACCGCAACGAGCAGATCGACCTGAAGGTGGCGGCGCTGGTGGTCCAGTCCCTGCCCAACGGCAATCTGGTCATCCAGGGCCGCCAGGAAGTCCGCGTCAATTACGAGCTGCGCGACCTGCAGATCCACGGCGTGATCCGTCCGGAAGACATCACCGCCCAGAACACCATCAGCTACGAGAAGATCGCCGAGGCCCGCATCTCCTACGGCGGCCGCGGCCAGATCACCGACGTCCAGCAGCCGCGCTATGGCCAGCAGCTGTACGACATCATCATGCCGTTCTGAGGACGGCGGGTTTAACGGTTGAGGGACGGGGCCATGGGGGAGTAGTTCCCCTGTGGCCTTGGTGCATGGAGTGTCGTCGGGAGGCCGGGCGTTTGCCATCGTGATCGGACGCCCCGCATAACGCTACCCGATGGGCAATTGCTGCCGCCCGGTGGGTTGTGCCGAGGCGATGTTGCCGAGCCGTTATCTCTATGACGGCAAAGTGCGCGGCCGGCTCAACCTTCCGAGGATTGCCGCGATAGCGCGGTGAACCCATCCATCACGCCAACCGCCATGTTGCCGCCGATGCGCCCCAAGGCCGGCCCGATAAGTTCGGTCGCGCGACGGTAAGCCTCACGCTGGGCAACGCAGTCGATCAGATCAGCCGCGTTGGTGATGCTCTGGGACAAGGTGAGGTCGCTCGTCATTGTTCATCTCCTCGGACAAGCCATGATCGGCAGGACGAGGATGACCATACGCACCGCAGTCTTCTTCCGCTGTTGCGTGCTTCACGTTCTTGGCCCGCGACCAATCCACTTACAGAACGGATGCCGGCCCCACACCACCCAGAAAGAAACGGCCCGGCCTCCCAGGGGGAGAGCCGGGCCGTCTTGCTTTGGGATGGTTGCCGCCTACTGGTAGCCGCCTTCGCGGGCGCGGTCCTTGGCGGCCTCCTCCTGGGCTTTCTCGGTGCGACTGTCGATCTTGCCGCCGGCCTTGTCGGTGTCGGCAGGCTTCTGCGGCGATTCGCTGCGGCCGGCATCGGCCGGATTCCGGTTGGGCTGGTCGGCCATCTTGCTGCTCCTCGGTCGTTTTTCCGACTGGCGATGAGTCGGGAACAGCGGCGGCCGGAGATCGTCGCGGGAGAAGGCCGGCGGCCTCAACCGGCCGGCCGGCCGGTCTCGGTATCGACTTCACCGTCGTCACGGTCCAGGGCGGCGTTGATCTGATCGAGCGTGCGGCCGCAGCCGGTGCAGACGTCGCCGTCGATGGCACACATGCCCAGACAATCGGGATCGTCGCTCATGGCAGTGGGCGTTCCTTACGGTTGGCGGTGCGGTTCCATCCCTATCGGAAAGCAAATTCCATCTCAAGCGTCTGGGTCGGAGGCATAGGCGGAATGGATTGCGGTCGGGATGCTCAGGGTATAAAGCACTTGCTTCATCCACACGCTGCGAAGGTATGCATGCCAACGGCACTGCTGGTGTCCTGCGCGATGTATCGGCACGGCACCGCCAGAATGCCCGCCGCGCTGAAAGCGGCAGGATTTCGCGTCTTTGCCATCTGCCCCCGGCATTCCCTGCTCGAGTTCAGCGACCATGTCGACGGGCGGCACTCTTTCTCCCCGGGACTGTCGGTCGACGATCTGACGGTCACCGCCGCGCGTGCGGCGACGCAACTGGGTGCGAACATCGTCATCGGTTGCGAGGAAAGCGCGGTCAAGGTGCTCGGCTTGGCCGGCCGCCTTCTTGCGCAGGTGGCCGAGGACAGCGCCGACGCACACAAGCTGCGCTTCCTCCAGGGTTGGTACGGCGGCGTCTGCTGGGAAGAGACGCGCTCGCGTTGTGTCGAATTGGCGGCGGAAGCCGGCATTCGGACGCCACGTCAGGTCGTGGTCGATCCGCGGCGCACCGGTCCAAACGACCTGTCCGCTCTCGGCGCGCCGCTTCTGCTGAAATACGACGGCAGTACCGCCGGCCGCGGGGTTTTTCTCGCGTCCGACGCCCGGCATGTGTCCGAACTGCTGGCGGGGTTGGAGCAGATGAGCGCCTTTCCGGCCGACCGGCGGGTCGTTGCGCAGGAGTTCGTGCGCGGACGGGCGGCTTCGGTGTCGTTCTGCGCGCTCGGCGGGCGGATGCTGGAGGGCTTCGCCTATATCACTCTGCAGCATCAGCGGGAACCCTTCGGCCCGGCCTCGGTGATCGAACTGGCGGACCTGCCGCAGTTGATGGACATGGCCCGCCGCATGGTGGAACTGACGCGCTACTCCGGCTTCGGCGGCATCGACGCCATCCTGCCGGAGGATGGCGGCCCGCCCGTCTTCCTGGAGTTCAACGGCCGTCCGACCCAGACCACCCATCTCGGTCGTCTGGCGGGCAGCGACCTGTGCCGGGCGATGGCCTGCGCGCTGGACGGCCGGCCCCATGAAGGCGTGTTCGGACGGACCTCCGGCAAGACGGTCGCCCTGTTCCCGGCGGAATGGGCCCGCGATGCCAACAGCCGCTATCTGACCGCAGCCCACCATGA
This sequence comes from Azospirillum sp. TSH20, assembly GCF_003115935.1. Classification (NCBI taxonomy): domain Bacteria; kingdom Pseudomonadati; phylum Pseudomonadota; class Alphaproteobacteria; order Rhodospirillales; family Azospirillaceae; genus Azospirillum; species Azospirillum sp. TSH20. The sequence continues at coordinate 20,797 of NZ_LGQU01000022.1, forward strand.
TGTGCCTTGGAGCGAGCGGCGGATGACCGCGGCGATCCTGAACATCACGCCGCAGCTGAATTCCGCCTGACGGGTCATTGCGGCGGCTGGTCCAGCGACAGTTCGCCGGTGACCTCGTGCGTCAGGTCGATGCCGTCGACCGTCAGCACCATGCGGACCGGCAGTGACTTCATCCCGTCCAGCCGTCCTTCCGCCAGCGCGCGGCCGACGGCCAGTTCGATCTCCCGCTGGGAGGTGACACCGACCTGCTTGAGGAATTTGCGCAGGTCGAGGTTGAAGGTCTCGTTGTCCATGTCCGGCCTCCGGGTTGGGAACCGCTGTTTCGCCTGCCGTTCCGAACCCCTGGGGAGCGGCGTTGGTTCCGTGGCCGGCCCCGCCCTTATTCGGGCAACACCTCGTCGGGATACAGCACGCCCGGCCCCCCGTCCTCCCGCGCAACCAGCCGCAGGCCGGCGGCGGTGAAGGCCGCGGTCAGCAGGGTCTCCGTACTCCGGTGCAAGGCGTGACGGCCCTTTTCGAAGTCGCGGATGGTCCCGCGGGAGACCGTCGCCCGATCCGCCAGTTCCTCCTGCGTCCAGTCGAGAAAGCCGCGGGCCGCTCGGCACTGACCCGGAGTCAAAACACCCTTCGTAAGCATATTTTTCTCCGAGAAAGCTTGGCCAAAAACGTTGAAGTTGACCATTTCCACCACAATATTGGCATCACCACCCCGGAATCCAAGTTCCATCCGCGCCCTTCCCCTGCCGCCGGAGACGCCGCCGCATGCCCCATCACGTTCCCCTGATCGCCACCATGGTGGCCGCCATCGTTCTGGCCTTCGTCTTCGGCGCCTTGGCCCACCGGCTGCGCCTTTCGCCGCTGGTGGGGTATCTGCTGGCCGGGGTCGCCATCGGTCCCTTCACGCCAGGCTTCGTCGGCGACATGCAGTTGGCCTCCCAGTTGGCGGAGATCGGGGTGATCCTGCTGATGTTCGGCGTGGGGCTGCATTTCTCGCTGAGCGACCTGATGAAGGTGCGGTCGATCGCCATTCCGGGTGCGGTGGTGCAGATCGCCATCGCCACGGCGATGGGATGGGGGCTGGCCCGCTTTCTCGGCTGGAATTTGGCGGCGGGGCTGGTATTCGGCCTGGCGCTGTCGGTGGCGAGCACGGTGGTGCTGCTGCGCGCGCTGGAGCAGCTGGACCTGTTCCGCACCGAACGGGGACGGATCGCCATCGGCTGGCTGATCGTCGAGGATCTGGCGATGGTGCTGGCGCTGGTGCTGTTGCCGCCGGTGGCCCGCATGCTGGAAAGCGGCGGCGGGATGGACGGCGAGGTGCTGTTGTCGCTGGCGTGGACGCTGGGAAAGGTGGCGCTGTTCGTCGCCCTGATGCTGGTCGGCGGCCGGCGGATCGTGCCCTGGGTGCTGGAGCGCATCGCCCGCACCGGTTCGCGCGAGTTGTTCACCCTCTGCGTCCTGGCGCTGGCGCTCGGCATCGCCTATGGCTCCGCCACGCTGTTCAGCGTGTCCTTCGCGCTGGGCGCCTTCTTCGCCGGGATGGTGCTGAACGAATCCGATCTCAGCCACCGGGCGGCGGAACAGACCCTGCCCTTGCAGGACGCATTCGCCGTGCTGTTCTTCGTGTCGGTCGGCATGCTGTTCGACCCCGCGGTGCTGACCCGGTCGCCTTGGGCGGTGCTGGCGACCTTGGCGATCATCCTGCTGGGCAAGTCGGCGGCGGCCTTCGGTCTCGTCCTGCTGTTCCGCTATCCGTTGCGCACGGCGGTGACGGTGGCGGTCAGTCTGGCGCAGATCGGCGAGTTCTCCTTCATTCTGGTCGCGCTTGGCATGCAACTCGGCATCCTGCCGGAAGAGGGCCAGGGGCTGATCCTGGCTGGCGCCCTGCTGTCGATCACCGCCAACCCGCTGCTGTTCGCCGTGGTCCAGCGCCTGTTCCCGGACGAGGCGGAACCGCTGCCGCCGGCCGACACCGCGCCGGAATTGCGCGATTACCAGGCCTTGAGCGGCCATGTCATCGTCGTCGGCCATGGGCGGGTCGGCCGCTTCGTCACGCAGGCCCTTCAGGAGGTGCCCGCGGAGGAAGAGCGGCCGGTGGTGGTGATCGACCTGCAGCGCGAACGGGTGAAGGCCCTGCAGGCGGCAGGCGTGCGTGCGGTCTACGGCAATGCGGCGGCGGCTGGAATTCTGGAGCGCGCCGGGGTGCAGGGCGCCTCGCTGCTGCTGGTCACCGTTCCCGATGCGCTGGAAGGCGGCGGCGTGGTGCAGCAGGCCCGGACACTGAATCCGACGATCGCCATCGCCGCCCGTGCCCACAGCGACGAGGCGGTGGCCCATCTCGACCGCACCGGCGCCGATGTCGTCTTCATGGGCGAACGCGAAATCGCGCGGCGGATGTTCGAATATGCAGGCCGCACCGATGCGGACGAGGCAAATGGAGCCGGACTGCTGGCAGCGACCTGAACACGGCGAAAACGCCGGTCGGGGACCGGCGTTTCCAAATCCGTCGATGCAACTTCCGGCGAAGCACACGCACCCTCCCCCGGCGACCGGCGCCGGGAAGGCCGTGACCTGCCGGAAGACGGCGCGGCGTCAGTCGTCGCGCTGGGTCCGTTCCATCCGCTCGTGACGCTCCTGGGCCTCCAGGCTCAGCGTCGCGATCGGACGGGCGTCCAGCCGGCGAACGGAGATGGGATCGCCCGTCTCCTCGCAATAGCCGTAGCTGCCGTCGACCAGCCGCTCCAGCGCGGCGTCGATCTTGGAGATCAGCTTGCGTTCGCGGTCACGGGTGCGCAGTTCCAGCGCGCGGTCGGTCTCCGCCGAGGCGCGGTCGGCGATATCCGGTTCCTGGATACCGCCTTCCTGGAGGCTGTTCAGCGTGCCGGTTGATTCCGCCAGAAGCTCCGCGCGCCAGCGCAGCAGCTTCTGGCGGAAATACTCCCGCATGATCGGGTTCATGAACTCCTCGTCTTCCGACGGGGAATAGTTCTGGGGCAGAAGCGGCGACGTCATCCGAAAGCATCCAGCGAAAAAGGGGTGATCCGGGCGGCGCGGAGTATAGGCACGCCACGCCGGGACCGCAACCCATTGGTTCGCCCCTAAAACGACCAAACAAGCCCTTGGAATAAAAAAGATTTGTCAGAGTGGCACATTGGCCGCGCCGTGCCGCTACCCCGTCGGGGCGTGGGACCGCGGGTCTGGCCGCGCCCTGCCCCGCCTGACTGCCGGCTCACGGCAACGGGGCATCGGCCCACCTGCTCGGGAGGGCTAGGAGGTGAGCTTCGCCAGTTCGACCTGCGCCCGCAGATCGATCTCGTCCAGGATTTCGGCCAGATTGGGATCGTCGACCTGGGCGCGGCGCGTCTGCACCACCTTCGCCAGATCGACCAGCTTCTGCATCGACAATGTACCGGACAGCAGGCCGTGCTGGATTTCCTCCAGCCGGTCGAGCATCTCCTCCGCCCGCATCTTGCCGCGCGAAGCGCGCGCGGTGGCGTCGTCGGTCGCATCGACCTCCTGCAAGGCCAGCACGCCCGAAACCCCGGCGGTGGCGGCGGTGCCGCTGACGCCGTGGGCCGAGCCCGCCTCCCCCACCAATTGCTTGGAGAACGCGGCGCCGGACGAGCCTTCGGACTTGCCGGTGCGGCGTACCGAACCGCTGCCGCGTATGTTACCGGAGCCTTCGACTTTCATGATCCGTGCAACCGTTTGCAGTAAAGGATGCGTAAACGCGCGCACTGTAGATGGACCAACCTTAACATCCGGTCAAGGTTTGCCGCAATCGGGCAAAATTTGCCGGTCGGCTGTGACCGAAAGGCGCCATCTTCCGGACGTTTTTCAGGACAAGCACGGATTGCTGCCGTTTCCGTCGTCTGGCACGGCGTTTGTATAGGGATGGGCACGAGTTCAGGAGTGTCCGCGTCATGCTTCCCACCGCCCTTCGCCTTCTGCGCCGCCGTGCCGTTCTGGCCGTGCTGACCGCCCTGCTGGCGTTCGGCGTCCCGGCCGCACCGGCATTGGCCGCATCCGCCCGTATCAAGGACATCGTGGATGTCGAGGGCGTGCGCGACAACATGCTGATCGGCTATGGCCTCGTGGTGGGTCTGAACGGCACCGGCGACAGCCTGAACAACTCGCCCTTCACCGAGCAGAGCCTGACCGGCATGCTGGAACGGATGGGCGTCAACACCCGCGGCACCAACCTGCGCACCAAGAACGTGGCGGCGGTGATGGTGACGGCGACGCTGGGCGCCTATGCCGCGCAGGGCACGCGCATCGACGTGACCGTGTCGGCGATGGGCGACTCCAAGAGCCTGCTGGGCGGCACCCTGCTGGTCACCCCGATGATGGGCGCCGACGGCGAGGTCTATGCCGTGGCGCAGGGGCCGATCGCGGTCTCGGGCTTCACCGCCCAGGGCCAGGGCGCCAGCGTGACCCGCGGCGTGCCGACCTCCGGCCGCATCTCTTCCGGCGCCATCGTGGAGCGGGAAATCCAGTTCTCGCTGGCCGAGTTGCCCGTGCTGCGGCTGTCCTTGCGCAACCCGGACTTCACCACCGCCCAGCGGGTGGCGACCGCCATCAACATCCAGCTGCGCGGCAACCGCGCCCAGGCGACCGACCCGGCCTCCGTCCTGATCAACGTGCCGGAGACGCGCCGCGGCGACGTGGTGGGGCTGGTGACGGAGATCGAACAGCTGCGCATCACCCCCGATCAGGTCGCCCGCGTGGTGGTCGACGAGAAATCGGGCGTCATCGTGATGGGCGAGAACGTCCGCATCTCCACCGTCGCCATCGCCCAGGGCAACCTGACCATCCGCATCACCGAAACCCCGCAGGTCAGCCAGCCCGGCCCCTTCAGCCAGGGCCAGACCGCGGTGGTGCCGCGCACCGACATCCAGGTCGACGAACAGTCCAACAACCGCCTCGCCGTTATGAATTCCGGGGTGACCCTGCAGGAGTTGGTACAGTCCTTGAATGCGCTTGGGGTGGGTCCGCGGGACATGATCGCCATTCTCCAGTCGATCAAGGCCGCCGGAGCCCTGCAAGCCGAGATCGAGGTGATCTGATGTCCATGAGCCCCGCCCTTTCCGCCGCTTCGGCCCCGCGCAGCTCTTCATTGGTGGAGCGCGCCCAGGCGTCAGGGTTCGGCGTACGGACCCTGGCAAAGATTTCCGATCTGGAGGCCAAGACCGACCCGGCAAAGCTTGCCCAGCTGCGCAAATCCGCCAACGAGTTCGAGAGCCAGTTCGTATCGCAGATGCTGAGCCCGATGTTCGAGGGGATCCAGACCGACGAGACCTTCGGCGGCGGGCGCGGCGAGGAAATGTTCCGGCCGATGCTGGTCGAGCAGTTCGGCAAGCAGATCACCCAGCGTGGCGGCTTCGGCATCGCCAAGCAGGTTTACGCAGAGCTTCTTCGCGCCCAGGAGGCCAGCCATGGATAAGGTCGACGTCCGTTTCCCCCAGCCGGCCAAGCCGGCCGCCAACCTGCCGAAGAATGCCCAGGAACGCGCGGTGGCGCTGGTCGAGCTGATGGGCCGCCTGACCGCCCTGCTGGAGCGCGAGGCCGCCGCCGTCCGTGCCCGCCGCCCGGCCAAGGAACTGACCCAGATCGTCAAGGACAAGCAGCCGATGACGCTGGTCTATGAAGAGATCAGCCGCATGCTGCGCGTCGACCGCGAAGGACTGATGGGTTTGCCGCAGGAGATGAAGGCCGCGCTGAAGGATGCGACCGGCAAGCTCTATGCCGCCACCGCCGACAATGCGGAGGCCCTGCGCATCGGCGGCGAGGCGCAGAAGGTGATGGTCGACACCGTCGTCACCGTCATCACCCGCCAGCAGAAGGCGCCGACCACCGCCTATGCCGCCCACATGGGCGGTGGCCGCGGCTATTCCCCGCCGCCCAGCGGGCCGCGCACCTCGGCGGCGCTGAACACCCGTCTTTGATCCCAACCGCCTTCATCCGTGACTGCCGAGACGTTTCGGACGGCCGCCTCTCTCCACAGGGGCGGCCTTTTTCTTTGCGGGCCTTTCTCCTTGGGGCCAGGTTCCTTGGGGCCCGGTTCCTCGGGATTGGGCCGCTGCGGCAAGAAAGACCCCGCACCCGGCGGAAATTGCCGGTCCGGCCTGCATCATGCGGCGGGAACTGCCACCCCGCACCGCATGAATGGCCCAATGGCGCGGAGTCCCAACTGGCCCGCCTGTTGCATTGGTCTCTCCGCATCGCTGTCGGTGCGTTCCGCCGTCCCTGAGAGGCCGTTCCATGGAAGTCCAATCGAACAACATCGCCGCGTCCTTGTTCGACGGTCTCAGCCAGTCCCAGCAGACGCAGGGGACGGGGGCGAAGAACGACCTGTTTTCCAAGATGATGGACCGCATGCTGACCGACGCCGCCGCGCGCAAGCGCGAACAGGCCGATGCGGCGGCACGCAACTCCGCCAAGGACGCCGCAAAGGACGCGGCCAAGGAGGCCAGCGACGCCCGTAAGGCGGAGGCCCAGCGCAAGCAACCGGTGCGCGCCGAACCGAAGCCGGACCTGACCCGCGAGCGCACGGCCCAGGCCGCCCGTCCGGCCACCGATGCCGCCGACACGGCCCGCGCTCCGGAACCGAAGACCGCCGAGACCGACGACGACCGCAAGGTTCAAGCCGGACAGGACGACCGCCGGCCGGCCAAAGCTGAAAAGCCGACGAAGGATGCGAAGGCGGAGGCGGCGAAAGCCGATCCCTCCAAGACGTCCGCGGCGAAGACGGACGACACCAAGACCGTGGCCGCCGACGAAGCCGCCGCGACTGACGACGCCGCCGCTTCGACTGAGGATGCCGGGCAGACGGAAACCGCGTCGGCCGACGCCCCAGGCGACGGTGACCCGACCGCCACAGCCGACGAACAGGCCCAGCCCGGCGACCAGTCCACCACAGAACAGCCTCCGGCCGCTCAGCCGGTGCCGCCGCAACCGGTGCCGCAGGCCAGCGATCTGATCCTCGCCGGACTGATGCCGGCCGGACAGGCCGCGGCGAAGGATGCCACCGAAGAGGCGGGCGCCGGCACCGACGACGCCGCGACGGTCGGGGCCGCGGGGACCGGCACGGCCGGCACCCTCGATCCCGCTGCCCAGCTGGTCCAGGCGCAGGCCGCCGCTGCCGCCGCTGCCGGCGCGACGGCGGGCGGACAGGCCGCCGCCGGTGCCGATACGGCCGCGAAGGCTGCCGGCAAGGGTGGCGCCGTGGATGGCGACGCCGCGAAGACCACGGACGCCTCCCAGGCCGACGCCGGCGCCGAAGCCCTGCCGAGCGACGAGGACGTCGCCCTGCCCGACCGCTTCGCCGACCTGCTGGCCGCAGCCAAGGCCAAGACGGGTGAAGCCAGGCAGAACGGCAAGCATGCCGGCAGCGAGGGCAGCGGCCGGAACGACGCCCAGCCCCAAACTCAGGCGATGCCGCAGCAGCCGGTTCCGCCGGCTCCGCCTGCCGTCCCGGTGGCGGAAGCCGTCACGGCCGCTGCGACGGGTACGGCCGCTACGACGCTGGAGGGCATCGACGCCTCCGGCGCGGCCGGCGGAGCATCCGGCGCCGCCACCGCCAGCCCGCACACCCACCCGGCCCTTGCCGCGATGGAAGGCGTCCACGGCGGCATTCCCGGCCTCGACCAGCCGCAGGCGACCGCGACGCTCCGCCCGTCGCGCGGCGCCGGCATGCCGATGGGCGTGCACGACCAGATCGCCGTCCATATCAAGAAGAATGTCGGCGACGAGGTCGACCAGTTCACCATCAACCTGCATCCGGCCGAGCTTGGCCGGATCGACATCAAGCTGGACATCGGCGCCGATGGCCGGGTCAACGCGATGGTCGCGGTGGAAAAGGCGCAGACCCTCGAACTTCTGCAGCGTGACAGCCGCAGCCTGGAACGCGCCTTGCAGGACGCCGGACTGCAGACGGACTCGAACAGCTTGAACTTCAGCCTGCGCGGCGAAGGCAACCCCTTCGCCGGTGACGGCCGGGGCGACGGCAAGAACGGTGGATCGGGTCGGCGCGGCCGCGGCTTCGGCGGGGGTGGCGACGATGACGGGACCGACAGCGCCGTCTACACGGCAACGCTCGGCAACGGGCGCGTCGACATCCGCGCCTGACGGCGACGCCCGCGGCCATCTCGCCGCAGCCCACCGTCACATGAGAGATATCGGCCGCAAGGCCAACGAAGGACGACCGCGATGACCACGACGACCAACACCACCAGCCCGACCCTGAACCAGTACGGCACCTATTCGGGAGGCAAGTCCACCGGGTCGAAGACGGCGTCCGAAACCGCCAAGACCCCGCAGACCGATGCCGACAAGACCGCGTCGGCGACCAAGGGCCTCGGCGACAATTTCCAGACGTTCCTCACCATGCTGACCACGCAGATGAAGAACCAGGACCCGCTGAAGCCGCTCGACACCAACGACATGACCAAGCAGCTGGTCGATTTCGCCAACGTCGAGCAGAACATCGGCACCAACAGCCGCCTGGACAAGCTGGTTCAGTTGCAGTCGGCCGGCACCGCGTCGACCAACCTCGCCTATCTCGGCCGCACCGTCGCCTTCGAGGGCGACAGCTTCCAATACAACCAGGGCATGGCCCAGGCGCCGCTGGGCTACGAGCTGGAAACATCGGCCAAGTCGGTGCGCGTCGACATCCTGGATGGCAACGGCAACATCATCCGCTCGATGCCGGGCGAGACCACCGCCGGCACCAAGCATGCCGTCAGTTGGGACTTCAAGGACAACAACGGCCGTGCGGTGCAGCCCGGCACCTATCGCATGAACGTGGCGCCGGTGGCGGAGAACAAGAACGACACCATCAAGACCACCACCTACACCTTCGGCACCGTCGCCGGTATCGGCAGCAGCAAGGACGGCGAAACCGTGCTGAACATCGGCGCCAGCGAAGTCCCGCTGTCGAAGCTGACCACCGTCTATTGATCAGGACTCGTTGCACCTACGGATTGTCGGTCCGCCTGCCGGACGGGGCGTTTCCACGCCCCTATCCGTTCGGACAGTCAACTACCACCCGATAAAAAGTTAACCCTTTCGTTTAGGCATTTGTTAAGTGCCGGCGCCTACAGTACCCCGAAATCGTGGAATCCACAGTTTGGGTTGGAGCGTCCGCGCATGGCACTCATCGAACTCGACACCGGCGACGACTCTGCAGCCGGTGCATCGGTCATTGGTCCTGAGGGGCGTCCCATGACCGAAAACGACCTTCCCCCGCCCGACACCAAGCGTTGGGTGATGCGCCGCAAGGCGGAAGTGGTCGCCGGCGTCCGTTCGGGCCTGATCAGCCTGGAAGAGGCGTGCCGCCGCTACACCTTGTCGGTGGAGGAATTCCTGTCCTGGCAGCGGCTGATCGACAGCCACGGCATGCGCGGCCTGCGCGCTACCCGCCTGCAGGACTACCGCCCCGGCCAGCCCGTCCGCGACCGCATCGGCGCGGACTGAGGCAGCGCACACAGAGTCGACGAAGCGCCGCAGGGCTGACCTGCGGCGCTTCGTTGCGTTCGGGGATTGAGGCCGGGGGCAACCGTCGCCTATGACCGCGCCTGCGCACATGCCGCGTCGACCAGCATCGCAGCCGCGCTTGCCACCGCGTCGTTGGCCGGTCCCAAGTCCAGCGCCCGCCCGGCTGCATAGGCGCCTTCCATCAGCAGCTGCAATTGGCCGCACAGCCGGTCCGGATCGTCGGCGCCGGCCGCCACCGCCAACCTGTGCAGGCGGTCGCGGACCATCCGCTTGTGGGCCAAAGCCAGCGCACGGGCGGGGTTGGCGGGGTCGCGCAGTTCGGCGGCGGCGCTGGTGAAGGGACAGCCCTGAAACTTCGGATGATCGATCCAGTGGGCGAGCGCCACGAAAAGCGCCTTCATCTGTGCGCGCGGATCGCCAGGATGGCGGGCCACCACCCGGTCCCACCACGCGCCATGCTGGGCGATGCTGCGCTCCAGATAGGCGCAGACCAGATCGTCCTTGGACTCGAAGTTGCGGTACAGGCTCATCTTCGCGACGCCGGATTTGGCGATGATGGTGTCGATGCCGACCGCGCGGATGCCTTCGCGATAGAACAGCTCCGCCGCCGTATCGAGAATCCGCTCCCGCGCCGGCTTCCTTGCGCTTGCCGCCTCTGACATTCCCGCTCCATCCGTTCCGAACGGCCGGGTTCAAGCCCGACATTGACAATGATACAGACCTGTCTCTACCATCGCAATGAAGAGACAGGTCTGTATCATCGCCGGGCGATCCGGGCCTGACCACCACAATGAACGGAGTTCCAGGGGATGCGCTATTTCGAGGATGTCACGGTGGGCGACCGCTTCACCGGCGGGCCGCTGACGGTCGAGGCGGCGGAGATCGTCTCCTATGCCGAGAAGTTCGACCCGCAGCCCTTCCATCTGGACGCCGATGCGGCGAAGGACACGCTGTTCCGCGGTCTGGCGGCCAGCGGCTGGCACACCGCCGGGATGACCATGCGGATGATCGTGGGCAGCGATGCCGAACTGGCGGGCGGCTATATCGGCATGGGCGTCGATTCCATCGGCTGGCCCCGCCCGACCCGGCCCGGCGACGTGCTGCGCATCGAGATGGAGGTGATCGAAGCCCGCCGCTCCGCCAAGCGCCCCGACCAGGGCGTGCTGCGGGTGAAGACCACCACCTTCAACCAGAATGACGAGGTGGTGCAGACGATGATCGCCAACCTGCTGGCACCCGGCCGCCCCACCTGAAAAAGAAAGCCCCCGCATCCGGGAGTGGATGCGGGGGCGGCAGTTTTTGCTCTCTCAGTTGCGGGCTTCTGCCGTCAGCGCTTCAGGCCGGCGGTGAAGGCGAAGTTGTCGAAGGAGTTCTCGGCCACCCGGAACCACAGATACTCGTCGTCGCGGAACTTCTTCCACGGCTCGTAGATCTTGGCGAACTTCGGGTTGGTCTTGGCCGTTTCGTCATACAGCTCGGTGGCGGCCTTGTAGCAGGCTTCCATCACGTCGCGCGGGAAGGGACGCAGCTGGGCGCCGCCGCCGACCAGACGCTTCAGCGCCGCCGGGTTTTCGGCGTCGTACTTGGCGGCCATGGTCACGTTGGCCTCGAAGCAGGCGGCCTCCAGGACGGCCTTGTACTGCTTGGGCAGCTGTTCCCACTGCTGCTTGTTGACCAGCAGCGAGACGGTCAGACCGCCTTCCCACCAGCCCGGATAGTAGTAGTACTTGGCGACCTTGTTGAAGCCGAGCTTCTCGTCGTCGTACGGACCGATCCACTCGGCGGCGTCGATGGTGCCCTTTTCCAGCGACGGATAGATGTCGCCGCCGGCGATCTGCTGCGGCACGACGCCCAGCTTGGCCAGGACCTGACCAGCGAAGCCGCCGATGCGGAACTTCAGGCCCTTGAGATCCTCGACGGTCTTGATCTCCTTGCGGAACCAGCCGCCCATCTGCACGCCGGTGTTGCCGGCCGGGAAGTTCACGACTCCGTAGCCGTCGAAGAACTCGCGCAGCAGCGCCATGCCGCCGCCATTGTAGATCCAGGCGTTCTGCTGGCGGGCGTTCAGGCCGAAGGGCACCGTCGCGTCGAAGGTGAAGGTCGGGTCCTTGCCGACATAGTAATAGCTGGCGGTGTGGCCGCATTCGACCGTGCCGTTCTGCACCGCGTCCAGAACCTGCAGGCCGGGGACGAGTTCACCGGCGGCGAAGGGACGGATCTGGAACTTGCCGTCGGTGGCCGCGGCGACGCGGGCGGCGATGGTGTCGGCGGCGCCATAAATGGTGTCCAGGCTCTTGGGGAAGCTGGACGCCAGGCGCCAATGGATCTCCGGCTGGGTCTGGGCGATGGCGGGGGCCGCGAGGGTGCTGGCGGCGACGCCGACACCGGCGGAGGTCAGGAAGGAACGACGCTTCATGAACGTTTCCTCATCGTTATGGCCATGGCGTCGGTTGAACGATGACGCCATTTGCCGAACAAAAGGCACTATGGTGCCTGAACAATTCTAAAAATCGCGATGGCTGTAGGACAATTCGTCAAAACGCATGGCTTCCATTCCCACCCTATTCCATCGCATGGAAAATACAGTGCGCAGGCGCGACTGAAACAGCGACAGAAGTCCGTCGACCTCAGCGGGATTTTCAAAGCAATGCATCGCCGGAAGAAACGAAGACTGGCATCCGCTCCTGGGAGCATCCATCAGCCGCATCGATCAACCGCGGAACCGTCTTGCCGTCATCTGAATGGTTACGTGTACCGATGATATATGCGACGCGCGGAATGGCACCCACCCCTACTTTCGTTCATCCACACCAAGGCCGAGACACGCCATCGGCCGCGCCACCTGCAATCGTTTCGTCCGTACATGAAGGCGAGCACGCGCCATCGCATGCAACTTCCAGCTTCCAACGGGATGGGATGCTTGGCATGTTCGCCGCGCGATCGGGGCGGTGGAACGGCCACCGCCCGCGCAGCACCAACGGAGGGCAAGAGGATGGACAAAATCCTCACTCTCCTGATCCTGCTGTTGCAGGTGGTCAAGCTGGTGCTTGAGTACCTGAACCGCTGATCGGGTGGACGTGCCGGGGGTGAACGCCCCGGCATGTCCACACCGAAAATAGTGTTTTTTCACGCCGACGGCAACGCCTCACCCAAGCATCGGCACAGGTTCAATTCGGCGGCGGGGGAGAATCGCGACCGCTCAAGGAACGCCAACCGGCCGGCCGTGCTTGGGATACAGGCACAGCAGCACGCCGCCCAACAGCAGCCCGGCCGCCAGCCCGCCCGCATGCGCGGCCCAGCCGACTTCGGCAAGTGGGGAGTCGGCTTTCAGCGGCACCAGCGTCATCGCCGCGTTCAACAGCGCGAAAACCAGGATCGCCCCCTGCACCAGCCGCCGGGGCAAGCGTCGCGACAGCAGCCCGGAGCGCGGCCGCATCCACAGGAAGGCGCCCATCAGCGCGCAGATCGCCCCGCTCGCCCCGATCAGCGGCGCCATCCGGTCGACGGCGAGCAGCCCCTCCGTCAGCGCCGCCGCCACCGTGCCGGTGAGGAACAGCGACAGATAGCGGAGATGCCCGGCCTCCCGCTCCACCACGTCGCCCAACAGCCACAGCACGGCCATGTTGGAGACCAGATGCGTCAGGTCGCCATGGATCAGCACATGCCCGAACAGCCCGCGCCACAGCGCACCGGTGGGAAGCGGTCCGGCCAGTTCGACCGTTCCAAAGAAATAGGCGGGAACGAAGGCGAAGGATTCCGGCGGCAGCCGCAGGACGAAGGCCAGCACGCAGACAAGGATGACGGTGCGGTTCGCATAGGGCGGGATGGGTACGACGGCGACAGGCCCGGTTCCTCCGCTCCGGCCACGCCGGTCCAGCGCCAGCGCCATCCCCTGCCCCCGCTGTTCGGTGCCGCCGCTTCGCGCGGCGATAAGTCTCACCCCAATGTAAGAAGGGGTATTGGCGAAAAACAGCCGTTTTCTACGCTGCTCAGGGTCCTCCTATACCGGTCGGACGGATTGGAGCGCCGGCCACCGGCTGGCACAGTGGCTCTACCACCCGGCGAGAGTCCCTTCGCCGGGCAATGACAACCGGGGAAGAAACGACCATGAACGAACGTCAGGATACCGGCAGCATGACGGTGGACCGCCAGGGGCGCGTCATGGTGCTGACCATGAGCGACACCGGCACCCGGAACGCGCTGGGCTTGAAGATGATGGCTGCCGGCCGCGACGCGCTGGACGAGGCGACGCACGACCCCGAAATCGGCGCCATCGTGCTGACCGGCGCAGACGGCGCCTTCAGCAGCGGCGGGCACCTGAACAACCTCTATCACCACGGCAGCCGCTCGCGGTCGGAGAATCGGGACGGGATCGAACGTTTCCACGGCTGGGTCCGGGCGATGCGCGAATGCCCCAAGCCGATCATCGCCGCGGTGGAGGGGCCAGCCGCTGGCGCCGGCTTCTCGCTGGCGCTGGCCTGCGACCTGATCGTCGCGGCGGAGGATGCGCAGTTCCTGACCGCCTATATCAAGGTCGGGCTGACCGCCGACGGCGGTGCCTCCGCCTCGCTCGCCCGCGCGCTGCCTCCGCAACTTTATGCCGAACTGATGCTGACCGGTGGCCCGGTCGATGCGGCGCGCCTGCATGCCGCCGGCGTCGTCAACCGCGTCACCGCGCCGGGCCGGGCGCTGGACGAGGCGACCGCCTGGGCGCAGACCATCGCCGAAGGGCCGGCCGGCGCCATGGGCCGGGCGAAGAAGTTGATGGAGCTGGCTTATGGCAGCTTCGCCACCCAGCTCGCCCGCGAAAGCGACCTGTTCGTCGAGGCCTTGCACCATGGCGAGGCGAAGGAGGGCATCACCGCCTTCTTCGAGAAACGCCGGCCGGCTTTCCACAAGCGCTGAGGGATGCGAAGGGCCGGGCGGCATGCTGCCGAACGGCGTCCGAAAGGAGGTGACGCGAGCGAAGAAGTTCCTGAGGTGGCTCGACCGCTTCTGGTTCAAGTTGAAGATCGAGTTCCAAGCCAGATTCAACAAGGATCAGGGCAGGTAAGGGCCAAGGGGCAGGGCCGGGAAACCGGCTCCGCCTTCAGGACGAGGACTCGCGTCACCTCCTGACCGCTGAGGGTACCATCGCCGCCGAGGAGTTCAAGGCGGCGAGCTGCCCGCCGCCCGGCGATCGAACGTCGGGAAAGTTGCATTTCGGCAAGGAGACTTCAGCCGCAAGGCTGCCCGGCGCGACAAATTTTCCCGATGTCGATCGTCATTCCAGTTCCACACGATTGCATGTTGAACGCGGCGGCGCACCGGTTGTAGAAACTATCCGTATGACACAACCGCGCCGCCCCTTGACCGACGCCGAACGGCTCGATTGGATCCGCCTCATTCGCACCGAGAATGTGGGTCCGATCACCTTTCACCGCCTGATGGAACAGTATGGCAGCGCCGCCAAGGCACTGGACATGCTGCCGGAACTGGCACGGCGCGGCGGGCGGCCGAAGCCGCTGCGCATCACCTCCAAGGCCGAGGCGGAGCGGGAGATGCAGGCGAACCGGCGTTTCGGCGCTCAACTGCTCTGCGCCTGCGAACCCGATTATCCGGAGCCGCTGGCCGCGGTGGACGATGCGCCGCCGGTGATTTCGGTCGCCGGACACGCCCATCTGCTGCCGCGGCGCGCGGTGGCCATTGTCGGGGCGCGCAACGCCTCGCTGAACGGCAAGAAGTTCGCCGAATCGCTGGCGCGCGAACTCGGGGCGGCCGGGCTGCTGGTCGTCTCCGGCCTTGCCCGCGGCATCGACACCGCCGCCCATGCCGGCTCTCTCGCCAGCGGCACCGCCGCCGTTCTGGCCGGCGGCATCGACGTGGTCTATCCGCCGGAGAATGAGGGCCTCTACCGCGACATCGTGGCGCAGGGCGTGGTGGTGGCGGAAAGCGCCATCGGCACCCAGCCGCAGGCCCGCCATTTTCCCCGCCGCAACCGCCTGATCTCCGGCCTGTCGCTGGGCGTGCTGGTGGTGGAGGCGGCGTTGCGCTCCGGCTCCCTCATCACGGCGCGGATGGCCCTGGAACAGGGGCGGGAGGTGATGGCGGTGCCGGGTTCGCCGCTCGATCCCCGCTGCCATGGCACCAACAATCTGCTGCGCCAGGGCGCCACGCTGGTGGAACGGGCCGACGACGTGCTGCGCGCCATCGAAAATCTGCGGCCTCCGACGTTGGCGGAACGGCAGCGCGACCTGTTCAGCGCCCCCCTCCATACCCCCGCCCCTGCGGCGGAACCGGACGAATCCGACCTCGCCAAGGCACGCGCCCTGGTGCTGGAAAACCTGGGCCACTCGCCCGTCACCATTGACGAACTCGTTCGCGGGTGCCAATTGTCCGCTCCGGTGGTGCTGACCGTGGTTCTGGAACTTGAGCTTGCCGGCCGAGTCCAGCGTCTTCCCGGTCATCAGGTCTCTCTCGCCTGATCGGCAGCGCCGTGGTTTGGGTGGGCATACGCGAAGGGCTGGTTTCTTGCCGGGCAGCAACGTCGTCATCGTCGAATCGCCGGCCAAGGCGAAGACCATCAACAAGTATCTGGGCGACGACTATACCGTCATCGCCAGCTTCGGCCATGTCCGCGACCTTCCGGCGCGGGACGGTTCGGTGCGCCCGGATGAAGACTTCGCGATGGAATGGGAGCTGGGCGACCGCTCCAAACGCCACATCGACGAGATCGCCAAGGCGGTGAAGTCGGCCAACCGCGTCTATCTCGCAACCGACCCGGATCGCGAGGGAGAGGCCATCGCCTGGCACCTGTCGGAGCTGCTGCGCGAAAAGCACCTGACCGACAATCGCGACGTCCAGCGCATCACCTTCAACGAGATCACCAAGAGCGCGGTGCAGGCCGCCATCGCCAACCCGCGCGACGTGTCGCGCGAACTGGTCGACGCCTATCTGGCGCGCCGGGCGTTGGATTATCTGGTCGGCTTCACCCTGTCGCCGGTGCTGTGGCGCAAGCTGCCCGGCTCCAAGTCGGCCGGCCGCGTGCAGTCGGTGGCGCTGCGCCTGATCTGTGAGCGCGAGTCGGAGATCGAGGTCTTCAAGCCGCAGGAATACTGGTCGATCGCGGTGGGCTTCACCACGCCGGCGGGGTCCTCCTTCACCGCGTCGCTGACCCAGCTGGACGGCAAGAAGCTCGACAAGTTCGGCCTGCCCAACCGCGAGGCGGCCGAGGCCGCGGTGGCGAAGATCCGCCCGCAGACCTTCGCCGTGTCGCAGGTGGAGCGCAAGCAGAGCCGCCGCAACCCGTCGCCGCCCTTCACCACCTCCACCCTGCAGCAGGAGGCCTCGCGCAAGCTGGGCTTCGGCGCCACCCGCACCATGCGCACGGCGCAGAAGCTGTATGAGGGCGTCGACATCGGCGGCGAGACGGTCGGCCTCATCACCTATATGCGAACCGACGGCGTCAGCCTGTCGCAGGAGGCCATCGACGGCGCCCGCAGCCTGATCGGCTCGCACTATGGCGAGCGATACGTCCCGGCCCAGCAGCGCGTCTACAAGACCGCCGCCAAGAACGCCCAGGAGGCCCACGAGGCCATCCGTCCGACCGACCTGCACCGCCGCCCCGAATCGGTGTCCGGCTATCTGGAAAGTGACGAGCTGCGGCTCTATGAACTGATCTGGAAGCGCACACTGGCCAGCCAGATGGAAAGCGCCGTGCTGGATCAGGTGGCGGTGGACATCGCCAGTCCGTCGAAGGACGTGGTTCTGCGCGCCACCGGCTCCATCGTCGTGTTCGACGGCTTCCTGAAGGTCTATCAGGAGGACCGCGACGACGCGGCCGAGGACGACCAGCAGGAACGCCGCTTGCCGGCCATGGACCAGGGCGACGCTCTGGACCGCGGCGACATCGTCCCGGACCAGCATTTCACCCAGCCGCCGCCGCGCTATTCCGAAGCCAGCCTCGTCAAGAAGCTGGAGGAGTTGGGGATCGGCCGCCCGTCCACCTATGCCTCGATCTTGCAGGTTCTGCAGGACCGCAATTATGTCCGGCTGGACAAGCGGCGCTTCATCCCGGAAGACCGCGGCCGGCTGGTGACTGCCTTCCTGGAAAACTTCTTCCACCGCTATGTGGAGTACAACTTCACGGCGGAGCTGGAGAACCAGCTGGACGAGATCTCCGACGGCAAGATCGATTGGAAGACCGTCCTGCGCGACTTCTGGACCGCCTTCGACGTGGCGGTGAACGGCACCAAGGATCTGACGATCACCCAGGTGCTGACCACGCTCGACAATGAACTCGGCGCCCATTTCTTCCCCGCCGCCACCGAGGACGGCCACGACCCGCGCGTCTGCCCGGTCTGCCGCGAGGGGCGGCTGGGGCTGAAGCTAGGCAAGATGGGCGCCTTCATCGGCTGCTCGCGTTATCCGGAGTGCCGCTACACCCGGCCGCTGGCCGTCGCCAACGACGAGAACGGCGAGGCGCAGGAAGGTCCGCGCGAGCTGGGCAACGATCCGGAGACCGGTCTGCCGGTGACGGTGCGCCGCGGCCCCTACGGCGCCTACATCCAACTCGGCCCGGCGCCCACCGCGACGGTCGCTCCGCCAGAGGAGCCTGCGGCGGAAGAGCCTGCCGCCGACGGTAAGAAGCCGAAGGCGAAGAAAAAGAAGAAGGACGACACGCCCAAGCCCAAGCGGGTGTCGCTGCCCAAGGGCATGGCCGCGGCGGACGTCGATCTCGACACCGCGCTGAAGCTGCTGGCCCTGCCCCGCGTCATCGGCAACCACCCGGAAACCGGCGAGGAAATCAGCGCCGGCATCGGCCGCTTCGGCCCCTACCTGAAGCATGGCAGCGTCTACAAGTCGCTGACGCCCGATGACGACGTGCTGACCATCGGCATCAACCGCGCTGTCGACCTGCTGGCCGGAGCCGCCAAGAAGGCGTCGGCCCCGGCCAAGACGCTGGGCGATCACCCGAAGACCGGCAAGCCGATCACCATGGGCTCCGGCCGCTTCGGTCCCTATGTGAAGCACGCCAGCGTCTATGCCTCGATCCCGAAGGGGACCGAGCCGGACAGCGTCACGCTGGAACAGGCGCTGGAGCTGATCGACGCCAAGGTCGCCAAGGACGCCGCCAAGAAGGGCAAGGCCCCGAAGGAGGCCGAACCGGCCAAGGCCGAGGGCGCGGAGGCTGAGAAGCCCGCCAAGGCGAAAGCCGCGGCGAAGAAGCCCGCCGCCAAGAAGGCGACCAAGGCCAAGACCGCCAAGGACGCTCCGGCGGAAGCCGCCGCGCCGAAGAAGAAGACCGCCAAGGCATCGTAACCGAAGTTCCCTCTCCCACCCCGGGAGAGGGATTTTCGCAGGTGATTTTCCTACTAAAATAAAAGACATTAAAGCAGTTCAGACAAAATTCTCTGTTGAAATCCCCGTCAGCCTGTCGTCTCATTGTCCCTGCCCTGCAGGTTCCCCGTGTCACCCGCAGGCCCGGCGCGTTAAGCTGCCGGCGGTGCGCAACCAAAGGAATACGGGAGGACAACGACCATGAGCGCCGCGGTTTCAACACAGGATTCCCATCCCCCGCAGGATACCCCGCTGGTCCTGCGCGAGGATCGCGATGGGGTCGCCACGCTGACACTGAACCGGCCGAAGGCGCGCAATGCCCTGTCGGTGGGGCTGATGGCGGCGTTGCAGGACGCGCTGGACGCCATTCACGAGGACCGTTCCGTGCGCGCCGTGGTGCTGGCCGGGGCCGGCGGCGCCTTCTGCGCCGGGCATGACCTGAAGGAAATGCGCGCCGCCCCGTCGCGGGAACTGTACGAGGCTCTGTTCACCCAGTGCTCCCGCCTGATGCTGACGATCAACCGCATCCGCCAGCCGGTGATCGCCAAGGTGCGCGGCGTTGCGACCGCCGCCGGCTGCCAGCTGGTCGCCACCTGCGACCTCGCCTATTGCGAGGAGGACGCGCGCTTCGCGACGCCGGGGGTGAACATCGGGCTGTTCTGCTCGACGCCGATGGTGGCGCTGACCCGCGCGGTCGGGCGCAAGGCGGCGATGGAGATGCTGCTGCTGGGCGACCTGATCGACGCCGAGGAGGCGGAGCGCATCGGCCTCGTCAACCGCGCGGTGCCGGCCGACCAGCTGGACGAGGTGGTGGACAGCGTCGCCGCCAAGATCGCGTCCAAGTCGCCGCTGACGCTCGCCACCGGCAAGGAGGCGTTCTATCGCCAGATCGACCTGGACGTGGAAGGCGCCTATGCCTACGCCGCCAAGGTGATGACCGAGAACATGATGGCGCAGGATGCCGCCGAGGGAATCGACGCCTTCCTGGGCAAGCGCACGCCGGTCTGGTGCGGCCGATGACCGACCTGAAAATCACCGAGCCGGCCGACTACACCGACGCCTTCCTGCGCGGTGTGCTGGACAGCGTGAAGAGCGTCGCCGTGGTGGGGGCCAGCGCCGACCCGGTGAAGGCCAGCTTCTTCGTGATGAAGTACCTGCGCGACAAGGGATATCAGGTCATCCCGGTCAACCCGAAGATGGCGGGCCAGACCATTCTCGGCCTGCCGGTCTACGCCAGCCTCAAGGACCTTCCGGAGCCGCCGGACATGGTCGACATCTTCCGCAACTCCACCGCCGCCGGCGGGGTGACGGACGAGGCGATCGCCGCCGGGGCCAAGGTGGTGTGGATGCAGTTGGGCGTCCGCAACGACGAGGCGGCGGCACGGGCCCAGGCGGCCGGCCTGACCGTGGTGATGGACCGCTGCCCGAAGATGGAAATCCAACGGCTCTATGGCGAAATCGGCCGGATCGGGGTCAATTCCAACGTACTGGTGACGCGCCGCATGGCGCCGACGAAATCGTTCAAAAAGCTGATCTGAAAAATTGGGGGAATCACGCAGATGACTGAGCAGAAGAGCTTCGGCTTCGAGACCCGCGCCATCCATGCCGGCGCCGCACCCGATCCGGCGACCGGCGCCCGGCAGACGCCGATCTACCAGACCACCAGCTTCGTCTTCGAGGATGTCGAGGACGCCGCCTCGCTGTTCAACCTGCAGAAGGTCGGCTTCATCTATTCCCGCCTGACCAACCCGACGGTGGCGGTGCTGGAGGAGCGGCTCGCCAATCTGGAAGGCGGCGCCGGCGCCACCGCGACCTCGTCCGGCCATGCCGCGCAGCTGCTGGCACTGTTCCCGCTGATGGCGCCGGGGGACCACATCGTCGCGTCGAAGAAGCTCTATGGCGGCTCGCTGAACCAGCTCGGCATCAGCTTCCCGCGCGCCTTCGGCTGGCAGCCGAGCTTCGTCGACACCGACGACGTGGAGAACGTGAAGGCGGCGATCACCGAGAAGACCAAGGCGATCTTCGTCGAAAGCCTTGCCAACCCCGGCGGCGTGGTGACCGACATCGAGGCCATTGCCAGGATCGCCGACGAGGCCGGCATCCCGCTGATCGTTGACAACACGCTCGCCACCCCGTACCTGATCAACCCGATCCAGTGGGGCGCCACGCTGGTGGTGCATTCCACCACCAAGTTCCTGTCCGGCAACGGCACCTCGGTCGGCGGCGTGGTGGTGGACAGCGGCAAGTTCGACTGGAGCAAGTCCGGCAAGTTCCCGGCGCTGAGCGAACCCGACCCCGGCTATCACGGCCTGCGCTTCCACGAGACCTTCGGCCATCTCGCCTTCACCATCCACGGCCATGCCGTGGGCCTGCGCGACCTGGGACCGAGCCAGGCGCCGATGAACGCCTTCCTGACGCTGAACGGAATCGAAACCCTGCCGCTGCGCATGCAGCGCCACGCCGACAGTGCGCTGAAGGTGGCTCAGTTCCTGGAAAGCCATCCCGCGGTCGGCTGGGTCAGCTATGCCGGTCTGGAGTCGTCGAAGTACCGTGATCTCGCGAAGAAGTACCTGCCGCGCGGTGCCGGTGCGGTGCTGACCTTCGGCGTCAAGGGCGGCTTCGAGGCCGGCGTGAAGGTGGTGGAGAGCGTGGAGCTGTTCAGCCACCTCGCCAACATCGGCGATGCGCGCTCCCTCATCATCCACCCGTCCTCGACCACCCACCGCCAGCTGTCGGCGGAGGCCCAGGCGTCGGCCGGCGCCGGTCCCGACGTGATCCGCCTGTCGATCGGGCTGGAAACGCCGGAGGACATCATCGCCGACCTGGATCAGGCGCTGAACAAGACATTGGCGTAAGAGGAACCACCGGTGCACGGAGCAGGCAGCAGGATCGCGCTTGCCCCCGTGCACCGGCACCGGACCGGTCAGACCGCCGGCTTGTAAGCGATCGCATTGATGCTGAAACGCATTCCGTCGATGGTCCGGCAGATGGAACCGTCCTGGCGGCGCGGATCGACCTTCCCCATGCTTGCGTCGGTAAACAGATTGAAGTGATCGACGCGGGAAATGTTGCAGAAACCGACTTCCTGCAGGAAAAGTTGCAGAATATCGTAGCTGAATCCGATCTTGTGCAGATCGTATTCGTTGCGCTGGCCGCCAAATGCGAGCCTCGACAGCTTGAACCGGTCGCCGGTCGTCAGATCATCGGCACAAAATGCGCGGGCGATTTCATAAAAATCGGGAACGGATATGCGGATCCGACCACCCGGCTTCAGCACCCGCAGGAATTCCCGCAGAGCACATTCCAGCTCCCCATTATGGCTCAGGTGTTCGAGGACATGGCTGGCATAGATTTCCTCCACCGATCCGGCAGGAAACTGGCGCATGTCCGTGCAGGTTCCAACGAAGTCGGTAATATCGCTGGCTGCAATATCGAAGATCTTCCAATCCGGGTGTTTCTGATGCCCGCCGACGTGCAACTTCATACTTAGCCTCATCATCCCGGAAAATTATCATCCGGAGTTCGATAAACGAAAAACCAGTCCGCTGCCATAATCGGCAAGAGCGGTCCTGTATAATGGGACGTACCGGCCAATGGTAAAGGGTTTGAAGTCGAAGCCTGCGGAACCTGATGCTCCGACCCACCATGCCCCGGCGTCACTCCGCCGCCGACAACGGCTCAGCCACCGGTTCGGCCTTGCGGCGGTCGTCGGGCAGCAGCAGGGCGGCGGCGAAGGCCAGGGCAGCCAGCGCCGATAGGGTCAGATAGAGCATGGTGAACTCGCCGGTCCGCTCGTAGACCCAGGCGACCAGCTGCACGGCCAGCGGGCCGGCGCCGAAGGACAGGATGTATTTGGCGCCGAAGGCCAGCCCGCGGTGCTTGTCCGGGGTATAGCGGGCCAGCAGCATGTTCTCCGCCGGGATCTGTGTCTGCGAAGCGATCACCACGAAGGCGGCGGCGGCCACCAGCGGCACGTCGGCCAGGACGGCGACCGCCGCCATCAGCGGGATCTGGGCCAGCAGGCAGAGCATATAGACCCGCTTCAGCGAATGGCGGTCGGCCAGCACGCCGCCGACCATCTGCGGCAGGGCGGAAATCAGGTAGACCGCCGTCACCAGCCCGCCGACCCCCAGCGTGCCGGTGCCGAGCCAGCCACCCAGCCGCGCCTCGAACAGCTTGGGCAGCACCACCTGCATGGCGTTGAAGATCAGACCGGCGCAGACCATGGTCAGCGACAGCACGAAGAAGGCGCGCACCACGTCGCCGCGCGACGGCTTGGGTTGCGGCTTCACGTCGGCGTGGCGGTCCTGGACGACGCCGGTCATCATCAGCATGGCCAGAACGACGCCCAGCACAATGCAGAGCGCACCCGGGATGATGAAGGCCATGCGCCAGTTCAGCCATTGCGTCAGGCTGCCGGCGACCACCGCGGCGGTGGCGACGCCGAAGGTACCGAACAGGCCGAGCCAGCCCATCGCCTTGCCGCGATTCTCGGCGTTCGCCATCATCCAGGCCATGCCGACGGGGTGGTAGATCGACGCCCCCAGCCCCAGCAGGGCCAGCGACCACATCAGCATCTCCGGCCCGTCCGACAGTCCGGCCAGAACCGCGCCGCCACCGGTCAACAGGTAGAAGACGGCGATCATGCCGGCCGAACTCCAGCGGTCGCCCAGCCAGCCGGCCAGCGGCGCCCCCAGCCCGATCATGAAGGCGCCCAGAGTCCACAGCCGGATCAACTCGTCATAGGAGAGCTTCCATTCCGTTTCCAGCGCCAGCACGATGGTGAGGAACAGCGCCGACACGATGTGCATCAGCGAGTGCCCGACCCAGGCGAACCCGACGGACAGCCGCGCCGAGGTCGGCGACGGCAGGGCGGCGGAAGGGTGGCTCATGGACCGTCTCCGACCCCGGACCTGTTCGGACCGGGAAATGTTTCACAGGCAAGCGAAAAACAAAGCTGGCACGGGATGGTTGAACCGTCCAATGCGCCTGCCTCATGGCGGGCATGCCGCGTGGAATCGAGTGGTGGCGTTGTCGGGCAACAGGGCTGGACATGATGTGGTAGACCGCCATATGTGGCTTTACCACATCATCGGGACGGCTTATCTTAGGGCATGAACAAAGCCGTGCTCCTCCTGTCCCGTAAGACCCTCTACGACGACGGAAGCATCATCAGGTGCGGGTCTGGTCAGTGGCGGCTCCCGTACCGCCATCGGAGCATGGCTACAAGTACAGTCTGTTTTACGGTAGAGCCGGCGAACGGATCGTCGGGTACGACAACGAGAAGGGCAAAGGTGACCACAAGCACATCCAGGGCCGGGAGACGTCGGTTCGATTCGAGACTATGGATCAGTTGATCGACCAGTTTTTCGCCGATGTCGCGGCGGTCAGGGAGGGAAGGCTATGACGACGCTTCAGATCCACATCGGGATCGACCTCCAGGCCGAGGCCGCTGCCATCAAGGATGCGCTCCGACGCCATTCAGTCGGGGAGACCGTCCGTGAGCACCACATCACCTTCGAGTCCTTCGAGGGGATGGCGCGGATCCTTACGCCGAAGCGGCTGGAGATCCTCCGGCATCTTCATCGCAATCCCACCGCGAGCATCCGGGCATTGGCCGGCGCGCTGGGCCGCGATTACCGGAATGTCCATCTGGATGTGACCGCATTGGTCGAGGCCGGACTGATCGACGATCAGGACGGTTTGCGAGTGGATTATGACGATGTCGAGATGAAGATGGCGCTCTGACGGGAAGCGCTCAGTCGTGAACGTTCCCGCGCATCTTCTTCACCTCCGACCGCTTGGCCTTGCCCTCCAGTCGCCGCTCCTTGGATCCCTTCGTCGGCTTGGTCGGGCGGCGGGGCGGCGGCGGCGGGGCGGCGGCTTCGCGGATCAGGTCGATCAGGCGCTCGCGGGCGTCTTCGCGGTTGCGAATCTGCGAGCGGTAGCGGTCGGCCACCAGGATCAGCACGCCATCCTGGGTCAGGCGGGACCCGGCCAGCCGCTCCAGCCGGTAGCGCACCGGGTCGGGCAGGTTCGGCGAACGCCGCACGTCGAAGCGCAATTGGACCGCGGTCTCCGTCTTGTTGACATGCTGGCCGCCGGGGCCGGAGGCGCGGATGAACTCCTCCTGCAACTCGTTTTCGTCCAAGCTGATGCGGGGGTTGACCCGGATCATGTCGACTCCCCCGTTGGCGGCTCCAACGGATGGCGGGCGCGGAAGGCGCGGGCCAGGGCGGCGAAGCCGGCGACGTCGACCTCCTCGGCGCGGGCGGTCGGGGCGATGCCGGTTTCCTCCAGCAGGGCCTCGGCATTGCCCAGCGACTTCAGGCTCTGGCGCAGCATTTTGCGGCGCTGGCCGAAGGCGGCGGCGGTGACCTGTTCCAGCGCGCGCCAATCCGCCGGTTCGGGGTTCACCCGCGGGGTCAGGTGAACGACCGTCGATTCGACCTTCGGCGGCGGGGTGAAGGCGCGCGGCGGCAGGTTGAACAGCACGCGGGCGTCGGAGCGCCACTGGGTGATGACAGACAGCCGGCCATAGGCCTTGCTGCCCGGTTTCGCCACCAGCCGGTCGGCGACCTCCTTCTGGAACATCAGGGTCAGGCTGACATAGGCCTCGATTCGCGCCAGCCAGCCGAGCAGAAGCGGGGTCGCGATGTTGTAAGGCAGGTTGGCGACGATGGCGCGCGGCGCGGGGGCGAGGTCTTCCGGGTCCACCGTCAAGGCGTCGGCCTCGACGATGCTCAGGCGGCCCTGCGATGCCTCGATGACGTCCTGCAGCGCCTCGATGAAGCGGCGGTCGCGTTCGATGGCGATGACCTTTACCGCATTGGTCGCCAGCAGCGCGCGGGTCAGGCCGCCGGGACCGGGACCGACCTCGATGGCGGTGGTGCCGGCCGGCAGATTGGCCGAGCGCGCGATCCGCCCCGTCAGGTTCAGGTCGAGCAGGAAGTTCTGCCCCAGCGACTTGCGCGCCTCCAGCCCGAAACGCGCGATCACGTCGCGCAGCGGCGGCAGGGCGTGCGGGTCGAATGCAGCCGGGGTGGATGCGGGCGCGGCAGGGGCGGAGATCGGGTCGGTCATCCCCGACTTATAGGCATCCCCCACGCGCTTCACCAGACGGCAGTTTGCAACAGTGATTACAGCAGGCGGCGCAGCAGCACGACGGCGACCACGCCGGCCACCACGGCGACCACCATCGGCACGCGCCGGGCGATCAGACAGACGAAGGCGGCGGCCAGCGCGTCGGACGGGCGCGACAAGGCGGCGGGCGCCACCAGGGCGACCAGAACGGCGCCGGGCGTCGCCTCCAGCGCAGCATTTGCCGCCCGGCCCGGCCGGATCCGCGCGATCAGCCACGGCCCGCCGATCCGCGTCATCCAGGTGACGAGCGCCCCGCCCAGCACGATGGCGAAGACACTCCAGTCCAGGTGCAGCGACTCAAGCATTGCGCGCCCTCCCCTGCCCCTTCGCTTGAAGGGCGGCGACCGCGCCACCGGCCAGCGCGCCGGCCAGGATGTGCCAGGTCCCACCCGGCGACAGCGTATGGACGGCCAGCGCGGCGGCGGCACTCGCCAGCCAGGGCGGCAGCGAACCGGCTCCGCGCCAGAACCCGGCCAGCAGGCACAGGAAGACGGCGATAAAGGTGAAATCCAGCCCCCAGGCGGTCGGGTCGGCGATCAGCGCGCCAGCCAGCGTTCCGGCCACCGTGCTGGTGAGCCACGCCAGATACAGCGTCGCCGCCACACCGTACCAGTAGGCCAAGGTCAGCTCAGGTCCTCGGCGGAGCGCCAGCGCCCATTGCTCGTCGGTCATGAAGAACAGCGCCAGCCCGGCCCGTGCCCGCGGAACACCGCGGAAGCGCGGCTCCAGCGTCGCGCCCATCAGCAGGTGGCGCAGGTTGACCAGCAGGATGGCGCCGACCACCGCCAGCCCGGCGCTGCCCTTGTCCAGCAGTTCGACCGCGACGAACTGGGAACTGCCGGCGAAGACCAAGGCGCTCATCAGCCCCATGTCCAGTGCCGACAAGCCCGCCTTGGCAGCGAGGCTGCCCAGCAGGAAGCCGAAGGGAACCGCGCCGGCCACGATGGGCAGGCAATGGACGACGCCTGCCGCGAACTCCTGCCGCGGGGATGCCGGTAAGGTGTAGCTACCCATGCTCATGTGCTTGCTCATGGCTGCGAAACTAGGCGGCCGCGGCGGGTGCGTCTTGGACGGGATTGCTGCCGCGCCGGTATTGGCCGGGGGAGACGCCGACCCGCCCCTTGAACACCCGGTTGAAATGCGCCTGATCGCAGAAGCCGCAGGTCAGCGCCACGTCGGCAAGCGGCAACGGGCCGGCGAGCAGCCGCTTGGCCTGGGCGACGCGGCGGTCGGTCAAATAGCCGTGCGGTGTGGTGCCCACCGCCGCGCGGAAGACGCGCAGCAGATGGAAGCGGCTGAGCCCCGCCGCCTCGGCCAGATTGGCCAGTTCCACCGGGCTGTCGAGATGGGCGTCCAGATACTCCCGCGCGCGGCGGACCGCCGCCGGCTCCTGCCCCGCATCTTGCGGGCGGGCGGTCAGGTCGCCATGGCGCAGGGCCAGCGCAGTGAAGGCACGCAGCGCGTCGGTGTCGGTGCGCAGCGGCTCGCGGTACGGCCCCTCCAGCCCATGGTGCAGGCCGCGCAGGGCCTGAAACAACTCCGGGTCGTCCAGTTCGGTGGCGGCGAAATGCGGGGTGACGGGCCGGCCCAGCGCATCGGCCATCGCCTGTTCGAACAGCGCCACCGACGGGTAGAACATGCGGTAGGCATAGCCGTCTTCGGCTGGGCGGCCGTCATGCAGAACCTCCGGATCCAGAACCACGACCTGTCCGGCCCGCGCCACCCGCTCGGTGCCGCGGCAGCGGTACAGCTCGGTCCCGGCGGTGATGACGCCGACCACATAGGTTTCGTGCGTGTGCGGGGCATAGCTGTGGCGCTGGAAGCGGGCGTTCAGGCATTCCATGCCGTCGAAGCGCGCCTCCCGCCACAAACGGGCGAAATCGCCGCCGCCGGCCGGAGTCTGGCTTAGTGCTGATTGCTGGTCCATGCCGCAGTCTAACAGGAGGGCGTGACGGTCGTCTTGGACAGGATTGCGGGCGGAGCGGCCGATAGCATGCCGGCCGGCGCGTTACACACTGTTACACAGCCGCACCCCGCCGGATATTGTCCAGTTACAGTCGCGCGCGATCATGGCCGCCAACAAGAAACGACACCGGATCGAGGGCGACTGCCATGACCATCTCGAAGACCATGACCCGCGACGTGGTCACCCCCGTCACCATCGTCACCTTCGTCGTGTCCACGGTGACCGGCGTGATGCTGCTCCTGCACTGGAATACCGGGCTGGTGCGCTTTTCCCACGAATGGCTGAGCATGGCGTTCTCCGCCATCGCGCTCTGGCATCTGGTGAAGAACTGGCGGGCTTTCCTGGGCTATCTGAAGCGGTACGCCGCGAGGGCCGCCTTCGTCGCCACCATCGTCGTATCGGTGGTCTTCACCGGCATGACCGGCACCACCGGCGGCGGCAGCGTCAATCCGGGTGCGGTGTTCGGCGCGCTGTCGGGGGCGACGCTCGAAGCCGCCGCCCCGGCGCTGGGCCTCACGCCCGACAAGGCGGTGGAGGTGCTGAAGACCGCGAACATCGACGCCGCGCCGGGCGAGACCCTGACCGCCATCGGCGAGCGCGCCGGCAGGAACGGCGCTGCCGTCGCCAGCCTGCTGGCGGCGAAGCGGGCGCACTGAGGCCAGCGCCTATTCCTCCCCGTCTTCCTCGCCGTCACCGAGCAGATAGTCGATGTCACCGCCGTCGAGAGCACTGACCAGCCCCTTGCCCTCGATGGTGGCGGCGGACAGGCTGCCCTTGCGGCGCTGGAGGTCGAGGATGCGTTCCTCCACCGTATTGGCGGCGATCAGCTTGTAGACGAAGACCGGCTTGTCCTGGCCGATGCGGTAGGCGCGGTCGGTCGCCTGATCCTCAGCGGCCGGATTCCACCAGGGATCGTAATGGATCACCGTGTCGGCGGCGGTCAGGTTCAGGCCGCGCCCGCCGGCCTTCAGGCTAATGAGGAAGACCGGAACCTCGCGGTTCTGGAAGCGGTTCACCGGCTCGGCGCGGTCCAGCGTGCGGCCGGTCAGCTCGACATAGGGGATGTGCGCCTTCTCCAACTCCAGCTTGATGAGGTCGAGCATGGTGGTGAACTGCGAGAAGATCAGGATGCGCCGGCCTTCCGGCACCATCTCCTTCACCATTTCGGTCAGGGCGTGCAGCTTGGCGCTCGGCCGTGCCTTGCCGCCCAGCGCGGCGATGGATTTCAGCAGGCGCGGATCGCAGCAGACCTGCCGCAACTTCAACAGCGCGTCGATCACCGCGATGGCGTTCTGGCCCAGCCCCTTGCCGCTGGCGGCCAGCGCCGCGCGCACAGTCTCGTTCACCGACAGGCGGATGGTCTCGTAGAGGTCGCGCTGGTCGCGCTCCAAGTCGATGCGCACCACCACCTCGGTCTTCGGCGGCAGTTCCTTCGCCACCGCCTCCTTGGTCCGGCGGAGCAGGAAGGGGCGGATGCGGCGCATCAGCAGGTTGGCGCGGGTGTTGTCGCCGCGCTTCTCGATGGGAACGCGGTAACGCTTGCCGAAATCCTTGCGGTCGCCCAGCAGGCCCGGCATCAGGAAGGCGAACTGGCTCCACAGCTCGCCCAGATTGTTCTCCACCGGCGTGCCGGACAGGCAGAGCCGATGCCGCGCCGGAAGCGCCGCCACCGCGCGGGTCGCCTTGCCGTCGGGGTTCTTGATCGCCTGCGCCTCGTCCAGCACGATCATGTGCCAAGTCAGCCGCTTCAGCAGGTCGACGTCGCGCGCCACCACGCCATAGGTGGTCACGACGATGTGGGCGCGGTCGATCTCCGACAGCTTGCCGTGGCGGTCGACTCCATGCAGCACAACGACTCGCAGATGCGGGGTGAAGCGCTCCGACTCCGCGACCCAGTTGGGCACGAGGCTGGTCGGGACGACCACAAGGCAGGGTTCGGTCAGCCGGCCCTCATGCTCCTCCATGGCGATGTGGGCCAGCGTCTGGGCGGTCTTGCCCAGCCCCATGTCGTCGGCCAGGATGCCGGCGACGTTGTTGGCGCGCAGGCTCTGCATCCAGGCCAGACCGCCGCGCTGGTAATCGCGCAGTTCGCCCTTGAAGCCCGGCGGCGGGGTCATGTCGCCCGGCATCTCGTCGGCGCGCAGGCGCTGGAGATAGCCGTCGATCTGCGCCGTCTCGTCGCCGCGCCGGGCGATCAAATCGTCGATGTCCAGCAGCGAGTCGGCCTCGGCCAGCGGCACCTTCAGCCGGTCGCCGCTGCTGCGCCCGCTGTCCAGCATCGCTTCGAGAACGCTGAGCAACCGCTCGATCCGCTCGGCCGGCAGGGCCAGGACATTGCCGTCGTCCAGCACGATGTGGGCGCGGCCGTCGATGACACGGGTGGTCGACAGGCCGCCCTTTTCCACCAACCGGGCGAGGATCGGCAGAAGCGGCTGGCGCTCGCCATCGATTTCCACGCCGACATCCAGATCG
The DNA here is from genome assembly GCF_003115935.1 of Azospirillum sp. TSH20. Lineage (NCBI taxonomy): Bacteria > Pseudomonadati > Pseudomonadota > Alphaproteobacteria > Rhodospirillales > Azospirillaceae > Azospirillum > Azospirillum sp. TSH20. The sequence continues at coordinate 51,188 of NZ_LGQU01000022.1, forward strand.
AACCAGCCATCGCCGGCATCGCGGACGGCAACCTCGACCTCCGCACCCGGTTCGATGACCTTGGTGCCGAAATCGGCGCCGACCTCCATGATCCAGCCGGCCTTGGTCAGGGCGGGGACCTCGTTGGTCAGGAAATGCTGCCAACGCTCCTCCACGTCCCGGCCGGTCAGCCAATGGACGCGGGAGCCGCGGGCGTTCAGCACGCCCTTCGGCGGCTCGATCCGCGCTTGGGCGAAGCCTAGGCCGGACAGCCGATCCAGCGCCGCCTGCTCGTCGGCCTTGTCGCGGCGGACGAAGGTGACATCGCCGAAGTCGTCCTCATAGCGGGCGAACTGGCGCTGGTCGTCGGGCTCGATCTCCACCGCGCGGCCGGGCTCGCCATAATCGAAGGAGAGGCGCAGCACGTCGACCAGCCCGTCGGCCGGCGTCACAACGCGGCCGAGGCGGGCGATGATGCGGGGGGAGCGCTCGACGATGGCCGCCGCATCGGCCGCCCCGCTGCGCACGCCGGGGATGGCGTTGTCGCGGAAGCTGGATGTCGCGATGGAGGGCGGCGGCGGGGTGATGCGCGGCATCGACGCCACACCACTGCGCGACGGACCGAACAGGCGGGACGGGGGCGATTTGGACGGAACCGGCGGCGGTGGCGGAGCGGCCGGTCCCGGCTTGGCCTTCGGCACCTCCACCACCTGGAGGTCGACCGGGAAGACGGTGCCGGAGGCACTGTCCACGCACCAATAGGACTGACCCTTCACCAGCACGCTGCGTTCGGGCAGGCCGGTCGGGCGCAGCTTGCGGGTGGCGGGGTCGCGGAAGGCGCGGACGGTGCGGCCCGGCCCCTCGGCCAGCGGGGTGCCGTCGCGCCAGCGCAGGCGGCCGGTGGACAGCAGGCGGCGCAGCAGGCGGTCCACCGCCTCTCCCCGGCTCTTGGCAACGGGGGTGCGTTCGGTCCCGCCGCCGCCGAGCAGCCGGGCGATGGCACGGTCGGCGTCGCCGTCAACAGAGCGCGGCGCCTTGGCCAGCACGTCGCGCGGAGTGGCGGGGCTGGCGTCGGCCGCCCCCTCCGCCACGAATTCCACCAGGATGTAGCAGGCGACGTCGCCCTGCCCCGGCTCCAGCGTCCAGCGCAGGCTGCGCACCGGCTCCGGCTTGGGCGCCGGAGGCGGAGGCGGCGGAGGCTGGGGCGCCACGCTGCGGATCGGCGGCGGGACCGGCGGGCGGACCAGGGTAAGCGGGGCCTTGGGAGCGGGCGGTGCAGAAGGGGCCGCTGCGGCCGGGGTGGGCGCGACGGGTACAGGCGGCGGAGGCGGAGGCGGTGCCAGCGGCGCCTTCACGTCGGCGACGTCGAACAGGGAGGCGCGGCGCCATTCCGGCCGGCTTTCCAGCGCCAACATCGCCGCCGCAGCCATATGGGCGCAGGCGTTGCGGCCACAGGAACAGCTGCGGTCGAGCACGATGCTGCGCTTGCCCTGCACCGGCGTCACCGTCACCGACAGCCGCCGTCCGAGGTCGCTGACCTCCGCCTCGATCCGGTCGCCGCCGGGAGGACCCAGCGTCACCGCACCGGTCATCATCAGCGTGCGGCCCCGCTGCAGCGTCTTGGCATCGAAGACGCGCGTCAGGTCCTCCTGACCGAAGGGGACGGCGGCGCCACCCGACGAAGGGCCACGCGGCAGGGCATCGAAAAGCGACATGCGGTGCGAGGTGACCAGGCGAAAGCTGATGGAATGGGGCGGAACGGAACGGAAACGGGGCGTCGGTATAGGATCTTGCGCGGCGTGGCGCAAGCCTTAGGCTCAAGCATTGACGCGAACGGTGCCGCAACGGCGGAACCGGGCGCGGCCGTCCGTCATAGCACAGGACGACAGCGGCTTCACCCCGGTTGGTGATTTACCCGCGATTGCCGGGGAATACCCGGCTGGCCAGTTCGCACAGGCCGCCCTCGCTGTCCAACTGATGGGCGGCCCAGCGGATCGTTCCCTCGACGAAGGACGGATCGCCGGCATGGACCAGAAGGGCCAGCCCCAGCGCCATCGCCCCCGCCAGCCAGGGAGAGGGACGCAGGCGCGGGACGGCATCCTTGCGGCTGCTCCACAGGAACAGCAGGGCCGACAGCCCGCCGATCATCAGCCCGGCCACCACCTCCGCTCCCGAATGGGCGGAGACGGCGACACGCGAGGCGCCGATGGCCAGCACCAGCGACACCGCCGCCAGCGGCAGCGCGATGCGGAGCCAGCGCGATCGGGCACTGCGCGCCGCCAGCGCCGACACCGACCCGTAGAAGACGGCCGAGAAGGCGGCATGGCCGCTGGGGCTGACGAAACGGTCGCCGGAGAACAGAGACGGGAACAGCGGGAAGTCCGGCAGACCACAGCCATGCCCCACCAGCTTCAGCACCACCATGGCGCCCAGGCACAGCGACAGGGCGAGCAGCCAGCGCAGCGCCAGCGGCGCCGAATGGTGCCGCCACAGCGCGGTCGCATAGAGGGCGGAAAGCGGTACGAGAAGGCTGCTGCTGCCCAGATGGGTGATGGCGCCGCTGGCGATGGCGAGCATCGGTCCCCCATGGATGCCGGTGATAACGAACGGCTTTGCCAGATGGTGCGGCGCAGCAGGATCGGCAAGAGGACGAGTCGAAAGCCCCGCCCCTACCCCTCCAACTGGTCGGCGCGGGCGTCGGCGATGACGCAGTTCCGGCCCGACCGCTTGGCTTCGTACAGCGCTTCGTCGGCCCGGCGGACCAGCCCTTCGGCGGTATCGCCCAGCCGTCCGCCGATCGAGATGCCGACGGACACCGTCACGTTGATCTCGCCGTGGCCGGTCGACACGGCGAAGGGCGTGTCGGCGATGCGCGAACGCAAGCGTTCGGCGACGATCAGCGCGGCTTCCCCGTCGGTGTCCGGCAGGATGACGATGAACTCCTCGCCACCCAACCGGGCGACGAGGTCGAAGGTGCGCAGGTTGCGGCTGGCGCGGGCGGATACCTCGCGCAGCACCTCGTCGCCGATGGCATGGCCGTAGGTGTCGTTGACCACCTTGAAATGGTCGATGTCGAACATCAGCACCGACACCGGCTTGTGGCTGTCGATGGCGCGTTCCAGCAGCCGCGGCAGATGGGCGTTGACGTAACGGCGGTTGAAGACGCCGGTCAGGCTGTCGGTCAGCGCCATCGACAGGCTCTGCTCGTAATTGGAGCGCAGCCGTTCCTGATAGCGCTTGCGCCGGATCTGGGTGCGGGCGCGGGCCAGCAGTTCGTTCCGGTCGACCGGCTTGACGACGTAATCGTTGGCGCCGAGTTCCAGCCCCTTCGCCACCTGCCCCAGGTCGCCGTCGTCCACCATCAGCAGGATCGGCACCTGCCGCGTGCGCTCGTGCGAGCGCAATTGCGAGCAGAGGCGCAGCCCGTCTTCGTTCAGCAGGGTCAGGCTGACCACCACCAGATCGAGCGGCGTGCCCAGCGCGCGTTCCAGCGCCTTGGCGCCGGTGTCGGCGGAGAACACCATGTTGTGGTCGCGCTGAAGCGTCTCCGTCACCTTTTCCAGGTCGAGGGCGGAGTCCTCCAGCACCAGCACATTGGCGCGCTCGAAGGATTCGCTCAGCATGGTGCCGCTGCGCTCGATAACGCCGAACTGGCCGGACGTGCTTTCGCGCAGGCGCCATTCGTCCATCATCATCTTCAGCCGAACCAGCGAGCGGACGCGCGCGAACAGCGCGATGTCGTTCACCGGCTTGGTCAGGAAATCGTCGGCCCCGGCCTCCAGGCCACGGACGCGGTCGGCGATGTCCGACAGCGCCGTGACCATCACCACGGGGATGTGCATGGTGGCGGGATCGGAGCGGATCTTCTCGCACACCTCGAACCCGTCCATGCCCGGCATCATCACGTCCAGCAGGACTATGTCCGGCGATTCCTTCCGCACCATCTCAAGCGCGTCGGGTCCGTTGAAGGCCGTCAGAACATTGAAGTACTCGCGCGTCAGCTTCGCCGCGAGCAGCTTCACATTCGGCAGTACATCGTCGACGACAAGGACACGCGCGGACATCGGAAGGAAATTCCTGCAGAATTGCTACAGAGAAAACAGACTTAGCCGAGAAACTTCTTGACTGTTTCGAGGAACTTCACAACCGAAATGGGCTTTGCGACATAATCCTCGCAACCGCCCTGACGGATTTTCTCTTCGTCACCTTTCATGGCGAAGGCGGTGACGGCCACGACCGGAATGCTCCTCAGATCCGGATCGTCCTTGATCCAGCGGGTCACCTCCAGCCCGGAAACCTCCGGCAGCTGGATGTCCATCAGGATCAGGTCGGGGCGGTGCTGACGGGCCAGCCGCATCGCCTCCATGCCTTCGCGGGTCTGCAGCGTGCCATAGCCGTGCGCTTCGAGCAGGTCATGAAAGAGCTTCATGTTCAGCTCGTTGTCCTCGACGATGAGGACGGTCTTCGTCGGCCCACCACCGGTCGCCAATGGACCGCAAGGCTCCGCTGACATGCATCCTCCCTGGGTGTGACCCCCGCGTTCACGCTGTCCATTGCCGGATTGCGTACCGCAGTTGCGGGGTCGCAAGACCGGTATATCCCCTTTCTGATTAGGTCGCGACGGTTAAATAGTCGTTACCGGACCGCTGGATGACAGCCCTGATGACCGCGGACCACCCTGCATTCAAACGAAAACCGCCCGCGGCGGACGCGGGCGGCGATCGGTTATCGACAACGGCAATATACCGGGATGGAGCCGGGCGACGGCTCAGGCAGCCCGCCTGGTTTTGCGCTTGGCATCGCGGCGGCGGGCGCCCTTGGCGCCGTACATCATGGCGTCGGCGCGGCGCATCACCTCGTCCTCGCTGTCGTCGGCGCCATAGGGCTGGGTGCCGACGGAGAAACGGACCGGCAGCGACTGCCCACCCCATTCCACATGGGTAGCATCGGCGATGGCGGCCAGCTGGCGGGCGCGGGCGAGGCCGCTGGCGGTGTCGGTGTTGGTCAGCAGCACGGCGAACTCGTCGCCGCCCAGCCGGGCGACCACATCCTCCTGCCGGACATTGCCGACGATCATCCGCGCCACCTGCCGCAGATAGGCGTCGCCGGCGACATGGCCGTGGGTGTCGTTGATGGCCTTGAAGCCGTCCAGGTCGATCATGACCAGCAGGCCGCCAGCGGACCCGTTGCGGCGGGCGGACGCCAGTTCGCGCCGGAAGTGGCTGTAGAAGCCGCGCCGGTTCAACAGGCCGGTCAGCTCGTCCGTCATCGTCAGGCTTTCCAGGTAGGCGATGCGCTCGTGCAACTCGGCGATCGTCTCCTTGGCTTCGGCGAGCAGCGCGATCGTCTCGTCCAGCGTCTGGCGCTCGGTCCCCCGCAGAAGCCCGACACGCGAAGCCAGCGCGACCGGCGACCATCCGGCCGGCACGTCGAAACGGTCGGAGGTGTGGTGCTTCAGGTCCAGGGCGGCGACGATGGCGTTCATGGGGTCGGCTCCTCTGATGAAGGTCGGAACACTTCGCCTTCACCCAAGCAACCGCTGTGCCAACCCGCCGCATCCCGCAGATACCAAGCATTTTATGCATTTCCGGCGGATTGCGCCGCCGGATCATCGGCAGGGGGTGGAGCCTCTTTCCTACCGGACCGGCATCTTCTGCCCACCCCAACCGTTCGGGGCAGGAAATCCCTGCCGGTGACTGGCGGCCGGAGCGGCGGTCCGGCAAAAGGCTCCACCCGCCCTTTACACCACCCGATCCGGCGCCGGCCGGCCGGCCATCACCGCATCGATGTTGTCCAGCGCCTTGAATCCCATGGCGTTCCGCGTTTCCACCGTGGCGCTGCCCAGATGCGGCAGCAGGAAGGCGTTGGGCAGATCGCGGTAGCCGGGATGCAGGTTCGGCTCGTTCTCGAACACGTCGAGCCCGGCGGACGCCAACCGCCCGGTCTTCAGCGCGGCGATCACGGCCTCATCGTCCACCACGCTGCCGCGCGCCGTGTTGATGAGGATGGCCCCCGGCGGCAGCCGCCCGATCCGTTCGGCGTTCAGCCAATGTCGGGTTTCCACCGTGGCGGGGAAGTGAAGCGACAGGACATCGCACACCGGCAGCATCGCCTCGGGATCGGCGTGGTAGATGGCGCCCAGTTCGAGGTCCGGCGGCAGCCGACGGCGGTTGCTGTAGTGGATGGTCATGCCGAAGGCGCGGGCGCGCGCCGCCACCGCCTGTCCGATGCGGCCCATGCCAACGATGCCCAGCCGCTTGCCGCCGACATGGGTGCCCATCAGCTGGGTCGGGGTCCAGCCGGTCCATGCGTTGGCGCGTATCATCCGCTCGCCCTCCGAGGCGCGGCGCGCGGCACCCAGCAGAAGAAGCAGCGCGATGTCGGCGGTGGCGTCGGTCAGCACGTCGGGCGTGTTGGTGACGGTCAGGCCGCGGGCGCGCGCCGCCTCCAGGTCGATGTGGTCGGTGCCGACGGAGAAGGTCGCCAGCACCCGCACCCGCTGCGGCAGGGCCGCGATGGCGGCGGAGTCCAGCCGATCACCGGCACAGCAGAGCACGGCGTCGGCCCCAACCTCCGCCGCACGGGCGGCGATCTCCGCCCCGCTGAAGGCGCGGTCTTCTGGATTGAACACGGCCCGGTAATCGCGCGAGGCCCGCGCCTCCACCGCTTCCGGAAGGCGGCGGGTCAGCAGCAGCACCGGGCGGGCAGAGGGCTGGGCATCGGGACTGTCCGACTGCGCCGCAAACGGCAACTCGGCAGGGCTTGTCATTCCGGCGGTTCCCTTCCATTGATAAGACATTCGGGTGGCGGGCCTTTCGGACCGCGGCAAAAACACCCATACTTCACCAAGAGCCGTCAATCACCTGTGGATCCCGTCTTGCTCGACCGTCTTTCCGCCTTTCCGGCAACCGTCGGCGCGGTCCTCGCGGCCGCCGTTTCCACCGGTGCGCTCCTCGCGGCCTCCCCTGCCCTGGCTCAGCCGGCCGCGACCTCCATGGCGGCGGTGGCGGCCAGGATCCAGCCGCACCGGGCGATCTACACCATGTCGCTCGCCTCGGCGCGCAACGGATCGAAGGTCAGTGACGTCCGCGGCCGCATGATGTTCGAATGGGCCGACGCCTGCGACGGCTGGACGACGGAGCAGCGCTTCCAGCTGCGCTTCGTCTACAGCGAAGGCGACGACATGGCGATGAACACCAACTACACGACCTGGGAATCGAAGGACGGCCTGCGCTACCGCTTCAACGTCCGCAAGCTGGTCAACGGCGAGGTGGACGAGGAGGTGCGCGGCGAGGCGAACCTGAACCGCGACGGCGCCGGCACCGCCCAGTTCACCAAGCCCGAACCGCAGGAGATGGAGCTGCCGGCCGGCACCATGTTCCCGACCGCCCACACGCTGGCGATCCTGGACCATGCCGAACGGAAGGACCCCTTCTTCACCCGCACGATCTTCGACGGGTCCGACGCGGAAGGACCGACCGAGGTGTCGACCGTCGTCGGCAAGCCCGGCGCGCCGACGGACGCCGGCAAGGACCCGCTGCTGAAGGTGGGCAAGGCCTGGCCGGTCCGCATGGCGTTTTTCCCGACGCAGAGCGATTCGGCCCAGCCGGAGTATGAGATGAGCCTGCATCTGCTGGAAAACGGCATCGCCGAGTCCATGCAGATCGACTATGGCGATTTCACCGTCAACGCGGTGCTGGACAAGATCGAGGCGCTGCCGAAGTCGGGATGTTGACGGCGGCGCAACGCGCCCGTGACAATTCACATCGGGTTTGCCGATCCAGGGGACATCCGATGGTTTCCCTGTTGATCGCGACTCGCCGCTGCGCTTAACTGCGGGTTGGGGTTTTGCGCAACAGGCCGGATTTAGCCCATGGGCAACCGGCCGTCCGAGGGTTTATCCGTCATGAGCAAGAAGCATGTCCAGATCGGGCAGGTTTTCCAACCGGTCGGCAGCGCCGGCGGCCGCGGTTGGCGGGTGACGGCAACGGTCAACCTGCTGGGCATCCCGCACGCCCGCGTCGTCAGCACCGAAGACGAGGGCGTGTCGAAGACCCTCAGCTGCTCGGTCCTCGCCGACACCAGCCACTATCGCCTGATCGCCTCGGCGCCGGCCGATGGGATGGCCGCGTAAAGGGCGCGGTTCAGCGGACGTTATTCAACGTCGTCATTCCGACACCGGCATGACGTCCGCCCCTTACTCCTCCCCCCGCCGCTCGCGCAGTCGCGCCCAATAGTCCAGCCGCTTGCGCAGGTCGCGTTCGAACCCACGCTCCACCGGCTGGTAGAACTCGCGCCGCGCCATCCCTTCGGGGAAGTAGTTCTGCCCGGAGAAGCCCTCCGCCGTGTCGTGGTCGTACTCGTATCCCTTGCCGTAGCCGATGGTCTTCATCAGCTTGGTCGGCGCGTTCAGGATATGCTTGGGCGGCATCAGCGAACCGGTTTCCTTCGCCGCGCGCACCGCCGACTTGTAGGCCGTATAGCCGGCATTCGACTTCGGCGCCGTCCCCAGATAGATCACCAGCTGCGCCAGGGCCAGTTCGCCCTCAGGGCTGCCCAGCCGCTCATAGGCTTCCCAGGCGGCGATGGCCTGGGTCAAGGCATTGGGATCGGCCAGCCCGACATCCTCCACCGCGAAACGGGTCAGGCGCCGCGCGATGTAACGCGGGTCTTCCCCGCCATCCAGCATGCGGCTGTACCAGTAGAGCGCCGCGTCGGTGTCCGACCCGCGCAGCGACTTGTGCAGGGCGCTGATGAGGTTGTAATGCCCCTCCTGCGCCTTGTCGTAGAGCGGGGCGCGGCGCTGGATGGTGGCGGCGAGCGCGTTGGTGTCCAGCACCGTCTCGCCCGGCAGCGCGAACAGCTCCTCGCACAGGTTCAGGCAGAAACGGCCGTCGCCGTCGGCCATCGCCTTCACCGCGGCGCGCGCGTCGGCGTCCAGCGGCAGCGGCCGGCCCATCTCCGCCTCCGCCCGCGACAGCAGCTTTTCCAGCGCCGCATCGTCCAGGCGGTTGAGCACGAACACCTGCGCTCGTGACAGCAAGGCGGCGTTGAGTTCGAAGGACGGATTCTCGGTCGTGGCGCCCACCAGCGTGACCGTGCCGTCCTCGACGAAAGGCAGGAAACCGTCCTGCTGGGAGCGGTTGAAGCGATGGATCTCGTCGATGAACAGCAGCGTGCCCTGCCCCGCCACCCGCCGGGCCCGTGCGGCATCGAACACCTTGCGCAGATCGGCGACGCCGGAGAAGACCGCCGACAGCGGTTCGAAATGCAGGTCGGTGCTGTGGGCCAGCAGGCGGGCGATGGTGGTCTTGCCGCAACCGGGCGGCCCCCACAGGATCATGGAGGCCAGCCGCCGCGCCGCGACCATGCGACCCAGCGGCCCGTCGGGCTTCAGCAGGTGGTCCTGCCCGACCACCTCGTCCAGCGTGCGCGGGCGCAGCCGGTCGGCGAGCGGGCGGGGAGCCGCCGACTCGAATAGCCCGGCATCCCCGCCCGACTCGCCGCGTTTCGCCATGATGGGTGCCTCAGCGCGCCGCGCCGCAGCGCTGATAGCACTGCTTCAGCTGATAGCTGCAGTTGTCGGTCGGGCTGAACGGGGTCGAATCGGCACGGTCGATGCCGCCCTGGTTGCGCGCGGCGACCGAATCCATGCACACATTGTGGCTCCGCTCGCACTGGGCCTGACAGGAGGCGCCGGCACCGGTGCCGCCATCGATCCGCAACGACTGGTCGTCGGCACCGCCGCGCGGGGTGGACGGACCGGGGACCACGGTGACGGTGGGCGCCGGACCGGAGGCGGCAGGGCGCGACGCCGGGTGATCGGCGCAGGCCGCCAGGCCGAGAAGGGCCACGGCCATGAGCGGGGCGATGAGACGGACCGGACGGAACTTAGCCACGACGGCTCCTATTCTTCTTGTTGTGAGGACGGCCATGGACATGACGGAATGCCACCCCCCTCTGGACCATCCCCCGTTCGGCCCCCACTATGCCGATATCAGCCGTAAGAAGGGAATGACTGAAATGACTCCGAAATCGGACGGCAGACCGCCGCGCAACCGGTCCCTGCGACTGCTGCTGGCGCTGCTTGTCCTTGGCCTCGTCATGCTGGCCTCGCGCGCGCTGGCGCTGCCCAATGTCGACATGGCCGAGATGATCATCCCGCTGCTGGGCGGGCTGTTCGTGGCGGTCGCCATCGTCATGATCGTGCGCCGTGACCGTGCCGACCGTGACGCCCTGCCCCCGTCCCGGCGTGACCGCCAGGACCAGGGCATGCCGGACTGAGTCGCTCAGACGAACTTGAAGCTGAGCAGGCCGCCGACCACGACGACCAGAAGGACGGTGGCCACCAGCATCAGCCGCTTCTCAATGATGTGCTGAACCTGCGGTCCGTAGAAATGCAGCAGGATGGCGATCATGTAGAATCGGGAGAAGCGCGCGACGATCGAACAGAGGATGAAGACCGTCAGATCCAGATGGGCGAATCCGGCGGTGATCGTCAGCAGCTTGTAGGGGATCGGCGTCACCCCCTTCAGGATCAGGAACCAGGGGCCGAACTCGGTGAACATCTCCTGGAAATGATGGAACGACTCCTGCGCATTGTAGAAGTCGATGATCATCCGCCCGACGCTTTCGAACAGATAAAAGCCCAGCGCGTAGCCCAGCAGGCCGCCCAGAAGCGACGCGAAGGCGCAGATGTTGGTGTAGAACCAGAGTCGCTTCGGCTTCTCCAGGCACATCGGCACCAGCATCACGTCCGGCGGCAATGGGAAGAAGGAGCTTTCGGCGAAGGAGATCGCCGACATCCACCAGACGGCATCGTCGCGGGCGGACAGGCGCTGGAGGCGCGTGTAAAGGGAACGCAACATTCGACCGGCCACAAAAGAGAAAACCCTTCCTCCGGGGAGCCCGAAGGAAGGGTCTAACATATCACCGATATCGGCGGTTCCGTCCTGCACGACGCGGGGCCCTGAGGCCCGATGCCGCACGGTCAGGATAACCGGCGCAATGCCCGGTCATATCACTCGGCGGTCTCGGCTTCGGCCTCGACGGCATCCTGCGTCGGGCCCGAATCCTGACCCTTGGCGGAGACGTCGCGGTCGACCAGCTCGAACACGGCCATGTCGGCGGCGTCGCCATAGCGGAAGCCGGCCTTCAGGACGCGGCTGTAGCCACCCTGGCGATCCTTGTAGCGGTCGGCCAGCACCGTGAACAGCTTGGTGACCGTGTCGTTGTCGCGCAGCTGCGCGAAGGCCAGACGACGGTTGGCCAGGCCACCCTTCTTGCCGAGCGTGATCAGCTTGTCGACGATCGGACGCAGGTCCTTCGCCTTCGGCAGGGTGGTGGTGATCTGCTCGTGCTTGATCACCGCGTTCGCCATGTTCGAGAACATGGCCTTGCGGTGGCTGCTGGTCTTGCTGAACTTACGTCCCGAAACGCCGTGACGCATGGCGGTCCTCCTTCATGGCATGGCCCCCCTCGGGGAGCCGATCGTGAACCCCGCCGCCCAGTCGTAACGCTGGTACGGCCATGGGGTCGGGCCGCTTCGGCCCTGGGAAATGCGCCCTCCCCGCCCAAGGGCGGAAAGGGCGCGGAAACAAGCGAGATGTTTAGTACGGCTCTTCCAGACGCTTGGCCAGCTCTTCGATGTTCTCCGGCGGCCAGTTCGGGATTTCCATACCGAGGTGCAGGCCCATCTGGGACAGCACTTCCTTGATCTCGTTCAGCGACTTGCGGCCGAAGTTCGGGGTGCGGAGCATTTCCGCTTCCGTCTTCTGCACCAGATCGCCGATGTAGACGATGTTGTCGTTCTTGAGGCAGTTGGCCGAACGGACCGACAGTTCCAGCTCGTCCACCTTGCGGAGCAGGTTCTTGTTGAACGGAACCTCCTCGTGCTTCTCCTCGGAGACGGCGTGAGTCGGCTCCTCGAAGTTGATGAACAGCTGCAGCTGGTCCTGCAGGATGCGGGCGGCGAGTGCCACCGCGTCGTCCGGCTTGACCGAACCGTTGGTCTCCACCGTCATCGACAGGCGGTCATAGTCGGTGACCTGCCCGACGCGGGCATTGTCGACCTTGTAGGACACCTTGCGGACCGGGGAGAACAGGGCGTCGATCGGAATCAGGCCGATGGGCGCGTCTTCCGGACGGTTCTGGCTGGCCGGGACGTAGCCCTTGCCGGTCTCGACCGTCAGTTCCATGTTCAGCCGCGCGCCGTTGTCCAGCGTGCAGATGACCAGTTCCGGATCCATGACCTGGATGTCGGGACCGGTCTCGATCATGCCGGCCTTGACCTCGCCCGGGCCTTCGGCGCGCAGGCGCATGCGCTTCGGGCCGTCGCCGCCCATGCGCAGACCCATCGTCTTGATGTTCAGGACGATGTCGGTCACGTCCTCGCGGACGCCGGGGATGGACGAGAACTCGTGCAGCACGCCGTCGATGTGGATCGAGGTGACGGCGGCACCCTGCAGCGAGGAGAGCAGGATGCGGCGCAGGGCGTTGCCCAGGGTCAGACCGAAGCCGCGTTCCAGCGGTTCGGCGACCACCGTCGCGAAACGGTCGGCGTCGTCACCGGGCTGGATGTCCAGCTTGCTCGGCTTAATCAGTTCCTGCCAGTTCTTCTGAAGCACGGATCGACCTCAAGATGCCATCGGGTGAACACGAACCCGCGGGGCCCGAACCATTCCCATGCTGAGGGGACCGCGATGGCTGCGGCCCCCTGTCCCGGAATGGCTGGTCCCCGCGGGTGCGGAAACAATGCTGAATCAGACGCGACGCTTCTTCGGCGGGCGAACGCCGTTGTGCGGGATCGGCGTGACGTCGCGGATCGACGTGATCTGGAAGCCGATCGACTGCAGGGCGCGCAGGGCGGACTCACGCCCCGAACCCGGACCCTTCACTTCGACTTCCAGGGTCTTCATGCCGTGTTCCTGGGCCTTGCGGCCGGCGTCCTCGGCAGCGACCTGGGCGGCGTAGGGCGTCGACTTGCGCGAACCCTTGAAGCCCATGGTGCCCGACGACGACCAGGCAATGGTGTTGCCCTGCGCGTCGGTGATGGTGATCATCGTGTTGTTGAACGAGGCGTTCACGTGAGCGACGCCGGCGGTGATGTTCTTGCGCTCGCGGCGACGCAGGCGCTGAGAAGCAGCGGAGGGCTTGGCCATTTTGCGTTCGTCCTCTTACTTCTTCTTGCCGGCGATCGGCTTGGCCGGACCCTTGCGGGTGCGGGCGTTCGTGTGGGTGCGCTGGCCGCGGACCGGCAGGCCCTTGCGGTGACGCAGGCCGCGGTAGCAGCCCAGGTCCATCAGACGCTTGATGTTCATGGCGACTTCACGACGAAGATCGCCCTCGACGCGGTAGTCGGCGTCGATGGTCTCGCGGATCTTCAGGACTTCGTCGTCCGTCAGCTCGTTCACGCGACGCTCGGCCGGGATTTCCAGCTTCGCGCAGATTTCCTTGGCCTTGAAGGGGCCGATGCCATGGATGTAGGTCAACCCGATCTCCACGCGCTTCTGCGCGGGGATGTTGACGCCAGCGATACGCGCCACGCTGCTCTCCTCAGTCTCGATATCTCAACGGCAGCCCGTCGGGCCGCCTACACACCGAGCAAATCCCGCCCGGCACAACGCCGGGACCAGGAACGCACAATGTTACCCGCCACCCTTGCGGGGCGGCGAGAGGGTGCGACTATAGGAAAACTCCAGAACTTGTCAAGGTGAATTGCCGACCGCTATTCGGCCGGAACCGGCTGCCGGATCGGTGTCGCGCCAGTGGCTGCCTGTGCAAGGCCGGAACTGGAGTTGTCATCCGCCATGTCCTCGACCGCAACCGGCCGCAGCGGCATCCTACCGGCTTTCAGCAGCGCACGGTCACGCAAGACCTGCGGCAGGTCGAGGCTAAGCTTCAATTCGATGTTGCGCCAGATCTGGCGCAGCCGCTGGACATGCAGATCCTCGCCGATCGCCTGCACAACCGACTCGAGATTCTCCAGCGTGATGCCGCGGTCGGCCAGCAGCACCGCGCCCTTGCCGTCGGTCTTCGGGCAATTCAGCGCCTGCATCAGCCGTGGCCGCGACTCCGGCCGGCTCATGAAGCGTTCGATGTCGAAGATGGTACGGACATTGATGACCCGGAGCGCCTCGATCTGGTCGAGGTCGAGCGCCAGGATCAACTGCGCCTGCGCCACCCAATCCATCGTCTCGTAGATGCCGTAGGGCGTTTCAACGAACAGCAGGATCGGGTTTGCCGTGGCCAGATTCTGCACGTCCTCGATCTCGAACTCGGCAAGTCGGAATTTGATGGCCGAATCGATGCCGAGAATCATGTCGATCGGATATTCGCGGATGAAGCTCTGGGCCCGGGGATCGATCCGCCGGACCTGCAATTGCGGCACCCGGCTCAGCAGCGTTTGCAGACCGAGTTTGGGGAAGAAGCCGGTCAGGAACGCCACCAGCAATTCCGGCACGCCGTCACCGACCGCCCCCTCCGGCGCAATCTTCGCAATGTCCATATAGGCGTGATGCAGCGCGACCGCGGTGATGCAGGCCAGGATGATGTGGCCGGTCACCCGCAGGAAAGAGATCGGCGACAGATCGTAGTTGGAAATGCGGCGGATCAGGTAGTCGATCGACCACACATAAGCGCCGAAGAAGGCGAAGGACAGCACCGCCACGGTCTGAAGCTGGTAATGCACCAGATCCATGGGCGTGACCCCGTCAACTCCGTACAGCGTCATTCCGCTGAACAGCGGCTGGAAATGGTCCAACCGATCCTTGCCCAGCAGCATGCCGCTGGAGGTTAGAAAGCCGCTGAAGGACACCATGATGAAGACCAGGACCGGAAAGAAATAGGCGCGCCATTCCGACGGCTGCGTGTTGTCCGGTCCCTGCGGCAGCGCCCGGTACTTATAGGCCGCGAATTCGAAGGAGGGGATCAGCTGGTCGTGATCCTGCCCTTCGATGCGGAAGACCGATTCCAGGTCCGCGATGATCTTCTGCCGCACATTCTTGATGTTGCTGCGGCCGATGAAGATCGTCAGCGGAAGGATGAAGGACAGGCCGAGCAGGCCGAGTGCGCTCAGCACCCGCAATTCACCGACCACACGGATCACTTCGTCGAACATCACGCCCCCGGCATGCGACACCGACACGCCGCTTTCCTGACGTGCAGCCACGACAATGCAACCACGTTACGGTCGCACCGCCGAAGGATATACTCCCATTGAGTGATTTTCAGTGAAAATTTGCGCGTGACAATCCGCGACGCAAGCCCGTCCGCCTAGGGTCAGGACCCATAAATCGAGTGAAAGTGTCAGATAGCGGTTTCGAGCCCTGATCGGACATTCTCTCTCAAACGTTCTCAGCTCTACCGCAACCTGAAATGCCCGCTTTCCACCGCCTTACCGATTGCGTCGCAGGTCTCGTCAACGCTCAAACCTGCCACCGACAGCGAATGGCCCTCCAATGCGCCCAAATTCCCGAACTGCTGATGCAGCGCAGAAATCGGAACCGGATCTGAAAGGGTGTCACCGCCTCGTTCGCGGCATCGTCTGATGGCCTCCTCCAGATCCGGACGAAGGACGATATAGTGCAGGACCGCTTCGATATTTCGGAAGGCGTCCAGAAACCAGGGCCCAATGATGCCATCCACCAGAACGAAGTAGCCGCCCTTCGCATAGCGGGCAGCAGCCCCGGTCAGCACGTCGATCACTGTTGCATTCTGGCCGTGGGCCTCGGGACGCCACGGTGGAATCGAACCTGCTTTGATGAAATGCCAGAAGTCGTCCGAATGCAGATGGACCTTCGGGCTGCCGGGCAGTTGCGCGATGCTGTTCGCGGCGGTCGTTTTGCCTGAACCAGGTGTTCCGGTCAGGATAAGGATTTCTTCAGGTCTGAACATCTTGCGCTCGTGGTCTGGTCATTTTGCCGGTTGCCATAGCAGCATGCAGCGGCTTTGTCCGCGCAGCGGGCGTCGCGAAACCGATTCCACCTGACATGTCATCGTGATTCAAGTGCGACAGGAGGATATGTCGATGTCTGATCAATTCTGGCTCACCGAGACACAGCTCAAGCGCATTGAGCCCTATTTCCCAAAGTCGCGTGGCGTCCCGCGCGTGGACGACTGCCGAGTGGTCAGTGGGATCGTCTACGTCATCCGCAACGGCCTGCAGTGGAAGGATGCCCCGAAGGCATACGGGCCGCACAAGACGCTCTACAACCGGTTCCTGCGCTGGAGCCGGTTGGGCGTGTTCGACCGGATCTTTGCCGCTCTGGCGGGTGAAGGCCCCAAGCCCGAGCGGATCATGATCGATACTACCCACCTGAAGGCACACCGAACTGCGGCGAGCCTGCTTAAAAGGGGGATGCTCCCCGTCGTATCGGGCGCACGAAAGGTGGGCTGAACTCCAAACTCCACGCCGTCTGTGACGAGGCAGGCCGACCCATTATCCTGCTCCTGTCCGAGGGCCAGATGAGCGACCACACAGGTGCGCGGCTCCTGCTGGATATCTTGCCGGCCGGCGCGATGCTGATCGCGGATCGCGGCTACGACAGCAACTGGTTCCGTATGGCGCTTGCCGAGAGAAACATCGAGCCGTGCATTCCACCCACCAGGAGCCGCAAAGTTCCTCTCAACTACGATAAGGGCCTCTATCGCCAGCGCCACAAGGTCGAGAACATGTTCGCGAAACTCAAGGACTGGCGCCGGATCGCAACTCGCTATGACCGCTGCGCCCACACCTTCTTCTCAGCTATCTGCATCGCAGCGGCCGTCGCCTTCTACCTCAATTAACGAGTCCTGAGCCTAGAGGTCGGTGCCCGCAATCCGATGACGGATCGCGTCGGCCTGGATTCGGACGCGGCTGAGATGCGGGTTGATCTTCAGCGCCGCATCGAACGCCCGCAGCGCCGGCTTTTCGTCGCCCAGCGCCAGATAGACGAGGCCCAACTCGACCAGCGCCCCAAAATGACGGGGTTCGAGTGACAGGGCATGGCGGAGGTCCAGCATGGCGGCGCGATAGTCGCCCAGCATGTAATGGGCGGCGGCGCGCTTGTTCCATCCTTCGGCATAGGACGGGTCGCGGGCGATCACCGCGTCGAAGGCGTGCAGCGCCGACTCGTAGTCGTCGCCGTTCAGGCTGAGCACCCCGGCGCGCATGTCGCGCACCATCACCGGGTCGGGATGTTCCAGCCAGAAGTCCCAGATATGCTCCTCCACCGATTCGGCATAGGCGGCGTCGGTGGCGCTGTGCAAGGCCTGGAAAAGACTGTCGAGACGCATGTTTCCCTGCCCCGCGCCAGCCGGCACCCCGAGGGTCAGCAGCAAAAGCACTGTCAAGGAAAAGAAGCGTCGAATCATCATGCTCCAAATTTGGGCACGGATTCGGCGAGCTGCCAACTATTTTTTGGTTGCAAAACGCTAAAGAATTGGTCAGAGGCGCTGCCCTTGGGCTTTAGAGCCGCAGGCCTATGCCCCCCTATACCATTGGTACAGGCCGAAGAATGGTCGGAAACGGCGAACGGCCGGCGGATTGCTCCGCCGGCCGTCTGCTTTACCGGATGTGTCCCAATCGTCCGGAAGACGATCAGGCGGCCTTGTTGCGGCCGGCCACGATTTCGTCGGTGACGTTGCGCGGCACCGGCTCGTAGTGGCTGAACTCCATCGTGTAGGACGCACGGCCCGAGGTCATGCCGCGCAGCTGGCCGATGTAGCCGAACATTTCGTTCAGCGGGACATTGGCCTCGACGGCGATGTTCGAACCACGCTCCAGCTGGCCCAGGACGGTGCCGCGACGACGGTTCACGTCGCCGATGACGTCGCCCAGGTAATCCTCCGGCGTGACGATCTCGACCTTCATCACCGGCTCCAGCAGGATCGGGCCGGCCTTCGGCAGGGCCTCACGGAAGCAAGCCTTGGCGGCGATTTCGAACGTCAGGGCGTTCGAGTCGACGTCGTGGTACTTGCCGTCCACCAGGCGGGCGCTGAAGTCCACAGTCGGGTAGCCGGCGAGGACGCCGTCTTCCTTCTGCATCTCCAGACCCTTGCCGACCGACGGAACGTATTCGCGCGGAACCGAACCGCCAACCGTCTCGTCCTTGAAGCTGAAGCCGGCGCCACGCTCCTGCGGCTCGAAGATGATCTTCACTTCGGCGAACTGGCCCGAACCACCGGTCTGCTTCTTGTGGGTATAGGTGTATTCGACAGGCTTGGTGATCGTCTCGCGGTAGGCGACCTGGGGCTTGCCCATGTTGCCTTCCACGCCGAACTCCGTGCGCATGCGGTCCAGCGTCACTTCCAGGTGCAGCTCGCCCATGCCGCGCAGGATGGTCTGGCCGGTTTCACGGTCGGTCTCCAGGCGGAGCGACGGATCGGCGCGGACCATCTTGCCGAGAGCGATCGAGAACTTCTCCTGCTCGCCCTTGGTCTTCGGCTCGACCGAGACGCTGATGACGGGGTCGGGGAAGCGCATACGCTCCAGGATGACCGGGTGGGCGGCGTCGCACAGCGTATCACCGGTCTCGGTCTCCTGCAGGGAGACGAGCGCGATGATGTCGCCGGCGCGGGCTTCCTCGATCGGGTTGGCTTCCTTCGCGAACATCTCGACCATGCGGCCGATCTTCTCGCGCTTGCCGCGGGTCGAGTTCAGGATCGACATGCCCTTCGTCAGCACGCCCGAATAGACGCGGATGAAGGTCATCGAGCCGTAGGTGTCGTTCAGCACCTTGAAGGCCAGCGCCGAGAAGGGCGCTTCGTCGGAGCTGAGACGCTCGCCGTTCGGGTTGCCGTCCTCGTCCACCGTCTTGATCGCCTCGACGTCGGTCGGGGCCGGCAGCAGATCGACGACCGCGTCCAGAACCTGGCAGACGCCCTTGTTCTTGTAAGACGAGCCGCAGAGGACCGGGGTGAAGGCGCTGGTGATGGTGCCCTTGCGCAGGCAGGCGCGCAGCACGTCGGCCGACGGCTCCTCACCCGACTCCAGGTAGGCTTCCATCGCCGCGTCGTCCTGCTCCAGGGCAGTGTCGACGAGTTCGGCGCGCAGAGCCGGAATGCTGGCGACGTTGTCCAGGTCTTCCTTGACGGTCAGGTTGAGCTTGGCCGCGAGATCGTCGGTGATCTCCCAGGTCTCCCACTTGGCGTCCTTGTCGTCCGAGAACCAGACATAGGCCTTCATCTCGACGAGGTCGACCATGCCGCGGAAGTTGTCTTCCGAGCCGAGCGGAACCTGGATGCAGACCGGACGGGCGTTCAGGCGCTGACGGATCATGCTGACGCAGCGCTGGAAGTTGGCGCCCGAGCGATCCATCTTGTTGACGTAGCAGATGCGCGGAACGTTGTAGTTGTCCGCCAGACGCCAGTTGGTCTCCGACTGCGGCTCCACGCCGGCGACGCCGTCGAACACCACGACCGCACCGTCGAGGACACGCAGCGAACGGTTCACCTCGATGGTGAAGTCGACGTGGCCGGGGGTGTCGATGACGTTGATCTTCTTGTCGCGCCAGAAGGCCGAAACCGCGGCGGACTGAATGGTGATGCCGCGCTTCTGCTCCTGCTCCATATAGTCGGTCGTGGTCGACGTCTTCAGATCCTTCGTCTCGTGGACGTCGATGATCGTGTGCTTGCGACCGGTGTAGTACAGAATACGTTCGGTGGTCGTCGTCTTGCCCGCGTCGACGTGGGCGATGATGCCGATGTTCCGAATGTCAGACAGTGGCGTTTGGCGCGGCATGTTGCGGTTCCATTGCAGTAACGCGACAACCGAAGCGCGACCGTCAGGGTCGTCCGCTTCGGCGGCAGAGGTTGGTCGGGGTTTTACGGGCGATCTGTTAAGGCGTCATTAACATTCCGTAAACCGACAAGCAATTTGTCGGAATATTGAAGCGCGCGGCCCTCACAGCGTTCGGGCCACGCCGGCACACCCCAACCGAGGCTGCCGGGTCGCCCCGTTTCCGCCGCCTTATTTAGCAGCGGTGACCTGAATTTCAACGAGATACTCAGGAGCGGCCAGCTTGGCTTCCACCGTGGCACGGGCCGGCGGATTGGCCGGATCGACCCAGGCTTCCCAAGCCTTGTTCATCGCGCCGAAGCTGGCGATGTCCACCAGATAGATCGTGGCCGACAGCAGCTTGCTCTTGTCGCTGCCCGCTTCCGCCAGCAAGGCGTCGATCTGGGCCAGGATCTGGGCAGTCTGACGCTCGACGTCGGGCGTCGGCTCGTCGGCGACCTGACCGGCGAGATAGACCGTGTCCTTGTGGACGACCATCTGGCTCATGCGCGGTCCGGTGTGGAAGCGCTGGATCGACATTGCGGAAAGACTCCGGGTTCCGGGGGGCTCGAAAAAGACGGGGGTACGTCTATGCCATTCGGGGCCGCGCGCGAAGCGAAAAATGCGTTTCAGCCGCTCAGGGCTGACCCGCAGCGCCATCCTTCGCCAAAAGTGCGGCGAAACGCGCGGACGGGACTGCAAAATTGCGCACGGCCGGGCCGACCCCGGCGGCAACGCCGACTCCGGCGACCGACCAACCCTCCCCGTTCGCCCTGGGTGTCCGCACCAGCAGCGGCCCGCCGCTGGTTCCGCGCGTGGCGTCGCAATCGTGCACCAGCAGGCCGGCGCTTTCCCCCAGAAGATGACAATCGCTGTCGGCCATCAGGATCTGCGCCCGGTCCTGGCTGTATCCGCCGAGCATCACCGGCGTTCCCGGCGGCAGCTGTCCGGCGCTGAGGGGCAGCGGAGGAACCGACTCCGGCGCGTGCTGAGACAGGGTCAGCACCGCCCAGTCGGCGGCGACCTTGGGAGTCGCTGATGCGGGATCATAGGCCGGGTCGGTCGCGACGCGCGCCACCGTGACATGGCGGGTGAACTCCCCCCGGTCATAACCGAACAGGACATGCAGGGAGGACGCCTGCAGGAAGCGCCGCGTGCGCGGGTTGAACAGGCAATGGCCGGCGGTCACCACCGTGTGCCGGCCGACCAACGCCCCGGTGCAGCGGCCAGCCAGATTGGTCTGCACCCGGACGATACTGTTCCAAGGCTCCGCGGTCGCATCCACCGGCGCCCGCCGGTCCCCGGGCCCGACACCGGGAAGCAGCGGCCGTTCCGCATGGGCGCCGGAGGCGACGACCGACACCACGAGAGCAAGCGCGGCTGCGACCATAAGGCCAAGACCAGGGCTGCGCCGAGCCCACGCATGTTCTTGCTCCGTTTCCCTCAATCCCGTATCCTCCGACTCATGGCGACGCTGATCATCACCGAAAAATCCAGCCAGGCGAAGGACCTGCGCGCGGCCCTGGGCGACCGCTACGGCCGCATCCTGCCGGCCGAGGGCCATTTGCTGCGGCTTGCCGAGCCGGATGAGGTCGACCCCGCCTGGAAGCGCTGGTCGCCGACGCTGCTGAAACCCGATGGGCTCTTTCCCACCCGGCCCGACCAGGGCGGCAACAAGGCCGCGAAGCTGCAGGCGATCACCGCCGCGCTGCGCGCCTGCGACGAGGTGATCCTCGCCACCGACTGCGACCGCGAAGGCCAGCTGATCGGCCAGGAGATCCTGGAGCATGTCGGTTATCGCGGCAAGGTGCGGCGCGCGCTTTTCACAGCGCAGGACCCGAAGACCCTGCGCGATGCCTTCGCCGCGCTGAAGTCCAACGACTCCATGCGACCGCTCTACGAGGCGGCAGTGGCGCGCCAGCAGGCCGACCAGATCTACAACCTGTCGCTGACCCGCACCGCGACCAAGACCCTGCTGGCACCCGGCACCCGCGGCGTCATCGGCATCGGCCGGGTCAAGACGCCGACACTGGCCATCGTGTGCCTGCGCGAGCTTGAGATCCGCAACTTCAAGCCCGAGGATTATTTCGAGGTCGTGGCGACTGCCACCGTGGCGGAGGGCAGCTTCCTGATGCGCCACGCCCCGGCGCCGAAGGACCGCATCAAGGACCGCGCCGCCGCCGAGGCCATCGCCCGCGCCGCCGACAACCACCGCGGCCCGCTGACCGTCACGGTGGAGGAGAAGCGGCAGGCGCCACCCAAGCTGTACGACCTGCCCTCGCTGCAGAAGACCTGCGGCCAGCGCTGGGGCTGGACCGCCGACCGTACGCTGGCGGTGGCGCAGGAACTGTATGACGGTGAGGGCAAGAAGCTCATCACCTATCCGCGCGCGGAGGCGCGCTACCTGTCGGAGAACCAGATCGCCGACGCGCCGGCCATCGTCGGGGCGCTGACCAGGCTGCGCGGCTTCGCCCATCTCGACATCGCCCGGCCGGTGATCCGCAAGGGCAAGTCCGGCCATTTTTGCGACAAGGCGTTGGAAGGCGTGTCGCACCATGCGGTGATCCCCAACGTCAATGTGCTGGACGATCTGGAATCGCGGCTGGTCCGGTTGACCGACGACGAGAAGCGGCTGTTCGCGCTGATATGCCGCTCCTATCTGGCCGCGGTGATGCCGGATTACGAGTATCGCCAGACCAGCGTGACCATGCCGGTTCCGGTGCCATCGGCTGGAGGTGGCAAACCGGTCACCTTCCGCGCCGTCGGCCGCATCCCGCTGAAGCTGGGCTGGAAGGCCGCCTTCGGCTCCGCCGAGAGCGACGACCGCTCCGGCGGCAAGGCGGAAGAAGAGGCCGAGCAGACCCTGCCGCCGCTGACCGACGGCGAATTGGCGACCCTGAGCGATCCCAAGGTGGAGGCGAAGCGCACACAGGCGCCGCCACGCTACAACGAAGGCACGCTGGTCGACGCCATGCAGAACGCTTGGCGGTTCGTCGAGGATCCGGCTCTGCGCGACCGGCTGAAGGAGGCCAAGGGAATCGGCACCCCGGCCACCCGCGCCGAGGTGATAAAGGGTCTGCGCAAGCAGAACCTGTTGGGGGCGGACGGCAAATGGTTGGTGCCGACCCCCGCCGGCCTCCATCTGTTCGAAACACTGCGCGCCGCCGCCCCCACCCTGGTCGATCCCGGCACCACCGCGCTGTGGGAGATGAAGCTCGACGAGGTGGTGACCGGCCGCGCCGATTTCCGCCATGTGATCGACGCCATCGCCAGCGAGGCCGACCGGCTGATCGGCGCATTGATCGGACAACGCGGTGCCACGCTGGATCTCGGCTTGCCCGCCGTCAAGGTCCGATTCGCCCGGCGCGGCGCCGCGGGACGAAGCACGACGACGCGGGGCGGCGCCGCTGTGTCGGGCGATGTGGCGAAACCTGCGCGACGGCGGACCCGCAAGATTGCGGCTCCCGCCGAGGGGGACGCGGCGGCGCCAAAGCCGCGACGCACCCGCAAGACCAAGGGAGCCAGCAGCGCCCCGCCTGCCGCCGCAGCGGCTGAGAGCGCGCCGGCAGAGGCTTCGCCCATTCCGGAGTCGCGGCGCCGTCGTGAGCCGACTGAGCGTATGGTTGCCTTCGCCCGCAGCTTGGCGGAACGCAAGGGCATCGCCCTGCCCGACCCGTGCCTGCGCGATTTCGATCAATGCCGCAGTTTTCTGGATCAGCACGCGCGCTGACCACAGCCCAACCACCGGGCTACCGGTTGCGTACCAGCGCAGATTTGCGCGATTTCGGCTATATTGATTGCTGGACGAGACCTGCTTGGTCGGTAACTCTCATGGCGGTCTCAATCAATGCTGAGCGCTTCCCATGAGATTTTCCAGCCCAACCTCGCGGACCGTCATCGCAGCCGCGCTGACCCTGGTGGCGATAGCCCCTGCGCTGGCCCAGAGCCAACCGAACTACGGCGGCACCAGCGTGACGCAATGTATCCCGTTCGCGAATTTCCAATCGGTGTCCTTCACCGATCCGCCGAAGCTGAATTTCAGCATTGCCGGCGACAGCACCATCCACACGGTGACGATGGACACCGGATCGGTCGGCGTCGCCATGTCCGCCACCAACATCCCCAATTATGAGACGCTGAAAACGGCGCCGGGCGCCAAGCCGGGCACGCAGTTCCTGTCGAGCAGCAAGGTTCTGTGGGTCGGCACCTGGGTGCCGATGACGGTCACGCTCTATGACCGCGGCAACAAGCCGGTCGCGACCTCCGATGTTTTGATCCTGGGCGTGGAGCAATCAGGCCGCTGCGACAGTTACCAGACCGACCAGAAAATTTGTTCCAACCTGCCCGCGCCGGAGAAGCCGGTGCTGTATATGGGCGTCGGTTTCGGCCAGGAGGCCGATTTCCAGCCGCAAGGCACGCCCGACAAGAATGTCCTGCTGAACCTGCGCAGTGTGAACGGCCAGCCCATCGCCGATGGCACGCTGAACAAGGGTTACATCATCGGCCGCCAGGGCATCGAGGTCGGCCTGACCGCCGCCAACACATCCGGCTTCCGCTTCGCCCAGTTGGCCCCCTACCCGCAATATCCCGGCGACTGGATGATGCCGCAGGGCTGCATCACGGTGAATCCGGAGGTGAACCGCAATGCCGACGGTCCGGTCTGCACGACGGCCAACATCCTGGTGGATACCGGGATCCCGCAGAGCTACATGACGCTGCCGCCTGCGATCCAATTCGACAAGGTGGAGCAGGCCGATCTGAGCGAGCCGACAAAGATGGTGTGGGTACTGGCGCCCAACACGTCGGTGGCTGTCCAGATTCCGAATGCCGGCGATCCGATCGCCACCGACACCTTCATCGTCGGGGCCGGCGCTCCGAACGAGCCGGCACAGGTGATCCCCTCCAGCACCGAACCGCCCCCACCCGCTCCCAAGAAGGCGCCGTTCATCAACACCGGCCGCCATTTTCTGCGCCAATACCAATTCCTGTATGACGCCAAGCAGGGGTATGTCGGCATGAAGGACCAGCCCAATCCCTGCGGCGAGCAGTAACCGGCAAAGGGGCGCCCGTCCGGCGCCCCACACCATGCGGACATGAAAAAAGCCCCGGAACGGGGCCTGACTGCATGGACAGCAATGGGGATGATGGTGGGCGATGAGGGGATCGAACCCCCGACATTCTCGGTGTAAACGAGACGCTCTACCGCTGAGCTAATCGCCCGTACCTGAAAAATCATGCACTGAAATGCAAGCCGGCCGGGTGGTTGCCCGGCCGGCCGCACTATGCCCTGAGCGGGCCGGAAACTTCAAGCTTGCTGAACCTCACGCTCAGTTCAGAGCGTCCTTGAGGGTCTTGCCCGCCTTGAACTTCGGCTGCTTGGATGCCGGGATGTCGATTTTCTCGCCGGTACGCGGGTTGCGGCCCTCGGTCGCGGGGCGCTCAGCCACCGCGAAGGTGCCGAAGCCGACAAGACGGACTTCATCGCCGTTCTTCAAGGATTCGGCGATGCTGTCGAACACGGCGTCGACGGCCTTCGTGGCGTCGGTCTTGGACAGACCGGACGCTTCGGCAACATGCGCCACGAGATCGTTCTTGTTCACGCAATCCCCCTTCGAAATTCAGCAAATACTGAAAGACAAAAGCCGCCCCAGGACTTTTCGTCCACGACTTTTTGGAAGCAAAGGATAAGCACAGCGTTTGCCGCCCGTCAATTCCCGACGGGCGACAAAGCTCCTATTGTCCCAAAAGCCGACTGCCCCGCGACGGCTATGATCGGATCATGGCCGTTCTGGCCCCGGATCAGTGACGCAGGACCTCGCCGTCGGCACCCTTCTCCTGGGCCTTCGCCGCGGCCGGATCGACCTCCGGCTCGGTCCACTCGATGGGCTCCAGCGGACGGACCAGCGCGTTGCGCAGCACCTCGTCCACCGTGCCGACGGGCATGATCTCCAGCCCGCGCTTCACGTTGTCCGGGATGTCCGCCAGGTCCTTCTCGTTGTCCTTCGGGATCAGCACATGCTTGATGCCGCCACGCAGAGCGGCCAGCAGCTTCTCCTTCAGTCCACCGATGGGCAGGACCCGGCCACGCAGCGTGATCTCACCGGTCATCGCCACATCCTTGCGGACCGGAATGCCGGTCAGCACCGAGACGATGGAGGTGGCCATGGCGACACCGGCTGACGGGCCATCCTTCGGCGTGGCGCCTTCGGGAACGTGGACGTGGATGTCCTTCTTCTCGAACAGCGTCGGCTTGATGCCGAAGGCGACGGCGCGCGACTTGACGTAGCTCTCGGCCGCCTGGACCGATTCCTTCATCACGTCGCCCAACTTGCCGGTGGTGGTGACGCGGCCCTTGCCGGGCAGACCGACGGCCTCGATCGACAGCAGTTCGCCGCCAACCTCGGTCCAGGCCAGACCGGTGGTGACGCCCACCAGATCCTCCAGCTCCGCCTCGCCGTAATGGAAGCGGCGGACGCCGGCATACTTGTCCAGGTTGCGGCGGGTAACCGAAACCTTGGCGTTGCCGCCCTTCAGCAGGATCTCCTTCACCGCCTTGCGGCAGAGGTTGGCGATCTCGCGCTCCAGGGAACGGACGCCGGCTTCCCGCGTGTAGTAGCGGATCAGGTCGCGCAACGCGTCGTCGGAGATGGCGAACTCGCCCTTCTTCAGGCCGTTCGCCTCCACCTGCTTCTCGATCAGATGACGCTTGGAGATTTCGACCTTCTCGTCCTCGGTGTAACCGGCGACGCGGATGATCTCCATGCGGTCCAACAGCGGCTGCGGCATGCGCATCGTGTTGGCGGTGCAGACGAACATCACGTCGGACAGGTCGTAGTCGACCTCCAGGTAATGATCGTTGAAGGTACCGTTCTGCTCCGGATCCAGAACCTCCAGCAGGGCGGACGACGGGTCTCCGCGCCAGTCGGCGCCGAGCTTGTCGATCTCGTCCAGCAGGAAGAGCGGGTTGGAGGACTTGGCCTTCTTCATGCCCTGGATGACCTTGCCGGGCATCGAGCCGATGTAGGTGCGGCGGTGACCGCGCACCTCGGCCTCGTCACGGACGCCGCCGAGCGACATGCGGACGAAGTTGCGGCCGGTCGCCTTGCCGATCGACTTGCCGAGCGAGGTCTTGCCGACGCCGGGCGGGCCGACGAGGCAGAGGATCGGCCCCTTGACCTTGTTCATGCGGTTCTGGACGGCGAGATACTCAAGGATGCGTTCCTTGACCTTCTCCAGACCATAATGATCGTCGTCCAGCACCTTTTGGGCCAGCTTCAGGTCGCGCTTCACCTTGGTGCGCTTCTTCCACGGAATGGACAGCATCCAATCCAGGTAGTTGCGGACCACAGTGGCTTCCGCGGACATCGGGCTCATCGACCGCAGCTTCTTCAGCTCGGCCAGAGCCTTTTCGCGGGCTTCCTTGGAGAAGCGGGTCTTGTTGATCTTCTCTTCCAGCTCCGCCGATTCGTCGCGGCCGTCCTCGGTCTCGCCGAGTTCCTTCTGGATCGCCTTCAGCTGCTCGTTCAGATAGTACTCGCGCTGGGTCTTCTCCATCTGCCGTTTGACGCGGTTGCGGATGCGCTTTTCCACCTGCAGCACGCCGATCTCGCCTTCCATGAAGGCATAGACCCGCTCCAGGCGCTCAGACACGGTGGCGCATTCCAGCAGCTGCTGCTTTTCCGGAATCTTCAGCGCCAGATGCGAGGCGACGGTATCGGCCAGCTTGCCGGCTTCCTCGATCTGGTTGATCGAGACCAGCACCTCCGGCGGGATCTTCTTGTTCAGCTTGATGTACTGCTCGAACTGGGAGACGACGGCGCGGCTCAGGGCTTCGAGCTCCTGGTTCTCGCCGGTCTTTTCCTCGACCAGTTCGGCCTGGGCCTGGAAGAACTCCTCATTGTCGGCGAACTTGGTGATGGCGGCGCGCTGGCCACCTTCCACCAGCACCTTGACGGTCCCGTCCGGCAGCTTGAGCAGCTGCAACACGGTGCCGACGGTGCCGACGCTGTAGATGTCGGCCGGAGTCGGATCGTCCTGCGCGGCGTTCTTCTGGGTGACGAGCAGGATCTGCTTGTCATCCTTCATCACGTCTTCCAGCGCGCGCACGGACTTCTCGCGCCCGACGAACAGCGGCACGATCATGTGGGGGAAGACCACGATGTCGCGCAGCGGCAGGACCGGGTAGAGGGCACCACGGGAGAGTTCGATCATGGGCAGGGCCTCAATGAATGGATCGCCGCCAGCCCGGAATGGGCCTGACACAGCCCCCGCCTCGGGTTGAGCGCGGGGATCGCCTACGGCACCGGACTAACGTGGCACACGGCCATGCGCCCTTCAAGGGGCTGCGACCGTCTTCCCGCCGTTTCCGCAAGGTGAAACGGCCGTTTGGCTGGCCAAGACCGCCTTTGCTCCCCTTTCGGACGACATAACAGACGGTTCGGGCCGGTTTTACGCCACTTCGACCACCCAAACGGAAGCTTTGCGGCGTCATTCACCCTGTCAGCCGCAGACGATCCGCTCCAAAGACACTGGAGGAGCGACGATTCGGAATGACCAGTCCGGGTGCCATGCGCCGACCGCATTTGAAATGGGCCGAAAAAGAAAAAGGGGCGCCGAAGCGCCCCTCTCGTCGTCCCGTCACAAAGAGTGCGACGGCCTGTCGTCCGATCACGCGCCCGGCGCTTCGCTGCGCCGTTCGGCATGGACGTAGAGCGGCTTGGCGCGCCCTTCGACCACTTCCTTGTTGACCAGGATGCTCTCGATGCCGGTGAGGCCCGGAAGGTCGAACATCGGGTCGAGCAGGATGGCTTCCATGATCGACCGCAGACCGCGGGCGCCGGTCTTGCGGGCGATGGCCTTGTGGGCGATGGCGCGCATGGCGTCCTCGGAGAACTCCAGATGGACGTCCTCCATCTCGAACAGACGCTGGTACTGCTTGACCAGGGCGTTCTTCGGCTTGCTCAGGATCTCGACCAGCGCCGCCTCGTCCAGGTCGGACAGGGTGGCGAGCACCGGCAGACGGCCGATGAACTCGGGGATCAGGCCGAACTTCAGCAGATCCTCGGGCTCGACCTCGTGCAGGATCTCGCCGGTGGCGCGCTCGTCGGCGGAACGGACATCGGCGCCGAAGCCGATGCTGGTGCCCTTGCCGCGCTGGGCGATGATCTTGTCCAGGCCAGCGAAGGCGCCGCCGCAGATGAACAGGATGTTGCTGGTGTCGACCTGCAGGAATTCCTGCTGGGGATGCTTGCGCCCGCCCTGCGGCGGCACGGAGGCGACGGTGCCCTCCATGATCTTCAGCAGGGCCTGCTGCACGCCCTCGCCCGACACGTCGCGGGTGATCGACGGGTTGTCGGACTTGCGGCTGATCTTGTCGACCTCGTCGATGTAGACGATGCCGCGCTGCGCCCGCTCGACATTGTAGTCGGCGGCCTGCAGCAGCTTGAGGATGATGTTCTCGACATCCTCGCCGACATAACCGGCTTCGGTCAGCGTCGTGGCGTCGGCCATGGTGAAGGGAACGTCGATGATGCGGGCCAGCGTCTGGGCCAGCAGCGTCTTGCCGCAGCCGGTCGGGCCGATCAGCAGGATGTTCGACTTCGCCAGTTCGACGTCGTTGTGCTTCGTCCCGTGGGCGAGGCGCTTGTAATGATTGTGGACCGCCACCGACAGCACGCGCTTGGCGTAAGACTGTCCGATGACGTAATCGTCGAGCACCGCATGAATGTCGCGCGGAGTCGGGACCCCGTCGCGGGACTTCACGAGGGTCGTCTTGTTCTCCTCGCGAATGATGTCCATGCACAGTTCGACGCATTCATCGCAGATGAACACCGTCGGACCGGCAATCAGCTTGCGGACCTCGTGCTGGCTCTTGCCGCAGAAGGAGCAGTAGAGCGTATTCTTCGAATCGCCGCTGCTGGACTTGCTCATCGGTACTCCGTCATCTCGCGGGAGGCGTGGACCCCTAGGACCATGCCCGTTCGCGGCGCCCCCCGACGCCGGTCCTACTCAGGTTATCGCGGACGACGTCCGCGACAAGGTCACGCGCCGGTTTAGCGACGCATTACAATCCGCATACCGGACATGCCACAAGGGGCTTCCCCTATGACCGGCCCCTATGACCGGATCGTGTCACTGCCATTCAACATCAGCGTCACGACCCGATCAACCCTTTGTTGGGAGGGCCCTAGAAGCGTGGGTTACGAATGGTGATCGACGCCCGGGCGCTTCTCCACCACCTCGTCGATCAGACCGAAGGTCTTCGCCTCTTCCGGCGACATGAACTTGTCGCGCTCCATGGCGGACTCGATGGTGTCGAGATCCTGCCCGGTGTGCTTGGCATAGATGTCGTTCAGGCGCGAACGCAGCTTCAGGATTTCCTGGGCCTGGATTTCGATGTCCGAGGCCTGGCCCTGTGCGCCGCCCGACGGCTGATGGATCATGATGCGGCTGTTGGGCAGCGAGAAACGCTTGCCCGGCGCACCGGCGGCCAGCAGCAACGAGCCCATCGAGGCCGCCTGCCCCATGCACACCGTCGACACCTGCGGACGGATGTACTGCATGGTGTCGTAGATGGCGAGGCCGGCCGAGACGTAGCCGCCCGGCGAATTGATGTAGAGCGCGATGTCCTTGTTCGGGTTCTCCGACTCAAGGAACAGCAGCTGCGAGCAGATCAGGCTGGCGACGGCGTCGTTCACTCCGCCGATCAGGAAGATGATCCGCTCCTTCAGCAGGCGCGAATAGATGTCGTACGCGCGCTCGCCCCGGTTGGTCTGTTCGATGACCATCGGGACCAGAGCATTCATCTTCGGCTCGAAGTCGTACATGTGTTCTTCCCTGCCCCCGCAGTTGGCTGAACCGGTGATCGTTGCCGGCACGGAACCACATATAGGAACCTTTGGGGGCGGATGGTAGTCCGCCCCCACTCCTTTCGGGGAGTTAGGCCGCTTCAGACTCGTCCTCGTCCTTGCTCAACTCTTCGACGCTGACGGTCTTCTCGGTCACCTTGGCCTGATCCAGGATGTGATCGACGACCTTGTCCTCGAAGATCGGGGCGCGGAGGTTCTCGAGCGCCTGCTGGTTCTGCTTGAAGAACTCGAAAACCTGACGCTCCTGACCGGGGAAGCGGCGGGCTTCATTGATCAGGGCGCGGTTGACCTCGTCCTGGGTGACCTGGATGTTGTTGCGGCGGCCGACTTCCGACAGCAGCAGACCCAGGCGGACGCGGCGCTCGGCGATCGAGCGGTACTCGGCCTTCAGCTCGTCCTCGGACTTGTTGGCGTCCTCGCCGGCGGTGCCGTTCTTCAGCTCTTCCTGCAGGCGGGCCCAGATGCCCTCGAACTCGATGTCGACCATGCCGGCCGGCACCTCGAAGGAATGAGCCTCGGCCAGCTTGTCGAGCAGCTGACGCTTCACGCGCAGGCGCGACAGGCCGTCATACTCGCCCTTGATGCGGTCGCGGATCGCTTCGCGCATCTTCTCCAGGCTCTCCATGCCGAACTCCTTGGCGAGTTCGTCATTGACCTCGGCCGGGACGTTCTTGCGCAGCTCCTTCACGTCGACCTCGAAGACCGTCGCGGCGCCCTTCAGGCGCTCATGCGGGTAGTCTTCCGGGAAGGTGACGTTGACGGTGCGGTGCTCGCCGACCTTGGCGCCGACCAGCTGCTCCTCGAAGCCCGGCACGAAGCGGCCGGCACCCAGCTCCAGCGGGTAGTCCTTGCCGTCCATGCCCGGCAGGGCCTCGCCGTCGACGCTGCCCGCGAAGTCGATCACGGCGATGTCGCCGGTCTCGGCGGCGCGGTCCTCGGTGACCGGGGCCTGGGTCGAGTGGGCCGAGGCCAGACGGGTGAGCGCCTCCTCCACCGACTCGTCGGTGACCTCGGCAACCGGCTTCTCCAGCTCGATGCCCGAGAAGTCGCCCGGCTCGACGTCCGGCAGCAGCTCGACCGCCATCTTGTAGGTCAGGTCGCCGCCGTCCTCGTACTTCTCGACTTCGATCTTCGGCTGCAGGGCGACGCGCAGGCCGCGCTCGCTCAGCGCCTGGCGCGAGCTGTCGGAGATGGCGTCCTCCAGCACCTCGGACAGCACGCCGCCGAAATAGCGCTGCTTGATCACGGTGACCGGCACCTTGCCCGGACGGAAGCCCGGCAGCTGGACCGTGCGGCGCAGCTCTTCCAGCTTGCCGTTCACCTTCTCTTCGATGTCCTTGGCGGAAATGACGACCTGAAATTCGCGCTTGAGGCCGTCGGTGCTGGTCTCGGTGATGTTCATCGGAACGAAAGCCTATCTCGTTGTTCCGGCCCGGCGGCGCCCGTCCGGGCGGCCCGAATCCGTGTTGTCCATGCGGTCCAAGGTGTTGCCATGGTGCGGGCGAAGGGACTTGAACCCATACGACCGAAGTCACTGGAACCTAAATCCAGCGCGTCTACCAATTCCGCCACGCCCGCGTTCATGGCAAAGGCAGCCGCGACGGGTGCCGAAACACCCGCCGGACCGCCGGCGAAGTCCGGTCTATAGCACAGCGCGCCGGAAGCAAACAGGCAAAATGGCCCCACGCAAGAGAGTGAGGCCCGCTCTGTTCGCGTCAGCCGCCGGCCTTCCCCGCCGCCTTGCTCCCCGCCTTGTCCAGGGACCGCACCGCGGACGAGGTGATGATGCGTCCCTCGCCGGTGTAGGCCTCGTGATTGGCGTCGATCTCGCCCAGCCGGTAGCGATAGTTGATCATCATTCCCAACGACTGCTTCAGCCCCTTGGCCGAGCGGTCCGCCAGCCAGTTCAGCCGCTCCATCCGGGCGCCGTTGGTCAGGTGGAAATGCGCCACCGGGTCGAGCGCGCGGGGGCGGCCATTGCCCTTCGCCTCCTGCACGCTGGACAGGTAATGGACGCACATCCGCATCAGCGGGCCGCGCAGGTGCTTCTGCAGCTCTTCATCCTCCGCCCAGCCGGGACGGGAAAGAGCGCGGGCGAGCAGCGGCGATTCGTCGGTGCCGACGCCGCCTTCGGTGGTCGCCTCGCCGTCGTCGGCCTGCTCCAATTCGGCCAGTCGTTCGGCGATCCGCTCGGCCTCCGTGTTGGTCAGCAGGGCATCGCCGTCGCGGTCCAGCGACCGGTCGAACCAGCGGCGGAATCCGGGGATCGGCGACAGGGTGGCGTAGCACTTGATGTTGGGGAACTCGGTCGCCAGCCCATCGACCACCCGCTTGATCAGGAAATTGCCGAAGCTGATGCCGGCCAGCCCGACCTGCGCGTTGGAGATCGAATAGAAGATGGCGCTGTCGGCGCTCTTGGGGTCGCAGACCGGGGCGGTGGGGTCGAGCAGAGCCTGCACATTGTCCGACATGCCTTGGACCAGCGCGACCTCGACGAAGATCAGCGGCTCGTGCGGCATGCGCGGGTGGAAGAAGGCGAAGCAGCGGCGATCCGAATCGAGCCGGTCCTTCAGGTCCTGCCAGCCGCTGATCTCGTGCACCGCCTCGTACTTGATCAGCTTTTCCAGAAGCGAAGCCGGGCTGTCCCAGGTGATGCGGTGCATCTCCAGGAAACCGACGTCGAACCACGCCCGCAGCAGGTTCTTCAGATCGTCTTCCAGCGCCTGCAGCAGCGGTTCGCCGCGCGCCATCTCCATCAGCTCTGCGCGCAGGTCGACCAGGAACTTGACGCCTTCCGGCAGCGCGTTGAACTGGGTGAGCAGCCGCAGGCGCGGCGGTTCCAGCGCCCGGCGCAGCGCCCGTTCTGCATGGCCGCGCGCCACCGGGTCGGTGGCGGCCTGGAAGGTCGCCATCGCGTCCATCACCGCATCGCGGTCGACGTCGAAGTCGCGCGCGAGCATTAGTAGGAAGTTGCGCCGACCCTGGGGATCCAGCGCCAGATAGGTGCGACCGAGCTGGGCAGCGCGGGCGCGGGCCGAGACCTCGCCGCCCCGCGATTCCAGGCAGGCCTCGATCTGCTCCTTGAGGCGCTCGGCGTCCTCCTTCGGCAGATGGGTGCGCGGCGGCGCGCCGACGGCGCCGCGGGCCGATGCCGCGATCTCGCGCCAGCGGGTGCGCAGGTTGTCCAGCGCGCGGTCGAAGAAATTGGGCTGCGCGGCCGGAGATGGCGGCACAGGCTCCAGAGTGGTGGTGTCGGGTGCGTCGCTCATGCCCCGGAGTCTGGCCCGACCGGAGCGCCGCCGCAAGAGGGCGCGCGAACGCCGTCGTCAGGGGTACCGCGGACGTCGACTTATGGGCCGGTCCCGGCGGACCTCAACCCTGCGCCTTCAGCGCCTTCAGCACACCGGGCAGCGCCCCCGCCAGATCGTCGGAGATCAGGCCGGGGCCGAGCGCGCGCCCCGCCTCGCCATGCAGCCAGACGGCGGTGCAGGCGGCCTCGAACCCGTCCATTCCCTGCGCCAGCAGGCCGAGAACGATGCCGGCCAGCACGTCGCCGGTGCCGGCGGTCGCCAGATCGGGCGGCGCGTTGACATTGACGACGGCACGCCCGTCGGGCGCCGCGACCACGGTGTCCGCCCCCTTGAGGACGACGACCGCGCCGGACCGCGCGGCGGCGGCCCGCACCCGCGACAGCTTGTCGCCGTCCATGCCGACCGAATCACCGAACAGCCGGGCGAACTCCCCCTCATGCGGGGTGAGGACGCAACGCTTGTCGAGCCGGTCGAGCAGTTCGTCGGCCGACTCGGTGAAGCTGGTCAGCGCGTCGGCATCCAGGACGCAG
The DNA here is from genome assembly GCF_003115935.1 of Azospirillum sp. TSH20. NCBI lineage: Bacteria > Pseudomonadati > Pseudomonadota > Alphaproteobacteria > Rhodospirillales > Azospirillaceae > Azospirillum > Azospirillum sp. TSH20. The sequence goes on from NZ_LGQU01000022.1 coordinate 85,632, forward strand.
GCCCGCCCGGCGTCCAGTGCCGCCATCACGGCAGCGCGGGTCTGCGCGCCCCTGCCCGCCCCCGGCCCGATCAGCACGGCGTTCTTGCGCGGGTCCTGCAGCCGCTTGGCGAAGGCGCCGGCATCCTCCAACGGATCGACGATCACGCTGGCGCAGCCGGCGGCATAGATGGGGAACGCTTCCGGCGGGCAGGCGATGGTGACCAGTCCGGCCCCGGCCCGCAGCGCCGCGACCGAGGCTAGGCGCGCCGCGCCGGTCATCCGCGCGCCGCCCAGCACCACGGCATGGCCGCGCGCATATTTGTGGCCGTCCAGCGCCGGCCAAGGGAAACGGTGGTTCCAAAGCGACGGCTCGTTCACCGCGGTCTGCGGGGCGATGCTGTCCAGAGCCTGCTCCGGGATGCCGATGTCGGCGACCACCACCTCGCCGCACAGGGTGCGGCCGGGCAGCAGCACATGGCCGGGCTTGCGGCGGAAGAAGGTGACGGTCAGCGCCGCTTGCGGAGCGGCTCCCAGCACCCGGCCGCTGTCGCCGTGAAGGCCGCTCGGTACGTCCACGGCGACGACGGTGCGCCCCTCCATCGCCTCGACGATGGCGCGAGCAAGCCCGTCGAGCGGCCGGGACAGGCCAGCGCCGAACAGCGCATCGATGACCAGCGGGTTGCCCTTGAGGATGTAGGGATCGGCCGCCTCGATCGGGCCGGGCCAGCGCTCCGCCGCCACCGCCGCATCGCCGGTCAGCGCCGAGCGCGTGCCGAGCAGCGCCAGCCGCACCGGCCAGCCGGCCTCCAGCAGAAGCCGGGCGATGACGAAGCCGTCGCCGCCATTGTTGCCGGGGCCGCAGAGCACGGCGGTCGGGTGCGGCGCCCAGCGCTCGCACACGGCGCGGACCACGGCGGCGCCGGCGGCCTCCATCAGGGCCGGGCCGGGCACCCCGGCGGCGATGGCCAGCTGGTCGGCCCGATACATCTCCGCGACGGATAGAAGCTCATCCATCCCCCACTCCCCCCGACCCTGGCTTGCCTTGCCGTTCCTTGGGCGGGCGAAGATGCGTACGCCCGCTCTACCCGTAGGCAGTGTCTTCACCCGGAACAAATGATGCGGACAAGCATAAACGTCCGCAAAACGGCGGGCCAGCCGTGCGGACGTTTATAAAACCGAAATTTTCCAAGACGCGAAGAAGAAGATGGGGCGATGGATGGGACTCGAACCCACGACCGCTCGGACCACAACCGAGAGCTCTACCAACTGAGCTACCACCGCCGCCGTCAGCGTTTCCGCCGTCGGGAGCCGCGTTATGCTCCACCGCGGCTGGTCGGTCAAGCGCCTTTTTCACGAAAAGTGAAAAAACTTCTTTCGGGGCGGAACGGCACCCCTTTCGCCCGGCCAAAAAGGCCGTGACACGCCCGGCGCCGCGGAGCGCTTGCACCAGTTGCACAAATATTGTTCACTCCGCTGAATCCTTTGGCAGCACCCTGCCCCATTGGACGGCACCCGTCCGTCTTATGACCAGCGTCGATGCCGCCGGATCGGACCGGCCGAATGTGGCACGCTCCATGCTTATCGTCGTCGCTGTCGGCAGTGCCGTGGACGGTGCCTGCCGGCGTTGGCACCTCGTACACGAGAGACCCATGAAGAAGATCGAAGCCATCATCAAGCCGTTCAAGCTCGACGAGGTGAAGGAAGCCCTTCACGAAGTCGGGATCAAGGGGATCACCGTCACCGAAGCCAAGGGCTTCGGCCGCCAAAAGGGCCACACGGAGCTTTACCGCGGCGCGGAATACGTCGTGGACTTCCTGCCGAAGGTGAAGATCGAGGTGGTGATGGAGGATTCCCTGGTGGAACGGGCGATCGAGGCGATCCAGCAGGCCGCCCATACCGGCCGCATCGGCGACGGCAAGATCTTCGTCACGCCCGTGGAGGAGGTGGTCCGCATCCGCACCGGGGAGAAGGGCGCCGACGCGATCTGATCGCGCCTGGATAGCATCGTCCACCGGCTCCTCCCTTCCGACCGGCACCCTCCCGACCAGCATCCGCCAACATGCGCCACTTTCCCCATCACCTCCTGCCGGCCCCGGCCGCACACCTCGCCGAACGGCCGATGGCCGCCTATGGCGAACGTGCGACTTTTTGGGTTGGCGCGTTGTGCGGGGAAGAAAGGCGTGAGATAACGTCCGCCGCGAGCGCCGCCCTCCGCCGCCAAGACCCCGACGGGGCTTGGGCAGCGGCTTGACGCAGCGGGATCCAACCCTCTTAAAGCGTGGAAAAAGAGACATGTCCGACATCAGCAAGGTCTTCGACCTGATCAAGGAACACGACGTCAAGTACGTGGACCTGCGCTTCACTGACCCGCGCGGCAAGCTGCACCACACGGCCCAGCACGTTTCGACCATCGACGAGGACGTGTTCGAAGACGGCATCATGTTCGACGGTTCCTCGATCGCCGGCTGGAAGGGCATCGAAGAGTCGGACATGATCCTGAAGCTGGACCCGACGACGGCCATCATGGACCCGTTCGCCGCCCAGCCGACGCTGAACATCCTCTGCGACGTCTATGATCCGGGCACCGGCGGCTCCTACGCCCGCTGCCCGCGCGGCATCGCCAAGGCCGCCGAGAAATACACCGCTTCGGCCGGCATCGGCGACACCGTCTTCTTCGGTCCGGAAGCCGAGTTCTTCATCTTCGACAACGTGAAGTACACGGTCGAGATGAACAAGGTCTCCTACCAGTTCGATTCGGACGAGGGCACCTACTCGTCCGACAAGGACTATGAGGACGGCAACCTGGGCCACCGTCCGGGCACCAAGGGCGGCTACTTCCCGGTCGCCCCGATCGACAGCTGCAACGACCTGCGCGCCGAGATGCTGAGCGTCCTGGCCGAGATGGGCGTTCCGGTCGAGAAGCACCACCACGAGGTGGCCGCCGCCCAGCACGAGCTGGGCATCAAGTTCGACACGCTGGTCCGCACCGGCGACAACATGCAGTACTACAAGTACGTGGTGCACAACGTCGCCCACGCCTACGGCAAGACGGCGACCTTCATGCCGAAGCCGGTCTTCGGCGACAACGGTTCGGGCATGCACTGCCACCAGTCGATCTGGAAGGACGGCCAGCCGCTGTTCGCCGGCAACCAGTATGCCGACCTGTCGGAACTGGCTCTGTACTATATCGGCGGCATCATCAAGCACGCCAAGGCGCTGAACGCCTTCACCAACCCGTCGACCAACAGCTACAAGCGTCTGGTCCCGGGCTATGAGGCTCCGGTGCTGCTGGCCTACTCGGCCCGCAACCGTTCGGCCTCCTGCCGCATCCCGTACGTCGCCTCGCCGAAGGGCAAGCGCGTCGAGGTCCGCTTCCCGGATCCGTCGGCCAACCCGTACCTGGCCTTCGCCGCCATGCTGATGGCCGGCCTGGACGGCATCCAGAACAAGATCCATCCTGGCGACGCGATGGACAAGAACCTGTACGACCTGCCGCCGGAAGAGCTGGCCAAGGTCCCGACCGTCTGCGGCTCGCTGCGCGAAGCCCTGAACTCTCTGCGCGAGGACAACGAGTTCCTGCGCAAGGGCGATGTCTTCTCGCAGGACATGATCGACGGCTACATCGACCTCCGCACGGAAGAGATGATGGCCTTCGAGACCATGCCGCACCCGATCGAGTACAAGATGTATTATTCTGTTTGATCTAAGCCGCTGAACTCTTGGGGTTTGCTTCCGTCCAACCCGGAAAGTGGACCCCATCAGTGGACCTGTCAAGTGGACCCCGTCGGCTTAACTGTCGGCGGGGTTTTCTTCATTATGGGCACACCCCCCCTGTGAGCCCGCAGGAGACTCGCTGAGTGGCCCCATGCCTCCCCCGCACCTACCCTTGCGGAGGAAGCGCAGACCGCATCCAGTGAGTCTCCTGTGAGTCGGGAGAGTCGGCACGGTGGTGATGGTGGTCAGGAGCGCCGATGCGCACTCGACAACCGAGAGACCCACATCATGACCAACGCTCTGACCACCTTCGATTTCCACGGCACCACCATCCGCGTCCTCGACCAGAAGGGAGAACCCTGGTTCCTGGCAAGCGAGGTGTGCGCCCTGCTGGGCTACACGAACACCCGTGACGCGGTGCTTCGCCATACCTCTGCAAACCAGCGGAATACCGTCGTGGTTCGCGACGGAAATCGCGGAAACCCCACCAAGGTCATCATCTCCGAGGGCGGGGTGAATGCCCTCATCCTGGGAAGCCGACTTCCCGCCGCCCAGGCTCTCAAATCGTGGGTCACCGACGTGGTCCTCCCGACCCTCCGCAAGGACGGCATGTACGTCATGGGCGAGGAGAAGGTCGCGACCGGCGACTCCACCGTCGACGAACTGGAGGCCCAGTTGATGCAGGCTGCTTAGGTGCTTCTCTTCCAAGGGTTGTTCATTTGGGATGGCTTGGCTATGAACGAAGCAGACTCCACCTTCCGGAAGACCAAACGATGCAATCGTTACTCCGTGTTCTCGCCGTCTTGTTAAACATAGCCATGTTGATGCTGGCGGCGTACGCCCTGTCGAAGTTCGGTTGGCCGAGAAGAGATAGTCAAGATCAGGTACTTATCACAATCCTACTGCTCGCTCCGGTGGTCAATCTCTTGGCCATTCTCATGAAGAACAACTTCCGGGCACGCGATAGCTGGATCAGCATGGAGATTGAGGCCCGTAAGGCGGTGCTGCGGAAGCGCATCAACGGCCAAGAAGCTGACCCGTCACCGCAATAAGATCGACCATCACCACCATCGACCGCGAACCCCGCGTCCTCGACACCGATCTGGCCGAGGCTCTCGGGTATGACCGCCCCCGCGTTATCCGCGACCTCATCAAGCGGCATGAAGCTGCCCTGGCTGGCCTGGGAATTATCTGCACGGTGAAGGAAAAGACCGGGATGCGGGGCCGACCGGCGACCGCCTACTACCTCAACAAGGCGCAGGCCATCTTCGTGACCACGCAATCTGGCACAGCCACCGCCATCGACATCACGGTCGAGGTCATCAAGAAGTTCGACGCCTACGAGAAGGGCATGGTCCCGGCTGCCCCGGTGATGCCCGCCATCCCGACCACCTTCGCGGAGGCACTGCGCCTCGCTGCTGAGAAGGTCGAACGGCAGCCCGTGCCTGGGCCGAGCCCCTCAGACCATCCCGCGCTGTGCCTCCTTCCACCCGTTGAAGGTCACGCCGTGCCCCCGGTAGGCGAACACCTCACCAACCCACGGCAGGCGGACATAGAGGCTCTGCGCGTGGACCTCGACGGTGAAGGAGCGGAAGGCAATGTGCATGGTCGTTATCCCGTGTTGAAGTGCTGCAGGGACATTATCCGAACTAATGGAGTAACTCTAAGGGTTATATCTGCAGTCTCGGCAAATTCCTTGCTTGATCTGGACGATCTATCCACGGGTGGATACTTGCGGCTCAGATTTGAGCGGCCTGAAATTTGGGAAAATTCCGAGGGGGCATCTGATAGATGGAAGCGCGCCCGTCCCCCCCCGTGTGCCCGCGCAAGCGTGATGCACGCCCACCCGCTCATGCAGGCCCGAGCATTCACCCGCGCAGAACACGCCACGACACACGCGCCGCCCAGCAGCAGGGGCCACGGTGCGGGGGAAGCTGGGTGAGAGGCCATGTCATCACCCATCGACGAACGATGATCGGTGTTGACACAGACGGAGGCTTGGCGGTACTGGTGCTCTCGCCACCACGGACACACGCACCGGAGCCCCTGCCATGACCACCTACGTCGCCTACCTCCGCGTCAGCACGGACAAGCAGGGTCGCTCCGGTCTCGGGCTGGAGGCCCAGCAGGCAGCCATAGACGCCTTCCTGCGCCCTGGTGACCACCTCATTCAGCCGCCGTTCGTGGAGGTCGAGAGCGGCAAGAAGGACGACCGTCCCCAGCTTGAAGCCGCCATCACCCTGTGCAGGAAGACCGGGGCCACCCTGTTGATTGCTAAGCTGGACCGTCTGGCCCGCAAGCTCTCCTTCATCGCCAACCTGCTGGACAGCGGGGTCGAGTTCACTGCGGTCGACATGCCGAACGCCAACCGGCTGACGGTCCACATCATGGCTGCGATGGCCGAGCACGAACGTGAGATGATTTCCACCCGCACCAAGGCCGCGCTGCAGGCTGCCAAGGCCCGTGGAGTCAAGCTGGGTGGCGACCGGGGGTATCGCCCTGCCCAGGCACCGGACGCATCCCTGGCGACCGTGGCGCGGCAGGAGAAGGCCACCAAGGCAGCGCACGGCGTCATGCCGGTGGTCAGGGAACTCCAAGCCCAGGGGGTCACCAGTCTCAACGCCCTGGCTGCCAAGCTCAACGAGATGGGCGTGAAGACCCCGCGCGGGGGCAACTGGACGGCCACGGCGGTCAAGCGTGCGGTGGAACGGGTGGCCTCCTGACCCAGGCAGGCCCCATCGGGCCGATCAAGAGGCGGAAAGAATGTGTCCCATTCACACCCAGGAGCGAGGGACAATTACTGTACCCTCCAGGATAAAGAAGCGCTTCTCGGTGCCGCTCTTGTCCAAGGCTTCGGTTACCGGTCGGTCTCGGTGCTCGTAGGTCTGTTCGGTCATTGTTTCCTTTGCTCTGGTTGGGAGTGGACGGGTTAGCGGGATGCGACCCGTCCTCCTCTCAGACATCTGGCTCAATGATCCGCATGCAGTTCTGTTTCCGATAGCGCTTTCCCTGGGTAACAACCGGAAAGCCATTATCGGTAGACAGAAATAAAGTAGACAGAAATAAAGTAGACAGAGAGGGGTAGAGGAAGAGGAGACGGAAGACCTCCATCCTCAATGGATACCATCATACCTTCTCCAATGAAGATAATGGTCTGAGTCACACCTACAGCCCCACGATAAGTGGGACGTGAAGTGGCTATTTAATGCAACACCCACATACAAAGGCCATGATGGTGATGATCCATTATGGTGTCATAAACACATTCGTTTGCTAATCTACGGTACAGACGTCAGTTAGCATTGAACGTTGCCATGTTGACTTTGAGGGAGTGGTCTTAGGGCTGCTCCCTCCTTTCTTTTGTGTCTTCGTGTGAGATGGGGTGTCTATCTATCTCCAAGATTTGTTCCTTTATTACCCATCCACCCCTCCCGCCTTCCCCGTCAACTCCACTCGAACGCTCCTGACCTAGCACGGTCGGTGGTGCGCCGAGTCATGCCTTCAGGTGCCCACATGAACGAGAACAGCGAGAGCGTAACGCAGACGAAGTGTCGCCCTTGGATGACGGTGCCCCTCTCAAACTCAGATGAGGTCGCCATCATCGACGTTGAGGACTACGAGAAATTGGTCCCTCTGCTGGGTAGCAGGACGTGGAGACTCAACGGGGACGGCACCTACACCTATGTGCGGTCGAAGTTGAAAGACCGGACCATGGTCACGGTGGCCCGTCTCATCCTGGGCAACCCCTGGCGTGCCAGCGTCCGTTACCTCAACGGCAACCCCCTCGACCTCCGCAAGTCGAACCTGACCCTCTCCTACGGTGGGGGTGGGGTGAAGAAGACCGGCAAGGGGCGGAAGCGCTCCTTCGTCTGAGGGGTCACCGCCATGCCCAAGGACGACCCCTCCAGCATTGCCCGCATGGTCGCCATGACCCAGGGCCTGCCCAGCTACGACAGCGGCAAGCCCTGCCCCAACGGCCACCCCGGTCGACGGTCGGTGTGGTCGAACGACTGCCGCGACTGCAAGCGCGAGGCATCCAGCCGACGCCGCGCCAAGACCAAGACCATCCCCCACGGGTGAGGGAGCCCCTCTCCCCAACACCATCAGCATCAGGACAACCAACATGACCGACGTTATCGACACCTCCACCCCGGCCACTGCCCCCACCGCACCGGCCCTCACCGGGCAGGACAATGCCTCCAGCGTGTGGCGCGAGCGTACCGCCGTCCACGTCTCTGGCCCCACTGGGACGGACATCGTCGGCTCTGCGGTGAGCCAGTTCGGTTCCCCAGTGGCCCCCAGTCAGATCGGCCCCGACACCCTTGTCCGGGTCGGTGGCATGCAGACCTCCGCTGCCGTGGCTGAACAGCTTGGCTATCTGGTCCGCAACCCCAACACGGGGATGTACACCGCCCCCACGGCTGCCCCTGCGGTTGCCCAGCAGGCACCCCAGCAGCAGGCCCCGCAGGCCACCCAGGCTGCCCAGCAGCAAGCCCAGGCCGCCCCTATGGACAAGCAGACCCAGTCCCTGGTGGACAACCTGAACCGTGACCTCTCGTCCTCAACCTCCACTCGCGCCATGCTGGACGTGGTGGGAGGTGGGGAGGTCTCCCACAGCACGCTGACCAACATCGCCAGTGAATTGGGCATGGAGCCTGGGCAGGCGGCTGAACTCATGGAGCGTGTCCACGGCGGCTATGCCTCCCAGGCGGCAGCGGTCATCAGCAAGGCCACCGGCATGGACCCGTCAGCGGTCTACGACTGGGCCATGGCGAACGCTCCTGGCGAGATGCGGCAGGCGATGCAGGCCCATGTGCAGGGGGGTGACACCTCCGTCTATGTCGCCCTCGCCAATCGCTACGCCCAGAGCTTGGCGGACACCGACCCCGATGCAGTGCTGAACGCCGAGTTCGGCAGCGGCATCACCGCCCAGCGTCACCCCAACGGCACCATCCTGCTGAACATCCCGCGATACGGCCAGATGACCTACAAGCAGGCCGTGAAGATGAACCTCATCCGTATCCGCTGACCACTCACGGGGCTGCCTCACGGTGGCCCCTCCCTGCATCCCGAAAGGAACCCGATCATGACCACCGAGAACACCACCACCGACGACGCCAACACCCTGACGCTCGGCCCCATCGTAATGCGGAAGGGTCGGTTCGGCCTGTCCGTCCACCTCGTCGACGGTGGTCAGGAAATCACCCATGCCCGCACCGGTGACCCGCTCCGTGACCTCTGGAAAGCCTTCAAGGGTGCCGACAACACCACAAAGATCATCGAAGGCACCGACACGCGCGGCAACGAGAATGTCAAACACTATTCGTTCGACTGGTAAAGACTTCCCCATCCAAATCTAAGCGAGAGACACAATGGCTTACACGCGTATCGTGAACGAAGACGGCACCCAGGTCATGACTTCCGAGTCTGACGTGGCAGCGACTGCCGCCGGGGTTATCCGCATCGACTGGAAGGAGAATGGCTCCTTCGTCGCCTACGTCGATGGTGTGGAGGTGGCCCGTGAGGTGGACAGCACCAAGACGCTGGGTCACCTCTTCCGTGTCATGCCTCCGCTGTAGCTCCTAACCGAGTCGGCTCTATGAGGTGCGTGAGGTCCACCCCGAAGTCTGCATCCTTGAAGACCTCCAGCCGATCAGCGGGGGTCGCGAGCTTGCCGCCGTAGGTGCCAGACGTGATGGACCGGACCTCCTGCCCCACGATGCGAGCGACCGTGTGTTCTGCCACGCCCTTCTTCTCCAGCAGGAACGAGATGAACGTGTGCCTGAACGAGTGGAAGGTGAGCCCCTCACGGTCCAGGCCGATGAGCCTGCGGAACTGGGGCCACCACTGCACGAACGATTGGCTGTGCTTCCCCTCTGTGCCCGCCTGCAGCAGGGGCCATAGCTGGGCTCCCCGCACGCTCTCGCGGTAGTCCAGCAGCCCCAGCGCAACGAGCCTGGGATGCACGGGAACCTTGCGGACCCCCGCAGGCGTCTTCGACTTGGTGATGTCGAAGCACCAGACCCCGTCAATCTCCCGAAGATCATCACGCTTTAACTGTGCAATCTCCTCGACCCTCATGCCTGTGTGCAGAGCGATGAGGGGGAACCAATACTTGTGGTCACGGACCAGTTGCTTCCCTGGCCGGTCCCTCCGGTCATCTCTCCAATGCCCCGTGAACATCGGGGAGTGGAACAGCTTCACCAAGTCTTCTGGCGTGTAAGCATCTCGCGTGCCCTTCTCTGGGCGCGGAGCCAAGCCCTTTGTCGGGTTATCTATGGTCGCTTTCCGCTCCCGCTTGGCCCAGTTGAACATAGCCGACACCAACTTGAAGTGTAGGCCGATGGTGTTGGGAGACAAATCAAGTCCCTCAAGCGCCTCACGCCAGTCACGGATATGGTCAGGCTCGATAGTGTCCACCGGCCTATCCCCGACCGTCTCAACGAACAGCTTGAGCTTTGGGACACTCTTGCGCTTGGTATCCGGTGTCCACTTCCGGTCTCGCTCCTGGCTCTCCGCAAATGCTTCCACCAGTGCGCCCAACTTGATGGACTTCATAGCAGGGTCCACCACTTCCGGGACCGCTGCAGGTGCCGGGGCCATGGCAGGGACGAAGACCTCATCATCCGGCTTAGCCGAGTAGTCCCCCTGCCTCCTGGCGATGGAGAGCTTGAGCAACTGGACGTGTGCCCGCAGGAGGAGCTTAGAGAGCACCCGGCGTTCGTCCTCGCCAAGGGTCAGCCCACTCCCCCCGACCAACTCCTCTACGTCAGCAGCCACCCTGCCGACATCGTTCTGCGCGTTTGCCTCCCAGGCGTCATCAAGGAAGTCATGCAACAGATTAACGTCTGCGCTGACGGGGTCTTCCCCAGGCTGGGCAGTGGTGTATGCCGCCCTCTGCGGAGTAGCCCGGAGCCGCTGCTCTTCATCGACCTTGCGCGCATCGTCAAACCACTTGCGTGCAAGCTCTTCAATCTGGGTGGTGGTCAGCATCGGTCCCCGTTCCAACTCCTCGAACAGCCCATCGGCCACGCTCGACATCTGCCGGGCAGCCTTGAGCGCATCCGCTCGGTTGGACGTATGGAGCGACCTAACCAACTCCTTCCGCTTCCACCTCTGAGCGAGCGCAAGAGGCACCTTCCGCCGCCATTGGTAAACGCCACCTTTCCGACGCACATGCATTCCCGTGGACCCTGGGTGGACCCTCCGGTGGACCTGATGGGGTCCACTTTGGGGGGTCTGTTGCAGCCAAGGACGGAAATTCCCCTGTGGTATCAGCACCTTACCGAACCCCTGCGGGGGTCCAAGATGTATTACTCGGTCTGATGTTGCCTCGCGGCGTCCGGAAGCGGGCGCCGCGGCCGGCATTGCATCAATCGAAAGCCGTTCCCGGTTCGCGCCGGGGGCGGTTTTCTTTTTTGGCCTGTTCGTTCCAGACGCCGACATCAGGCGGCGCACCGCCCGCCCGCTCCGCGCAATCCGCCTTTGCGCAATTGCAGGCCGGGAACAGGCAGCCGTCGCCGTTCAGATCGGTCGCCCGCACCGCGAGGTCATAGCGCACGCCACGCATGATGGCGGGGCCGGCGGTGCTGTGGCGCTCGTAATGCTCGACGACATGGCGGACGCGGGTGAGCAGTTCGCGCCGTTGATCGTGTCCCGGGTCCATGCCTTCGCCCCCAATCGCCAGTGATTGCAGCCATGAACAGGGACGCCGGAGAGCCGCGTCCTGTTCCAGCATCCATGCGCAGTACGGCGCATGGGGAACTCAACGCACAGGAATGATGCGGCGGCCCGGCTGTTGGCACAGCAGTGATCAAGATGGGTGACCAAGACGGGAGGGCAAGATGGATCGCGACAGGCTGCACCGCGTCGCCAAGGCGCTGGGCGATGTCCGCCTTTACGAGAAGCACCACACCGGGGAGTTCATCACCATGCGCCTGCGCGATTCGCTGGCCGACACCCCCGGCTATGATGAGGCAGAGGTGGACAAGAAGTTGTTGGAACTGGCCCGTGTGGCGCTGGAAGCCGCCGAATAGTGGGCGCGCAGGGTGACGAAGCGGCGGAGGGCCTGTTGGGTGGAGGTGAACCAAGCCAACAGAGGGAGAATGCCGCCATGGCCGAAGACAAGAGGTCCGATCTGCCGCAGAACGACCGGTCCGGCACTGATCGTCCGGCGACCAAGCCGATCCCGGTGAAGCCGGCGGTCGAGCCAATGAGCGACAAGGACGAGGCACCGCCGGGGACGCCGGGGACGGGCGAGAACATCGATCCGAAGACCGGCGAAAGCTATGTGCAGGGGATCGGCGGGGCGTGATGAGCAGGCGTCGGCCAACGACACTCCAAACGAAAAGGGCCGGCTCCTGCGAGCCGGCCCTTTCGCTGTCACATCCCCCGCGTCACGCCACAAAGGGCGGAAGCGCGGTGAAGTTGGCGGCCTTTTCGACGACGTGGCCGACGCGCAGCAGCGTCTCCTCGTCGAAGGGTCGGCCGATCAGCTGCAGGCCAAGCGGCAAGCCGTCGGCGCCCAGACCGGCCGGGACCGACATGGCCGGCAGGCCGGCAAGGTTGATCGGAACGGTGAAGACGTCGTTCAGGTACATCTGCACCGGATCGTCCATCTTCTCGCCGATGGCGAAGGGCGTGCTGGGCGCGGTCGGCGTCAGGATGACGTCGCAGCTCTTGAACGCCTCGTCGAAGTCCCACTTGATGCGCGTGCGCACCTGACGGGCCTTGTTGTAGTAGGCGTCGTAATAGCCGGCCGACAGCACATAGGTGCCGATCAGGATGCGGCGCTGCACTTCCTTCCCGAAGCCGGCGCCGCGGGTGTTCTCGTACATTTCCTTGAGGTTGCCGCCCTCGACCCGCAGGCCGTAGCGCACGCCGTCATAGCGCGCGAGGTTGGACGACGCCTCGGCCGGGGCGATGATGTAGTAGGCGGCCAGCGCGTATTTGGTGTGCGGCAGGCTGACCTCGACCGGCTCGGCGCCGGCCTCCTTCAGCCAGGCGATGCCCTGGTCCCACAGCGCGGCGATCTCGGCCGACAGGCCCTCGACCCGGTATTCCTTCGGAATGCCGACGCGCAGGCCGCGGATGTCGCCGGTCAGCGCGGCGCGGAAATCCGGAACCGGCATATCGACCGAGGTGGAGTCCTTCGGATCGAAACCGCACATGGAGCGCAGCATGATCGCCGCATCCTCGACCGTGCGGGTCATCGGCCCGGCCTGATCCAGCGAGGAGGCGTAGGCGACGATGCCCCAGCGCGAGCAGCGGCCGTAGGTCGGCTTGATGCCGACGGTGCCGGTGTAGCCGGCCGGCTGGCGGATCGAACCGCCGGTGTCCGTGCCGGTGGCGCCCAGCGCCGCGCGCGCGGCGATGACCGCGGCCGAACCGCCCGACGAACCGCCGGCGACGATCTTCTTCTCCCAGGCATCCGGCGCGCCGGGGCTCCACGGGCTGACCGTCTCGCCCTGATAGGCGGTGATGGTGGCGGAGCCCATGGCGAATTCGTCCAGGTTCACCTTGCCCAGCATGACGGCGCCGTCGCGCCAAAGCTGGGAGGTCACCGTGGACTCATATTCCGGCTTGAAGCCGTCCAGGATATGGCTGCCGGCGGTCGTCGACACGCCCTTGGTGCAGAACAGGTCCTTCACCGCGATGGGCAGGCCGTCCATCGGCCCGGCCGAGCCCTTCGCGCGGCGCTCGTCGCTGGCCTTGGCCATCGACAGGGCGGCGTCGGGGGTCTCGGTGATGAAGATGTTGAAGGGTCGCACGGCCTCGACCGCGCGCACGTGCGCCTCGGTCAGTTCGACCGCGGTGAACTCCTTCTTGGCGAGGCCATCCAGGGCCCCGGCCATCGTCAGATGCGTGAGCGCCGTCATCACTCGACCACCTTGGGCACGACGTAGAAGCCTTCGGCCGTTTCCGGACCGTTCGACAGGACCTGCGCGGCGTAGCCGCCGTCGGTGACCTCGTCCTTGCGGCGGCGCAGCTTCTGCGCGGCGACGCTGGTCATCGGCGGCACGTCCTTCGTGTCGACCTCGTTGAGCTGTTCCACGAAGGTCAGAATCTGGCTCAGTTCCCCAGCCAGGGATTCCAGTTCCTCGTCCGGCACCTTGATGCGGGCCAGATGCGCGATCTTGGCCACCGTGGCCTTGTCGAGCGACATGCCTCTACTCTCTTCCAAAACATTGGAAATCGGCCGCGAAGCTATCACCCGCGCACGCGCACCGCAACGATTGCGGCCATTCCGCCGCTCAGAAGGCGCCGGATCATGCGGCGATGCGGGTCGCCGACTGCCAATTGGCGCGTTCCATGCGCAGTTTGAACAGCGCGATCGGCTCGCCCCAGGGCGTCACCCGCGTCTCCAGCGCGATCGGCGTCATGCCGAGCTTGGCATAGAGCAGCAGGCCCGGCGTGTTGGTGTTGAAGCAATAGAGCGTCAGCTCGGGCAGGTGATGGTGATCGAAAGCGCGGTCGATCATCGTCCGCACCAGATATTCGGCGATACCGCGGCGGCGCAGGGTCGGGTCGACGCTGACATTGCCGATGCTGGCGGTGCAGCCATCCTCGAAGGTGGCATAGTTGGCATAGCCGACCACGCGCTCCCGCCCATCCTCGGTCAATGTGACCACGGTCGGATCGCGGCGGAGGCCCAGCGTCGCCCGGACCTGATCCGGGGTCAGCGGCCAGACGGCGCGCGGGAACAGGAAATACAGCTCCTCCGCGTTGCGTGGGAACCCGCAGATGGTGGGGATGTCGGCGTCGGCGAGCGGCCGGTGCGACAAGGCGGTAAGGGATAGTGCGCTGCTCATACTTAGAAGAATAAGTATCTTTTACAACAACTCAAGCGATCTTGCAGTGACAAGGCTGCGGCCTTATGGTCGGATCATGATCCATACCCTCTCCGAACTCGCGGCCCGGCTGGGCAAAAACCAACGTTTGCTTGGCCTTGACGTCGGCACCAAGACCGTCGGGCTGGCGGTGGCCGATCCGGGACTGATCGTCGCATCTCCCATCGGAACGCTGAAGCGCACCAAATTTACCCAGGATGCGCGCGAGCTGGGCAAGACAATCCGCGATTACGGCATCGGCGGGCTGGTGGTCGGGCTGCCGCTGAACATGGACGGAACGGAGGGGCCGCGTGCCGAGTCGGTGCGCGCCTTCGCCAAGAACCTGCTGGAACGTCCCGACCTGCTGGGCTGGGAGGCCGAAATCGCCTTTTGGGACGAGCGGCTGTCCACCTCGGCCGTCGAGCGCTTCATGATCGGCGAGGCCGACATGACCCGCAAGCGCCGGGACGAGGTGGTGGACAAGATGGCCGCCGCCTACATCCTGCAGGGTGCGCTCGACATGCTGGCCAACCAGCGCCGCCTCGCCGCGGAAGCGGATGAAGACGAAGGCGAGGAAGAGCGGGACGACGATTACGACCGCGATTGAAGCGGTCGCCGACAAAGGCTGACCTCAGTCGAAGTTCAGGGCGAAGGACGCCCGTCCCTGCCCTGCCGCGGCGCGCTGCCACATGGCGCCGAAGGCCGCCTCCAACACGCGGGTAAAGCGCATGCCATCCAGTGCGGGCGAGGCGGCGAGCCGGTCGCGCAGGCGGCTGCGGATGCTCGCCAACCCGTCCGGATCGGACACCAGCGCGGCGGCCATGGCGATGTAGGCTTCCTCCCCCTCGACCGCCAGCGCCGGAAGTCCGGCGGAGGTGAGGTGGGTCACCGTGTGGCGGGCGCAGAAGCGGTCTCCGCCCAGCGTCACCACCGGCACCCCCATCCACAGCGCCTCCAGCGTCGTCAGCCCGCCCGAATAGGGGAAGGGATCGAGCGCGACGTCGATCTCGCCATAGGTTGCCAGGAATTCGGCATGCGGGGCCGCGCCGTGCAGCTCGATGCGGGCCGCGTCGGCGCCGGCGGCCGTGAACAGCGCCAGCGTCCGTGCCCGCAAATCCGCATCGTCCAGGCCGGGCGTGCGCAGAAGCAGCCGCGACCCAGGCACCGCCGCCAGAAGGCGGGTCCACAAGGAGGCGACCTGCGCGTTCAGCTTGGGCAGGGCATTCAGCGACCCGAAGGTCGGAGCGCCGCGCGCGATCATCGGCAGCGGCGCCACGGCGGGTGCGGCGGCCGGCGGCGACCAGGGGACATAGGCGTCGGGCATGCGGACGATGCCCTCGATAGCCCAACCGTCGGCGCCCTCCGGGCTCTGCCGCTGGTCGGAGATCAGGTAATCCATCGCCGGCAGGCCGGTGGTGCCGACATAGCCGGCCCAGGTGACCTGCACCGGCGCCGCCCGCCGGGCGAAGACGCCCAACCGGTTGCCCAGCGTGTGGCCGGCCAGATCGACCAGGATATGGATGCCGTCTGCGCGGATGCGCTCCAGCAGGGCCGCGTCATCCATCGCCACGGTGTCGACCCAGCCGTCGGCCAGACCGCGCAGCCGCGCCGTCACGGCGTCCGGGTTGGCGGTGTTGGAATAGCAGATCGCCTCGACCACGCCACGGTCATGGGCGGCCAGCACCGGCTCGAGGAAAGTGCCGACGGGGTGGGCACGGAGATCGGCGGAGACGTAACCGACGCGCAGCCTCGGCGCCGGCGCCGCCACCGCGGCGGCCGGCCGGTCGGGATAGCGGGCACCCCAGTCGGCATGGGCCTGGGCGATCTGCGGCATCGTCCGCGCCGGGTCGTACTGCATCAGGAACAGCCGGGCGCTGTGCAGCGAATCAGCGCCGGGTGCCAGCCGCAGCGCACGGTCGAGCGCGGTCAAGGCCTCGCCGATGCGGGCCTGGGGAGCGAGAGAGCGGCTGGCACGGTTGGCCCACAGCTCCACCCGCGACGGCTCCAGGCACAGCCCGGCGCGATAGGCGCGGTCGGCCTCGTCAAGCCGGTTCATCTCGGCCAGCGCGTTGCCGATGTTGTAGGGCGGGATCCAGCTGTCGGGTTCGAGGATCGCGGCGCGGCGGTGCAGCGCCGCCGACTCGGCCCTGCGCGCCTGCGCCCGCAGCAGATTGCCGGCATTCACCAGCGCGGCCAGCGTGGCAGGGCTGAGCGCGATGGCGCGGCGGTAGCAGCCTTCCGCCAGATCGGCGCGCCCGGCGCCGGCCAGCGTCTCCGCCATCACCAGCAGGCCGTCCATCGCCATGGCGAGACCGCCGTCGAGGTTCAGCGCCCCGGCATAGGCCTGCGCCGCTCCCGGAATGTCGCCCTGACTTTCCAGCACCAGCCCGTAATTGGCCCACCAGACGGCGACGCCCGGCCGGGCGGTGATGGCCTGGGCGAGAAGGTCCTGAGCCTCGGCCCAGCGGCCGGCCTGCGCGGCGATCAGGCCCTGGCGGTAGATGCTTTCGGCCTGATCCGGCGTCATCGTCTTCGGTTCCGTCTTAAGCTTCGGTCCGGCCCAGCTGGTCCATCAGCTCGCGCCATTCGCGCTTGGACAGGCCGCTGGCCTCCTGCGTCACCGGCTCCCCGGCCAGCAGGCGCTTCACCACGTCAAGGCCGGTGCGCGACAGGTGGGCGCCGCCCATGCGGTATTCGGTGAAGGACTCGTAGACCGCCGGAACCCAGCGCTTCACCACGTCCAGCATCGCGTCGGCATAGACGCGGATCTCATACTGGGCGTGGGCATCGGCGCGCAGCGACAGGAAATGCAGAAGGTTGTGGAGATCGACCTTCCAGTACCACTGCGTGTAGTAGTTCAAGGACAGGTTCATCCGCGCCAGTTCGCGCGCCAGACCCTGGCGGGTCGGATCGATGACGCTGCCGTCCTCACGGTGGTTCAGCATCTCTTCATAGTGGCTGTAGGCGCGTTCGGAATCCTCGCGCAGCAGCCGCATGACGTTGGCCGCCTCCTCGCCTTCCAGGACGTCGCCGCGGCCCTGGCGGTTCACCACGGCCTGGGCGCCCAGCTGTTCCGGCGCCGGCACGTAGAATTCGCGGTCGAGGATGGAGTAACGCGCCGAGTACTCGTTCACGTTCGCGGTGCGGTGGCGAATCCACTGGCGGGCGACGAAGATCGGCAGCTTCACATGGAACTTGATCTCGCACATCTCGAACGGGGTCGAGTGGCGGTGGCGCATCAGATACTTGATGAGGCCGGAATCCTCGCTGACCTTCTTGGTGCCCTTGCCATAGGACACGCGCGCCGCCTGCACGACCGCCGAATCGTCGCCCATATAGTCGATGACGCGGACGAAGCCGTGGTCCAGAACCTCCAGCGGCTGATAGAGGACCTCTTCCAACGCCGGGACGGTGGCGCGGCGGGTGGTGGCGGTGACGGCGCGCAGGCGATCGATTTCGTCGCGCTGCTCGGGCGTGATCGGCATGGTGACTCCGGGGTTACGGTGCCGGCTGTCTTACCAGACCGCGTGGCTGTCGGGAACGGTGAACGAACGAAGTGCCCCGCGTCAACGCAACGCATTCGGCGATCATGCACACACCCCCTTCCCTTGCCGAACGGGAGTGCCTATATTCGCCTCGTCGGTTCGCCGACTATGGCGATAAACGCCTTGTGGAATAAGCGTTGTGGACCCGGGGGCGGTACCCGGCGCCTCCACCAACCATACACCGGACTCGTTGACCGGGGTCGTTGGGGGCGAAATAGGATCGACACGCGTGGTAAAGGCATGGTTTTCGCTCGGCATGGTTCCGCCGTTATCGGGCCGTTGCAATAGTTGCCAACGACAACGTTGCTCAGGCTCGCCTCGCTGCCTAACGGCGGCTGGTAGCCTAAACCTAATCCCCGAGGGTTAGCGCCTAAGGGTGGGGCCGTGGGCCGCCTAGCAACAGAAGGCCCACACCTCTTCTTTCCAGCGTTTCGTGCCGGCCCTCGGCCAAGGCGGGACGCCGGACCGATCGCGTTATCAGGGACCCGCCCAAGCATGCCGAAAGAGCAGCTCCGCTATGACCGCATGGTCGAGACCGCGTTGCGCGGCGTTGTCCGCGACGCGCTGACCGAGGTTGCCGAGCGCGGCTTGCCGGGCAATCACCATTTCTACCTGACCTTCCGCACCGGCTTCCCCGGCGTGGAGATCCCGGATTACCTGGCCTCCCAGTATCCGAACGAGATGACCATCGTCCTGCAGTTCCAGTATTACGGGCTGGACGTGACGGACGATCATTTCGAGGTCACGCTGAGCTTCAACAACGTGCATGAGCGGCTGGTGATCCCGTTCGCCGCCATCACCACCTTCGCCGACCCGTCGGTGAATTTCGCGCTGCAGTTCCAGCCGCTGGCCGCCGCCGAATCGGCGGAGGTCTCGACCATGCCGCCCCGCCCCGCCGCCGAGCGTGTCGAGGAAAAGGCTGAGGAAAGCGCCCCGGCCGAGGAGCCGAAGCGCGGCGAGGTCGTGGCCCTGGACGCTTTCCGCAAGAAGTAACCGCTTCCCACACATGCCGTCCCAGCCGCCCAGCGAGTATGTCGTCACGCTCTGCGAGATGATGGCGCCGCTGGGCGATGTGCGGGCGCGCCGCATGTTCGGCGGCTATGGCCTGTCCATCGACGGGCTGACCTTCGCGCTGGTCGCGGACGAAACCCTGTATTTCAAGGCGGACGACGTGAACCGCGCGGCGTTCACGGAGTTGGGGCTAGAGCCTTTCCGGCCGATGCCGGACAAACCGACCACCCTGTCCTACTACCCGCCTCCCGACTCGGCTCTGGACGACCGCGATGAACTGCTGCCCTGGGCCCGGTCGGGGTTCGAGGCGGCCTTGCGGGCGGCGGCAAAGAAGGCGGCGAAGGTGAAGCGGAAGAAACCTGCCATAGCGGAATAGGCCCTCCCCCCCGGAGAGGGAAGGGACCCGCGCCGTCAGGCGTGGGAAGGGTGGAGGGGTGATCCAAGAATCAAGAACCGCATGGTTCCCTGTACTACCCTTCACCCTTCCCACGCGCCCCCTCAAATATTCTCCGCCATGTGGATCGTCGCGTTGCTCGCCTGGGCACCGGCGGTGCGTTGGCGCATCTGGCGGGCGAAGCGCAGCGGGTTGGGCAGGAAGTTCAGCATCGAGCCGAGCTTGCCGACCGACGAGGTCGCCTTGCCCACCGCCATCACGTCGGCCAGCCGCCGGTCGATGAAGGCGCGGGTCTCCGCATGGTCCTCCGACTTGTCGTCCAGCCAATAGAAGGTGGAGGAGCTGACCACCGCCGCCAGCAGCGCCCGCTTGGTGTAGTGGTTGTAGTCGGTGGAGGTGTCGCCGGCGGCGAACCACATGGCGTCCACCGTGCGGTAGAGCAACCGCAGGCCGAGCGTCACGTTCTGTGGCATCGCCAGGTAGGAAAGCTGCCGGCGCTTGGCTTCGCGATAGGGCTCCAGAACCTCGAAATAGGTGCGGACGGCGAGAGAGATGCGCTCGCGCACCTTCATCTCGGCCATCGGCTGGGCTTCCAGCCGGTCCAGCATCTGGCGGTCGGCCCAGTCGGCGAAATGCTCCACCGCGTCGGTGACGCCGCCGGGAAAGGCGCGAAGCAGCGCCGACGGCTCGTGCCCCGCCATCTCGGTGCCGTCGCGCAGAGCCTGCAGGCTCCAGCCGTCGAAGACGACGTTGGGCAGGCTGGCCACCAGGATCTCGTCGCGAAGCGTGTCGATGCTCATCGCCAAATCTCCCTGCGCTCGCCCTCAGGCCGGGGTCGGCGCGTCCGTGGCCGCGCCCGGCGCGGCCGTGATATGAGTCGCCGCGGCCAGCGCGGCGTTGAGGTGATGCATCTCCTCGGTGCAGACGAGGAGCCGCAGATCGTCCATGCGATCAAGATAGAGCACGCCATCCAGGTGGTCGACCTCGTGCTGGACCACACGGGCATGGAATCCCGACGCTTCCCGATCGATCCGGGCGCCGTCCAGGCCATAACCGCGGTAGCGGATGCGGGCATAGCGCGGCACCAGCCCGCGCAGGCCGGGAATCGACAGGCAGCCTTCCCAGCCCATGACCATGTCGTCGGTCAGCGGCTCGATCACCGGATTGACCAGGACGGTGTTCGCCACCTCCTCCCCCTCGCCGCGGTCGGCGGGGATGCGGAAGACGATGATCCGGCGCGACTCCGCGATCTGCGGCGCGGCCAGCCCGACTCCGGGAGCATCGAGCATGGTGGCGATCATGTCGGCCGCCAGCCGGGCGACGGCCGGATCGGTCGGGTCGGCGATGGGCTCCGCGATCTTGCGGAGTACGGGATTGCCCATCCGGGCGATTGGAAGCACTGGCATGCCGCTATATCTGGAGTGTGAATGCGGCCGGAGCAACCGATTCCTGTGGTTATGCCACAGCGGTTCTGGCCGGGCTTATGCTTGCGGGCCGAAGACTCCCCTTCACAAAGGCGGTGGAGCATGCTACACACTGCGCCCACACAAGGGGTGCGCCCGCCGCGCATACCTATCTGTTGCCTTTGCGCAACACGGCACACTTGGAAGGGTGACGGTAAACGTGCAAGTTCTGGTCCGAGATAACAACGTCGATCAGGCCCTCCGCGCGCTGAAGAAGAAGATGCAGCGCGAGGGCATTTTCCGTGAAATGAAGCTGCGTCGCAACTACGAGAAGCCCTCGGAGAAGCGTGCGCGTGAGAAGGCTGAAGCGGTGCGTCGCACCCGCAAGCTGCTCCGTAAGCGGATGGAACGCGAGGGCTATTAATCGTCGGTCGCACGTAGCGACTGCGAAGGGCGCGTGTGATGCGCGCCCAAGACCCCTTGTGTCTTGCACCCGACCGTCCCGCGATCCTCGCGTGGGCGGTTTTGGTGTATCTGCGCCATTTCGCTTGGCCTGATTGTGCGTCGGTCAAGCGTATTGAACGGTCAGCGAGCCAAAACGTCGCAGCCCGTACCGGAAAGGCCCGATCATGAGCGCTTCCAACCTCACCGCCCGCCACTCGGTCCCGGCGTTGCGCGCCCGCAAGGGGGGCGAGCCGATCGTCTGCCTGACCGCCTACACCGCCCCGGTGGCCCGGCTGCTCGACCCGCATGTCGATATCCTGCTGGTCGGCGATTCGCTGGGCATGGTGGTCTATGGGCTGGACAGCACGCTGCCGGTGACGCTGGACATGATGATCGCCCATGGCGCCGCGGTGGTGCGCGCGTCGGAACGGGCGTGCGTCGTCGTCGATCTGCCCTTCGGCAGCTATCAGGAGAGCAAGGAGGCCGCTTTCCGCGCCTCCGCCCGCGTGATGGCGGAAACCGGTGCCCAGGCGGTCAAGCTGGAAGGTGGGCTGGAGATGGCGGAGACGGTGGCCTTCCTGACCGCCCGCGGCATTCCGGTGATGGGCCATGTCGGGCTGACGCCGCAGTCCGTCAACACGCTCGGCGGCTACAAGGCGGTCGGTCGCGATGCCGAGGCGGCCGAGCGGATCGCCGCCGACGCCCGTGCCATCACCGAGGCCGGCGCCTTCACCCTGGTGATCGAAGGCACGATGGAGCAACTCGCCCGCCGCATCACCGAAGAGGTGGCGATCCCCACCATCGGCATCGGCGGCTCACCGGCCTGCGACGGTCAGGTGCTGGTCACCGACGACATGCTTGGCCTGTTCGGCGCCTTCCAGCCGAAATTCGTCAAGCGCTACGCCAACCTGGGCGAAACGGTCGGCGAGGCCGCCGCGACCTACGCCGCCGAGGTGCGCAGCCGCGCCTTTCCGGGGCCGGAGCATTGCTTCGGGGTGAAGAAGGCGGCGGCGGTGTAACGCCCTCTCCTCCATATCGTTCTTCCTCCGTTCCAGGCGATCCGCTACAGTCCGACCGCCATGGATGCACCCTCCCCTGCCCTGATCCCGCCCAATGTCGCCGCGTGGTTCCGGTCGCGCGGCTGGGCGCCGCACCCGCATCAGGTCGCCATGGTGGAGGCCGCCGAGCGGGGTGAAAGCGCTCTGCTGATCGCGCCCACCGGCGGCGGCAAGACGCTGGCCGGCTTCCTGCCCTCGCTGATCGAGCTGGCCGAACGGCCGCGCGAGGGGCTGCACACCCTCTACATCTCGCCGCTGAAGGCGCTGGCGGTCGATATCCAGCGCAATCTCGAACAGCCCATCGCCGAGATGCGGCTGCCGATCCGGGCGGAAACCCGCACCGGCGACACGCCGGAGGCCAAGCGCAGGCGCCAGCGCAGCCATCCGCCGCACATGCTGATGACGACGCCGGAAAGCCTGGCGCTGCTGCTGTCCTACACCGACGCCGACCGGCTGTTCCGCAATCTCCGCTGCGTCATCATCGACGAGTTGCATGCGCTGGCCGGCACCAAGCGCGGCGACCTGCTGGCGCTCGGTCTTGCCCGCCTGTCGCGGCTCGCCCCCGCGGCCCGCCGCGTCGGGTTGTCGGCCACGGTGGCGGAACCGGAGCGGCTGCTGGCCTGGCTGTCCCGCCGCGGCCGGCATGACGGAAGCGACTCCGACGACGTGCGACTTGTGCTGGGCCGCAGCGGCGCGCAGGCTGAGGTGGAGATCCTGACCTCGCAGGAACGGGTGCCCTGGGCCGGCCACATGGCGATGCACGCCATGAAGGAAATCTACGAGCGCATCAACCGCCAGCGCACCACCCTGCTGTTCGTCAACACCCGCGCCCAGGCCGAACTGGTGTTCCAGGCGCTGTGGCGGGTCAACGACGACAATCTGCCGATCGCGCTCCACCACGGCTCGCTGGCGGTGGAGCAGCGCCGCAAGGTCGAGGGCGCCATGGCGCGCGGCGAGTTGCGGGCGGTGGTCGCCACCTCCTCGCTGGACCTCGGCATCGACTGGGCGGCCGTCGACCTCGTGGTGCAGATCGGCGCGCCGAAGGGATCGAGCCGGCTGGTCCAGCGCATCGGCCGCGCCAACCACCGGCTGGACGAGCCCAGCCGCGCCCTGCTGGTTCCCGCCAACCGCTTCGAGGTGCTGGAATGCCGCGCCGCGCTGGAGGCGGTGCACGACCACACGCTGGACGGCGAGGCGCCGCGGCCGGGTGGGCTGGACGTGCTGGCCCAGCATCTGCTCGGCATGGCCTGCGCCGCCCCCTTCTCGGCCGATGAGCTGTATGAGGAGGTGGTCTCCGCCGCCCCCTATGCCGCGATGACGCGCGACGAGTTCGACGACGTGCTGGATTTCGTCGCCACCGGCGGCTACGCGCTCGGCGCCTATGAACGCTTCCAGCGCCTGAAGCTGCGCGAGGACGGGCGGATGGCGGTGGCCGGCCCGGCGGTGGCACGCCAATACCGCATGAATGTCGGCACCATCACGCAGGAGGCGCTGCTGCGCGTCCGCCTGAACCGCGGCCCGGTGCTGGGCGAGGTGGAGGAGTATTTCATCCAGGGCCTGACCCCCGGCGACACCTTCCTGTTCGCCGGCCAGTTGCTGAAGTTCCTCGGCGTCCGCGAGATGGAGGCGCAGGTCGCCAAGGGCGGCAGCGGCGACCCGAAGGTTCCCGCCTATGCCGGCGGGCGGCTGCCGCTGACCACCCATCTGGCAGAGCGCGTGCGCGCCATGCTGGCCGATCCGCGCCAGTGGGACGGGCTGCCAGAAGACGTGCAGGAATGGCTGCGACTGCAACGCTACCGCTCGGTCCTGCCGAACCGCGACGGGTTGCTGGTCGAGACCTTTCCCAAGGCGGGCAAGCAGTTCCTCGTCGCCTATGCCTTCGAAGGGCGGAATGCGCACCAGACGCTGGGCATGCTGCTGACCCGGCGGATGGAGCGCTTCGGGTTGGGGCCGCTGGGCTTTGTCGCCACCGATTATGTGCTGGCGGTGTGGTCCTTGCGCTCGCCGACGGACATGGATGCGCTGTTCGACCAGGACATGCTGGGCGACGATCTGGAAGCCTGGATGGACGAATCGTCGATGCTGCGGCGGACCTTCCGCAATGTGGCGCTGATCGCCGGCGTGATCGACCGCCGCCATCCGGGGCAGGAGAAGACCGGGCGGCAGGTCACCTTCTCCTCCGACCTGATCTATGACGTGCTGCGCAAGCACGACCCCGGTCATGTGCTGCTGCGGGCGACACGGGCCGATGCAGCGGGCGGGCTGACCGACATCCGCCGCCTGTCCGATTTCCTGGCGCGGGTGCGGGGCCGGATCACCCACAAGGACCTCGACCGCATCTCCCCGCTGGCGGTGCCGGTGATCCTGGAGATCGGACGCGAGCGGGTGGACGGCAGCGCCACCGACGAACTGCTCGCCGCCGCCGAGGCCGAGCTGCTGGCGGAGGCGATGCCGGAACTGGCGCCTCCCAAACGTGTCAAACCGGAACAGGGCCGGTTGATCCTGTGATGAGCCTCACCGAGAGCACCAGCCGCGCGGCGCTGACGCTGTGCGGCGCCGATCTGCTGGCCGATCCGTCGGGCGCCCTGCTGTGGCCGGAGGAAGGCATCCTCGCCGTCGCCGACCTGCATCTGGAGAAGGGATCGGCCTTCGCCGCGCGCGGCCGGATGCTGCCGCCCTATGACACGCGGGCGACGCTGGGCCGGCTGGCGGAGATCATCGCGATGGCGCGCCCGGCGCGCGTGCTGTGCCTGGGCGACAGCTTCCACGACCGCCGCGCAGCGGAGCGGATGGACCCGGCCGACGTGGAGCGGCTGCGCGGCCTGACCGCCACCGTCGCCGACTGGGTGTGGATCACCGGCAACCACGACCCCGAACCGCCGCAGGGCCTGGGCGGCCGGGTGGCGGCGGAGCTGTCCATCGGCCCCCTGACCTTCCGGCACGAGGCGCAGCCGGGCGCGGTCGGCGAGTTGTCGGGCCACCTGCACCCGGCCGCCACGGTGGCGTTGGCCGGGCGGCGGGTGCGCGAACGCTGCTTCGCCCATGACGGTGCCAAGCTGATCCTGCCGGCCTTCGGCAGTTTCACCGGCGGGCTGAACGTGCTGGATGCCGCCTTCGACGGGCTGCTGGCGCCGGGCTTCGAGGTGCTGATGACGGCGCGCGGCCGGGTCTACCGCTTCCCCTGCGCCCGTTTGTCGCCGGACCGCGCGCGCTGACGCTCTGGCCGAAGCGTGAGCGCGGCCTATATCGGTGGATCCGGATGAGACCAATCGAGCACCGCGCATGCCCGCCCCCATCATCGTCTGGTTCCGCAACGATCTGCGCCTTGCCGACAATCCGGCGCTGACCGCCGCCGCCCAGGCCTCCGCCGAACGCGGCGCCCCGGTCATCCCGCTCTACATCCTGGAGGAGGAAACCGGGGATCCCCCCTTGGATCCATGGACGCTCGGCGGGGCGCAGCGCTGGTGGCTGCACGGCAGCCTGGAACGGCTCGCCACCTGCTGCGCCCGCCATGGCTCGCCGCTGGTGCTGCGCCGGGGCGAGCCGGGGGCGGTGCTCGACGCGCTGATCGCGGAGACGGGGGCGGAGTGCGTTCTGTGGAACCGCCGCTATACCCCCGCCAAGACCGCCCGCGATTCGGCGATCAAGGAGCGTCTGAAGGCGCGCGGCATCGACACACGCAGCTTCAATGCCGGCCTGCTTGCCGAACCCTGGACCGTCCGCAACAAGAGCGGTGGTCCCTTCAAGGTCTTCACCCCCTTCTGGCGCCATCTGTCGGCCACGCTGAACCCACCGCTGCCGACCCGCGCCCCATCCGAACTGATGGCGCCGGGCACCGCACCGGCCAGTGACGATCTCGACGGTTGGGGCCTGCTGCCGACAAAGCCCGACTGGGCGGCGGGCCTGCGCAAGCGCTGGGTGCCGGGGGAGACGGCGGCGCTGTCCCACCTTGCCGATTTCCTCGACGGGCCGGTCGGGGTCTATGCGACGGAGCGTGACCGGCCGGACCGCCCCGGCACTTCCGTCCTGTCGCCCTATCTGGCCTTCGGGGAGATCGGGCCGCGGCAGATCTGGCATGCCGCCCGCCATGCCGCCGAGGCCCGGCCGGAACTGGCGCCCGGCATCGACGCCTTCCTGCGCGAGATCGGCTGGCGCGAGTTCCAATACCACCTACTGCACCATGCGCCGGAACTGCCCGACCGGCCGCTCGATCCCCGCTTCGCCGACTTCCCCTGGCGCGAGGATGCCGCCGGCCTGAAGGCTTGGCAGCGCGGGCGCACCGGATATCCCATCGTCGATGCCGGTATGCGCCAGCTGTGGGAGACCGGCTGGATGCACAACAGGGTGCGGATGATCGTCGCCTCCTTCCTGATCAAGGATCTGCTGCTGCCCTGGCAGGAGGGGGAGCGCTGGTTCTGGGACACGCTGGTCGATGCCGATCTGGCCCAGAATGCCGGCAACTGGCAGTGGGTGGCCGGCTGCGGCGCCGATGCCGCCCCCTTCTTCCGCGTCTTCAACCCGGTCCTGCAGGGCGAGAAGTTCGACCCCCAGGGCGATTACGTCCGCCGGTACGTCCCGGAACTGGACCGGCTGCCGCCGCGCTGGATCCATCAGCCCTGGGCCGCGCCGACCGAGGTGCTGCGGCAGGCCGGCGTCCGGCTGGGCGACGACTACCCGCGCCCGATCATCGACCATGCCGTCGCCCGCGACCGCACACTGGCCCTCTACAACGAGCGCAAGGGCAAGGTGGAGGCCGAGACCTGAGTGTCGATCTTCATCGAAGAGTCATGGCGTCGCCCGCAATCGGTCACGCACCTTCGCTATCGTGCGTTCAGCGGCCCGGTGCGGTCGCGCCGTCCCAAAAAGAAAGAACGACCGCCACCTGACAAGGCGGCCCCTCCCCCGGGGCCGCCTTTTCCCTTGTCGCGTTGCATCAGCCGACAGAGCGTTATAAAGTAACACCCATGTCCGCGCTTCACGACCATACCCACTGCATCGCCGATGCCCTGACCCGTGCCGACGCGCTGTGCGCCGAACGGGGCGCGCGGCTGACCGCATTGCGCCGCCGCGTGCTGGAGCTGGTGTGGTCCAGCCACCGGCCGCGCGGCGCCTATGCGATCCTGGAGGATCTCAGCCAGCAGGACGGCAAGGCGGCGGCACCGCTGACCGTCTATCGCGCGCTGGAATTCCTGGTCGAGCAGGGGCTGGTCCACCGCATCGAATCGCTGAACGCCTATGTCGGCTGTGCCGCGCCGGGGGATGTCCATTCCGGGCAGTTCCTGGTGTGCGAGGCCTGCGGCGACGCCGCCGAGATCGACGATCCGGGCGTCGGCGCCGCCATCATCGCCGCGGCGGCCGAGCGCGGCTTCCGCGTCCAGCGCCCCACCGTCGAGGTGCGCGGCCTGTGCAAATCCTGTCAGGAGAATCCCCGTTGAGCGCTCCCGCCGCCTCTCCCGCCCGTCTTCCCGTCTCGGTGCTGACCGGCTTCCTCGGCAGCGGCAAGACCACGCTGCTGCAGGCGCTGCTGCGCAACCCGGCCATGGCCCGCACCGCCATCGTCATCAATGAGTTCGGCGAGGTCGGGCTCGACCATCTGCTGGTCGCCAAGGCGTCGGAGAACATGGTGCTGATGGACAGCGGCTGCCTGTGCTGCACCATCCGCGGCGATCTGGTCGACACGCTGCGCGACCTGTTCCTGAAGCGGGTGAAGGGCGAGATCCCCGAATTCGACCGGGTGGTGGTGGAAACGACCGGGCTGGCCGATCCGGCTCCGATCATCCACACCCTGATGTCCGATCCGTTGCTGGCCGCCCGCTTCCGCCTGGACGGCGTCATCGCCACGGTGGACGCGGCGCACGGCTCGCTCCAGCTCGACCGCCAGCCGGAAAGCGTGAAGCAGGCCGCCGTCGCCGACCGCATCGTCCTGACCAAGACCGACGTCGCCACCCCGGCGGCGACCACCGCCTTGATGCAGCGCCTCGCCGCCATCAACCCGGCCGCCCCGATCATCCCCGCCGCCCATGGCGAGGTCGATCCGAACAAGCTGTTCGACGCCGGGCTCTACAACCCCGAGACCAAGAGCCCCGACGTCGCCCGCTGGCTGCGCGAGGAGGCCTATCGCGACGAGCAGGCCAAGGCGCACGGGCATGAGCATCATGACCATGATCACCATGGACACGATCATGATCATGACCACGGGCACAGTCACGACCATGACCACGATCACGGCGACCATTGCGGTCCCGACTGCGGCCATGACCATCATCACCACGACGCCAACCGCCATGACGACCACATTCGCGCCTTCTGCATGGTGATCGACCGGCCGATTCCCTGGAACGGCTTCGTCGACTTCATGGAGGCGCTGATCGCTCAGGCCGGCGAGAATCTGCTGCGGGTGAAGGGCCTGCTGAACGTCCAGGAAAGCGAGCTGCCCGTGGTCGTCCACGGCGTCCAGCACATGTTCCACCCGCCGGTCCGCCTGGAGGACTGGCCCAGCGACGACCACCGTACCAAGCTGGTCTTCATCACCCGCGACCTCGGCCAGCCGGTGATCGAGCCGCTGTTCAACGGGCTGGTCTGGGGTGAGGGGAAAGAGGGGTAAGTGCGGGCTATGGGGTGCCCCCTCACCACATTGGTTGCCCCCTCCCCATCCCTCCCCCGCTTCGCGGGAGAGGGGGCAGGACCTTTGCAGAGGTTAGCAAAGAACGGCGGCAGTCCCCTCTCCCGCGAAGCTCTCGCACAAAGCTTTGCTTTGTGCTGACGCGACAGGCGGACCATAGGTCCGCTGAGAGCGGGGGAGGGTTAGGGAGAGGGCACTCGAAGCCGACACCGCCCCACCACCCTCACTTCCCCACCACCCGCCGCAGCGGGCTGTCGCCGACCGCCCACACCCCGCGGTCCGTCACCTTCGCCCCCTCAAACACCAGCCAACTCTGCCGCCCGTAATGCGGCAGCGGCCGGAGCAGCGCCTTCAGCGCCTCGGCATCGGCGCCCGACACCACCAGCGCCGTCCGCCCATCCGCCGCACGTGACACCCACACCCGTGCGCTGCCGCGCCCGGCCAACTCCGCCGGCACCGGCGGCAGCCTGCGCGCCTCCAACGTCCGCGCCACCGCCGCGTCGGTGCCGACCAGCAGCAGCGGCGCCGCTCCACCGCCACTCTCCCTGCCGCCACTCTCCCGACCGGAAGCGTCGATCAGCCGGCCGGCCAGCGTCCCTGCCGCCTCCGCCGCCTCGCCATCCATAGGGCCATCAACGGCGATCACCCGCTCCGCACCCGGACGCAGGGTCACGTCGCGCAGGATCGGCGGCGCCTCCCCCGGAGCCAGACGGCGGAACAGGTCGAAGTCGGGGTCGACCGCCACCGCCCGGACCTCCGCTTTCGATGGAATGCGCAACGTCGCCTGCCGGCTGTCGAATTGGGCGCTATGCTCCTCCACCCCGGCCGCCGTCTCCAGCCGCACCGGTAGGGTCAGGGCATAGGGCGCGTCGGCCTCCTGCCGCAGGGTCAGCTGCACACCGTCGCCCACGGCACGGGCATCGACCAGGGTCAGCATCGGCGCGCCCCGCCGCTCCACCCATTGACTGAACAGCCCGCTCAGGTCACGGCCGGACGCTGCCTCGAAGGATTGGCGGAGGTCGGACCAGCCGGCATTGCGAAAGGCAAACCCACTCCAGAATTTCCGGATGCCGGCATCGAAAACGTCGCGCCCGATCTCCGCCTCCAGCATGTGGAACAGCATCGCCGCCTTGCCGTAGCCGACGATCTGCGAGGCATCGTGCGTCTTGGACAGGAACTCCGTCAGCGGGCGGTCGCGCTCGGCCGGCAGGGCAGCATAGTCGCGCAGCCAGTCCAGCCGCATCGCCCGCGCCGCGTCGGCGCCGCGTTCGCGGGCGGCGGCATAATCGGCCATGTAGGTGGTCAGCCCCTCCGCCCAATTGCCGCCCTCACCGACCCGCACGCCGTTGCCCCACCAGTTGTGCATGATCTCGTGGGTCAGCGACTGGCTGCGGATGAAGGGCAGCGGCAGCACGGCACGGCCGATGGCGGTCAGGCCGGGGAAACCCAGCCCCACCGGCGGTGGAACCGATACAACGCTGAAGCCGTCGAAGGGATACGCGCCGATGCGGGCGGACCCGGCGGCGATCGCCTGCTCCGACAGTCCAAGATAGCCATCGGCCAACCCGGTCTGTTCCGGATGGCGGTAGAGCCGCAGGCGCAAGGTTCCGGCCATCCGCTCCTCCACCGTCCAGGGGCCGGCGAAGACGGAGGGTTCTTCCACGCTGCGGCTTTCCTCGAACACCGCGCGGTAGCCGGCGGCGTCGCGCCCCTCTTCCACCAGCCGTCCGGTGGCGACGGCGACATAGGGCGCCGGCACCCGCACCGACAGGCGCCAGGTCGGCGGTTCTTCCGATGCCGAGGCCGGATCGGGCAGCCAGCCGCCAAGCCCCGGCAGGAAGGCGCCCTCTCCATCCAGCGCAAGCCCGGTGCCGGCGGTGAAGCCCGGCAACCGGCCGCCGTAGCGCAATGTCACCGGCCCGCCTCCCTCCGGCACCACCAGCCGCAACCGGTCGCCACGCCGATCCACCGGGACGGGCTTGTCGCCGGCCCGCGCCTCCTCCAGCGTCAGGGCCGGGTCCAACCGCAAGGACTGAGTCCCGGCCGGCAGTGTCAGCCGATCCACCGCCTCTATCCGTCCGGCGGCGGGATCGAGCGTCAGGTCGATGTCGTGGTGAAGCGGTGCGGCACCGGCCGGGGCGACCACGCCCAGGACCAGTGCCACTCCCACCAGGGTCCCCAGCGCAGGGAACCGGATGCGCAGGATGGTCGTCATGGCCCTGAAGATGGTCGCCGGACCGGCAAGGCGCCAGCGCGGCGTCATGCCGCGCGGATGCTCTCCAGGAAGCCGTCCACCTCGCGGCGCAGCCGGTCGGCGACGCCGGTCAGGAGCCCGGATTCATCCAGCATCTCGTTTGCCTTGGCACCGGCATCAGTGGTCGCCTCGCTGGCGCCGGCGACATTGACCGAGACCGCCTGCGCACCCTGGGCCGCCTGATGGACGTTGGCGGAGATGTCCCGTGTCGCAGCCCCCTGCTGTTCCACCGCCGCGGCGATGGCGCTGGAGATGCTGGTCATCTCGCCAATGACATGGCCGATGTCGCGGATCGCCACCACCGCCACGTTGGTCGCCTGCTGGATTTCGGCGATCTTCTTCTGGATGTCGTCGGTGGCGCGGGCGGTCTGGTTGGCCAGTCCCTTCACCTCCGACGCGACGACGGCGAAGCCCTTGCCGTGCTCGCCGGCACGCGCGGCCTCGATGGTGGCGTTCAGCGCCAGCAGATTGGTCTGCCCGGCGATCGAGTTGATGAGGCTCACCACCTCTCCCACCTCGTTGGCAGCGCGGACGAGGCCATTCATCACCTCGTTGGTCTTGGCCGCTTCGGTCACCGCCTGGTTCGCCACGTCGTTGGAGGCGCTGACCTGCCGGCCGATCTCGCCGATGGAACTGGACAGCTCCTCCGTGGCACCGGCGACGGTGTTGACGCTCACTGCCGCCTCTTCCGCGGCCTGGGCGGCGGCGCTGCTGCGGCTGGTGGCTGTGCCGGTGCTGACGGTCAGCGACTGGGCGGTCTGGCGCATGGTGCCGGCCGAGGCCGTCACCTGCCGCACCACCTCGCCGATGGACCGTTCGAAGCCGTCGGCCAGCCTGGACAGCAGGGCCACCCGCTCGGCCTCCGCCTTGACGTGCATCTCTTCCTGCTGGGCGCGCAGGCGGCGGTTTTCCAGCCCGCGTTCCTTGAACACGCCGACCGTCGCGGCGATCTGCCCGATCTCGTCCCGGCGGTCGGTGTCGGTGACCTCGACATCCAGGTCGTCATTGGCCAGCCGCCGCATCGCCGCGGTCAGCCGCGACAGCGGATGAGTGATGGAACGCGCAATCCACAACGACAGCAACAGCGCCGCGATGCCCAAACCACCACCGAGCAATCCGGCCTGCAGTGCATGACGGCGGAACTCGGCCTTGATGTCGTCGACATAGACACCGGTGGCGACGATCCACTTCCAGCCCGGCGTCATCTGCGAATAGGCGATCTTGGGGCTTGGTTTGGCCCCCGCCACCTTCGGCCAGGAATAGGAGACGTACCCGCCACCCTTGCGCCCCTCTTCCACCAGAAGCTGCGCAAATGGGACGCCATTCGGGTCCTTGGAGTCGCCGAGATTTCGCCCTTCGATTTGCGGCTGTCCACCGTGGACTTCAACCAAGCCATCGGCATCTGTGGCGAACAGATATTCGTTCCCGGCGTAACGCATCGAACGTATGGCGTTGCGGGCTGCGGTACGGGCCGCGTCCAAGGGCATCTCACCCTTTGCAGCACGGGTTTCAAAATCTTTGACGACACCGATGGCAGCCTCGACGATCGAACGAACCTTTGCCTCGCTGGCCTCCTGTTGAGTGGTGTGAAGAGAAGAGAGAAGGATGGCGGCCACACCTATGATTGCGCAGAGCATAACTGCGGAAATGGTGAGGAATTTTTTTCCTATGCTGACGTTCTGCATTCACACGACCTCCCGGATAGAATATTAGAATTCTATGGATTCGGTCGGTCAGTGTCAAAACGGAATAGTGAAGACACAATTGAACGTCAAATGCGTCAGAAGATTACAGGCCGCTAAGAGATTGATAGCAAATCATCACAATTGATCGGAAAGACTCCAAAAACAGATCCCAAGCCTAGGTCAACCCGCATAGGCGCGCACCCGATCATACAACTTTGACAACCGGACATCGCAGATCTCTAGCTCTTTCAAGTGATCAACTGTGTTGGCCAAGTAATCGATGTTGGGCCCGCGCTGGCCGCAGCAGCCGGCGATGCGACAAACGACCGCAGCCTCTTCCAGGCCTCGGCAGTATTGCGGGTGGTTGCGGTCGACGACGAAGCAGCAGGCGCTGACCGACTCCAGCCCTTCCGCCGAGCAGCCGTCGCGCAGGCGGACGCGCAGCAGTCTCGGCCGGTAGACCCGGCTGTCCATCTCGCGCTCCCACAGATAGTCGAGGGTCGAGGGCACGTCCGTTGCGGCCACCCGGAAGACGATGCCCCGGCAGGAACCGCCGCGGTCCAGCCCCAGCACCAGCCCCGGCCGCTCCGGTGTCCCGCGGTAGCGGTAGGAGGCGACGCAGAAGCTGCGGTGGTATCCCGCCAGGGTCGCCGCATGCCGCTCGGCGAAGGTGAAGCCGGGGTTCCACATCAGCGAGCCATAGCCGAACACCCACAGGTCGGCACCGGGGTCGACGGCGATGTCGCCAGTCCAGGCAGGAGTCGGAAGCGGTGAATCGGGAGCCATGGAAGATCGCTGGAGAAGATCGCGGTGGAAAGATCGCTTGGGGACGTTTGGAACCGAATCGGAAGTGGCCGAGCCTAGCATGCGGGTTCCGGGGTCGCTATAACGGTGCGGATATGGAACGGACATGCCACGGATGCGACCCAACGCCACCTTTTCCGCCCCGCGCCGCCTGCTGACCGGGCGCCGGATCGCGACCATCCTGGTGCTGATGGTCCTGCTGCTGCCTGCCCTCCTCTATTCACTGTGGTGGTGGCAGGCGGCCCGCTCCGTGCGGGAGGGGCTGGAGACCTGGGTCGCCGACCAGCGCTCCAATGGGGCTGTGGTCGAGCATGGCGGGCTGACCGTCGGCGGCTTCCCCTTCACCCTGCGGGCCGAGATGGAAAAGCTCCATCTGGCGACCCGCGGCGCCGACTGGCAGGGTGCTGGTCTGGTGGCGGAGGCGGCGCCCTGGAACCCCACCCGCATCGCGCTCGCCTTTCCCGGCGAGCAGCGCCTGTCCGTCATCCAACCCGGTCAGCCGCCCATCGACATCCTGGCCCCGCAGGGCGGCAGCGGCGACGTGACGATGCGGATGTCGGGCACACTGGAGCGGCTCGCCCTGCATTTCACCGGCCTGACCGTGCAGGTCGCCGGACAGCCGGTGCCGGTCGCCACGCTCGACGTCAGCGCCGCCCAGCCGGACCAGCCGCCGGCCGAACGCGGCACCGCCGGCCTGACCGTGACGCTGTCCGCCGACGGGCTGACCCTGCCCGACGGCATGCCGCCGACGCTGGGCCGCGAGGTGAAGCGGACCGAGATGACCCTGCGCGTCATGGGCACCCCGCCCCGGCCGGAACCGGCCAGCCTGTCGGCCTGGAGCCGCGACGGCGGCACGGTGGAGTTGGACCGGCTGGCGCTGGACTGGGGACCGCTGGGGGCGGTGCTGTCCGGCACGTTGGCGCTGGACGCACAGTTGCAGCCGCAGGCGGCGCTGACCGCGGAGATCCGCGGCGCACCGGCCATCCTGGACGCGGTGAAGCCGATGATGCGCCCGAACGAGGCCGCCATCGCCAAGACCGTCCTGGCCATGCTGGCGCGTCCGACCGGCCCGAACGGCGAACCGGTGGTCACCGCCCCGGTCACGGTGCAGGACCGCGCGCTCTATGTCGGGCCGCTGCGCGTCGCAGCATTGCCCAAGCTGGTCTGGTGACAAGTATCGGGCGGCGCGGTCGATAACCGGCGGAAATGCAACAGGTGCCGGCGGGCATGACGCTTCCATGACTCCGCCCCCTTGTTTCACACGGCGCATCAGGTCAAATTGACGCAGTCCCTGTCGCGGCTGCCATGGTGCGTCGGTCGATGTGTCGGTTTCTTGCCTATTGCGGCGAACCCGTGTTCCTGGAAACGCTGGTCTGCACGCCCTGCCATTCCCTGATCGAGCAGTCGATGCACGCCGCGGAGGCGAAGACCGAAACCAACGGTGACGGTTTCGGCGTCGGCTGGTACAGCGAGCGGACCGAGCCCGGCCGCTATTGCGAGATCCGCCCGGCCTGGTCGGACGAGAACCTGCAGTCGATCTGCAACCATGTCCGCTCCCACCTGTTCTTCGCCCATGTGCGGGCGGCCACCGGCACCGCGGTCAGCCGGGCCAACTGCCATCCCTTCAAGGCCGGGCGTTTCCTGTTCATGCACAACGGGCAGATCGGCGACTGGCCCCGCCTGCGCCGCCGGGTGGAGGCGATGATCCCGGACGAGCTGTACAGCTCGCGCACCGGCACCACCGACAGCGAGGCGATCTTCCTCGCCGCCGTGGGACAGGGGTTGGAGCAGGAGTCGGTCGGCGCCTTCCAGCGCGTTCTGCATGCCATCCGCGACGAGATGCAGGCGCTGGACATCACCGCGCCGCTTCGCTTCACCGCGACCTGGACCGACGGCGAGCGGGTGTGGGCGGTGCGTTGGGCATCCGACGACAAGCCGCCCAGCCTGTACTGGCGCCGGGCCGAGAACGGCCTGATCGTGGTGTCGGAGCCGGTCGACGCCCAGCGCGACCAGTGGCGGCAAGTGCCGCCCAGCGGCGGGCTTGTGGCACGCATCGGCGCGGCGCCGGAGATGTTCACGTTTCATTGAGGGAGGGGCATCACCCCTCCAGCAACCGCTCCTTCGGAAGCAGGATCGTCACCGCCGTCCCCCGCCCCGGTGCGCTGTCGATCTCCACGCCGCCGCCATGCAATTCGGCAAAGCGGCGCACGATGGGCAGCCCCAGCCCGACCCCCTCATGCTGGCGGATCAGCGAGCGTTCGGCCTGGGTGAAGGGGTTGAAGATGCGTCCCATCAACTCGGTGGGAATTCCCGGCCCGTCGTCGCGCACGGTCAGCCCGACGAAATTGCCACGGTCCTCGACCGCCACGGCGACATGGCCACCGGCGGGCGTGAACTTGACGGCGTTGTCCAACAGGTTCAGCACCATCTCGCGCAACCGCCGGCGGTCGATGCGCATGCGGAAGGCGGGACAGGGATGGACGGCCAACGTCAGCCGCTTGCCCGCCGCCTTCGGCGCCAGCATGTCGGCGCAACCGGTCAGCAGTTGGGGAATGTTGACGTCGCTTTCCTGGATTTCGATGGAGCCGGTGGAGCCGCGGGTATAGTCCAGGATGTTGTTGACCATGGTCAGCAGCGACCGGCCGCTTTCCTCGATCAGCTTCACATATTCCAGGTAATCGGGATGGCCCAGCTTGCCCATCCCCTCTCCCGCCAGCACGTCGGCGAAGCCAATGATGGAGTTCAGCGGCGTGCGCAGCTCGTGGCTCATCACCGCCAGGAAGTCCAGCTTGGCGCGGTCGGCCTTGCGCGCCGCCTCCAACGCGTCCGACAGCGCAGCGGTGCGCTCCGACACACGGTGTTCAAGCTCGCGGTTCTGTTCGGCGGCGCGGCGGTAGAGCTTGCGGATCTCCACCATGTTGCGGACACGGTGCAGAAGCTCCCAGGCGATGAAGGGCTTGGTCAGGAAGTCGTTGGCGCCCAGTTCCAGCGATTTGCGCCGGGTCTCCTGGTCGGTCTGGGCGGTCAGCACCAGGATCGGCACGTAATCGTCGCCGAAGATCGGCTTCAGCCGCTCCATCAGGTCGAAGCCGCTCATGTGCGGCATGCGGATGTCGATCAGCAGCAGGTCGAATGGCTCGGCCGCGCAAAGGTCCGGCACCTTGCGCGGGTCGGTCTCGCCGCGCACACGGCGATAGCCGTCATGGCTCAGGATTTCCCGCAACAGGTCGACGTTGGACGGGTTGTCGTCCACGATCAGGATGCTCGCGTCCTTGACCTGCTGGGCGAGCGCCGGGTCGATCTGGCTCCTGTTCATCGGGAGCATGCACCTTTGAACCGTCCGCGTGGGCAATTAGATTTGCCTCTGAACGGATCGAATGCAATCCAAAAGGAGCAGGCCGGCGAAATGAGCGGCCGGGCATCCGGCCCGGCACCGCTCAGGCCCGCTTTTCCCAGCCGCCCCGGTCGGTCTGCTGCCAATAGGTCAGACTGTGGCCGGCCGCCTTGCAGGCTTTCCAGCGCTGACGGGCGGCCAGCACCGCTTCGTCGTCGTTGCCGTCGAACAGGTCACAGACAAGCTCGAAGCCGTCCATCCGATCGCTGACGCAGCCGTCCACCGTGACCAGCACCGTGGCGCCGTTGGGGTTCTCGTCGGCATCGGTCAGCCACACCGGCTGACGGTCGGCGAAGCCGTCGCGCGCCGCCCCGTGGGGCAGGAAGGAGCCGGGATCGTAGGTCCACAGATGCTGGTTCAGCATGTCCACCCGCTCCGGCGAACCGGCCAGCACGACGGCACGCCAGTTCCGCTCAAGAACCTTCTCCAGGATCTTGGGCAGCGCCTGCTCCATCGTGCGCCGTTGCAGGTGGTAGAAGCGGACTTCGGTCATGGCTCCTTCACTCAACTCAGGTCATCAGGCCTCGTGGAAATCCGCCACGAAGCGGTCGAGCAGGCGCACGCCGAAGGCGGAGGCGCCCTTCGGAACGGTGGGTCCGTCCTTCTTCGCCCAAGCCACGCCGGCGATGTCGATGTGCGCCCAGGGCAGGTCGTTGACGAAGCGCTTCAGGAACTGCGCGCCGACGATGCTGCCGGCGCCGCCGCCCGACCCGGTGTTCTTCATGTCGGCGGCCGGCGAGTCGATTTCCTTGTCATAGCCGTCGCCCAGCGGCATGCGCCACACCGGCTGGCCAACCTTCAGGCCGGCGGCCGTCAGGTTCATGGCGAGGTCGTCGTCGTTGGCGAACAGGCCGGCATGCTCGTGGCCCAGCGCGACAATGACGGCGCCGGTCAGGGTGGCGAGATCGATCATCAGCTTGGGCTTATAGACGTCCTGCGCGTACCACAGGCAGTCGGCCAGCACCAGACGGCCTTCGGCGTCGGTGTTGATGACCTCGATGGTCTGGCCGGACAGCGAGGTGACGATGTCGCCCGGACGCTGCGCCGTGCCCGACGGCATGTTCTCCACCAGACCGACGATGCCGACGGCGTTGACCTTCGCCTTGCGGGCGGCCAGCGCGTACATGGTGCCGATCACGGTGGCGGAGCCGCCCATGTCCCACTTCATGTCTTCCATGCCGGCCGCACCCTTGATCGAGATGCCGCCGCTGTCGAAGGTCACGCCCTTGCCGATGAAGGCGACCGGGCGCTTGTCGGCGGCATCCGGGTTGCCGTTCCAGCGCATCACGACCACGCGCGGCTCGAAGGCGCTGCCTTGCGCGACGCCCAGCAGGGCGCCCATGCCGATCTTCCTCAGCTTCTTCTGGTCGAGGATCTCGACCTCGACGCCGAACTGCTCCAGCTCCTTCGTCTTCTCGGCGAGGCTTTCCGGATAGATGACGTTGGCCGGTTCGGACACCAGATCGCGGGTGAAGCGGATGGCGTCGGCCAGCGTGTCCAGCTTTTTGAAGGTGGCCTTGGCGGCGCCGTCATCCTCGACCAGCAGCGTCACCTTGCGCAGGCTGGGCTTCGGCTCCTTCTTGTCGGACTTGCGGT
This sequence comes from Azospirillum sp. TSH20, assembly GCF_003115935.1. Classification (NCBI taxonomy): domain Bacteria; kingdom Pseudomonadati; phylum Pseudomonadota; class Alphaproteobacteria; order Rhodospirillales; family Azospirillaceae; genus Azospirillum; species Azospirillum sp. TSH20. The sequence goes on from NZ_LGQU01000022.1 coordinate 124,366, forward strand.
CGTTGGTCCGGTACTTGTCGAACTTGTAGCTGCGCAGCTGCGCGCCGAAGGCGATCTCCGCCGCGGCGGCGGCCGGGGAAAGCTTGGCCCCCTCCGGCAGTTCGACCAGCAGCGCCGCCTCGTCTGCGGCCTTGTCGAGCTGGACGGCGATGGCGCCGCCGGCGGCCTGGAGGACCAGATCGGTCAGGTCGGCGCCCTTGCCGATGCCGACCAGCAGGATGCGGTCAAGCTCGGTCCCGGCTGGAGCGAGCAGCGTCAGCGTCTCGTCCTTCTTGCCGGTGAAGCGGGCGGCGGCCATGGCGCGGGCCAGCGCCCCGCCGGTCTTCTGATCCAGCTCGCGCCCGATCAGGCCGAGGCTACGGTCGGCGGCGACGGTCACGGCGAGCACGCCGGAGGACGGCAGGGACGGCTTGGCGAAGGAGAACTTCATCTGGTCCTCTTGAGGGGGATTGGGCGAATACGCCCGGATGGCATCGGCGGCGGAAAGCCTACCCCACCGATAAGGAGCGCGCCACCCCGGCTGTCAAGGGTGGGGTTCTTCGGCTTTCGTGCGAAGTCAGACCCCCACCTAACCTCCCCCGCTGGGCGGGGGAGGGACTGCCGCCGCTCTCCCGAACAAGCACTTGCCCCCTCCCCCGCCCAGCGGGGGAGGGTTGGGGTGGGGGCATTCAGCAGGCGCTACTCACGCATCGATCGCCTTGCCCAGTTCGACCGGATCGACCTCGCCCTGCTCCATCCCGACGTCGGACACGCTTTCCTCCGACACCGTCTCCTCTACACGGCGTTCCAGCACGGCGGCGAAGAAGCCGTCGGTATCGTGCTTGGCCGGGGTCAGGCGCAGGTACGGACCCTCGACCGGCGGCGCGCCGGCCTCCTCCTCCGCCCACACCTCGGCGACGGGCTTCACGATGAAGTCGTGGTGGGTCTGCAGGAAGGCCTCGACCTGCGCCTCGTTCTCGTCATGCAGCATGGAGCAGGTGGCATAGATCAGCCGCCCGCCCGGCTTCACCAGACGCGCCGCGCTGTCCAGGATGTTGGCCTGCAGCGGCAGCAGCTGTTCCAGCCCCGGCCCGAGCTGGCGCCAGCGGGCATCCGGGTTGCGGCGCCAAGTCCCGGTGCCGGAACAGGGGGCATCCACCAGCACCCGGTCGAACTTGCGCTTGTGGCGCTTCACCCAGGGATCGCGCTCGCTGGTCAGCGGGTGGGCCTCGATGTTGTGCAGGCCGGCACGCCGGAAGCGCTCGGCGGCGCGCTTCAGGCGCTTGTCCAGAACGTCGCAGGCCACCACACGGCCCTTGTTCTTCATCAGCGCCGCGACGGCCAGCGTCTTGCCGCCGGCGCCGGCGCAGAAATCGACCACCTGATGGCCGGGCTTCGGCGCGACAGCCAGTGCGACCAGCTGCGAGCCCTCGTCCTGGATCTCGACCAGACCGTCCTTGAAGGCGTCGACGCTGCCCAGCGGCGGCCGGCCCTTCACCCGCAGGCCCAGCGGCGACCAGCGCGTGGTCTCCGCCGTGATCTGCGCCTTGGCCAGCGCCTTGATGGCGCTCTGCTGGTTCGCCTTCAGCGGATTGATGCGCAGGTCGAGCGGCGCCGCCTCCAGCAGCTTTTCCATCTCCACCCCGAAGCGGTCGCCCAGCGAGGCGCGCATCGCCGCTTCCGCCCACTCCGGGCATTCCACCCGCACCGTCTCCGGCATGTCGGGATGGTCCATCGTGTGGCTTTCCAGCTTGCCGACCAGCGCCAGTTCGTCATCGGTCAGGCGGGCCGGGGCGAACTTGCCACCGCTGAACATCTCCAGCACCACGCCGGCGTTGCGGTTCTCTTCCAACAGCAGATAGGCCAGGACGCGGGCGCGCGGGGTGGCGCGCTCATAGCCGCCGCGCTCGATCCACCAAGTGAGCCGGGCATGGCGGCGCAGGATCGCGTAGGCCATCTGGGCGACGGCGGTGCGGTCCTTCGACCCGATGTAGCGGCGATTGCGGAAATAGGCGCTCATCACCGCGTCGGCGGGGCGAGGGGTCTCGTCGATCTCGGTCAGCAGATCGATGACCGCCTGGAGGCGGGCGGCGGGTGTCATGGCGTCTGGTCCCTTGGGGTGTCACATGGCGGCGAACAGGACCGGCCGCCCGCATGTTCCCCCGCATCGGATCGGGGACGGGATGCACAGTTGCGGACGGTCCTTCACGTATGGGCTGTCGATACCGCGTTTGCCGCGTCCTGTCACGCCTTGCCGCCGCGCGGCTGCCCCGCTTGCCGCCGGAAAGGCGCGGCCGGCGCCCACCCGTGACAACCGGCCGCGACCTACCCGAAAGTGCAGGTTGGGGATTGACGACTCGGGGTAACCACCGGCACAAACGATCGGGTGATGTGACCTTATCGTGACCGGACCGCCAGAGCGGCCGGACGATCCGGGTCTTCGAATGGACAGATCGATTGCTGGTGGCGGAGTGCGCGATGGCGGCTGCGGCTGGGGTGGCGTGTGCGCGTGAAATGAAGCGGCCCAAAGTGCGGCAGCTCCTGCGGCTTTCCCTGCTCGGCGGCCTGCTGGCGACGCTGGCGGCCTGTGCCGGCACCGCGCCGACGGTGGACGGGCAGCGGACCACGGCCCAGCGCCCGACCTGGGATCAGGTGTCGCCCGACTTCCGCCATCTCGCCGGCTGGATCGACGACGACCATGCCCAGGCGGTTCCGGCGGTGCAGCGCACCTGCGGCTGGGTGAAGAACCAGCCGCCGGGCAAGGCGCTGGGGCAGTTGCGCGCCGCCGGCACCACCGACGACTGGCGCGCCATCTGCGCCGCCGCCCGCGACCTGCCCGCCGGAGACAGCGAGGCGGCCCGCCGCTTCTTCGAGACCTTCTTCACCCCGCGCGATGTCAGCAACGGCGAGAACGGCCTGTTCACCGGTTACTACGAGATCGAGCTGCACGGCAACTGGACGCGGACCGAACGCTACAACGTCCCGCTCTACCGCATGCCGGCGCGCGGCAAGCGCGGACTGCCGACCCGCGCCCGGATCGAGTCCGGCGCGCTGAAAGGCAAGGGGTTGGAGCTGATGTGGGTGGACGACCCGGTCGACGCCTTCTTCCTGGAAATCCAGGGCTCCGGCCGGGCGGTCATGGCCGACGGCTCGGTGGTCGGCATCCATTACGCCGGCCAGAACGGTCACAGCTATTACCCGATCGGCCGCCATATCATCGACATCGGTGACGCCACGCCGGAACAGATGTCCTTGCAGACGATCCGCCGCTGGCTGAAGGACCATCCGGCCGAGGCCCAGCGGGTGATGAACCTCAATCCCTCCTACGTCTTCTTCAAGGTCAAGCCCGAGGTTGGCGCCCGCGGCGCCCGCAACATGGAGCTGACCCCCGGCCGCAGCCTCGCCGTCGATGTCAAGCATATCCCGCTGGGCGTCCCGCTCTGGCTGGAGGTGCGCGACGCCCCGGTGCCGGGCGGCGCCATCAACCGGCTGGTGGTGGCACAGGACACCGGCGGCGCCATCAAGGGTCCCGTGCGCGGCGACCTGTTCTGGGGCCACGGCCAGCAGGCGGAGGAAGGGGCCGGCGTGATGAAGGCGCGCGGCCACTACACCATGCTGGCCCCGCGCAGCCTGTCGGTCCAGACCGCACAGCGGAAGTGATGACGGCGGGTGGAGACATCCGGCTGGAGCGCCTGACCGCACTGCCGGACCGCGCGGCGGCGCTGTCTGCCCTGGAGGACATCTTCTTCGCCTCCACCACCCGGACGGAGTTCGCGTCGGATGCCGACCGCGCCGCCTTCCTCTCCACCTGGACCGGCTGGTTCGTGGCGGAGGCGCCGCGGGACATCTGGATGGCGGTGGCAGGCGACGGGCTGGTGGTCGGCTATCTCACCGGCTGCAAGGACAGCGCCGGCTCGGTTGAGTTGGCGCGGCGCATCCCGAAATACGAGGTCTTCGCCGACCATTTCACCGCATATCCCGCCCATTTCCATGTGAATGTCCGGCCGGGCTGGCGGGAGCATGGGCTGGGCCGCCGGCTGGTCGACCGCTTCGCCGAGGATTGCCGGGCCGACGGTCTGCCCGGCGTGCATCTGGTCACCGCCGTCTTCGCCCGCAATGTCGAGTTCTACCAGCGCGCCGGCTTCACCGACGCCTGCCAGCGCGGTCCGCTGCTGTTCCTCGGCCGCCGCCTGAACCCCTGACTTTGGGGACGCTGCTGTGCTAGGCAGGGGCATCCCCTTGCCGGAAAGCCCGTTGCCATGACCCGCCCGCCCCTGCTGATCGAAAGCCCGCAGAACCCGCAGTTCAAGCTGTGGGAATCGGCGCTGGAAAGCCGTGGGCTGAAGAAGAACGGCAAGTTCCTGCTGGCCGGCCTGAAGACCGTGCCGGAGGCGCTGCGCCAGCATCCCGACCGGTTCGAGCGGCTGCTGTTCACCGACCCGGCGCAGATATCCGCCTGGCGCCTGCCGCCGGGGGTGGAGCCGGTGCAGTTGGCCCCTGCCCTGTTCCGGACGCTCGACGTGTCGGGTACCGGTTTCCCGCTGCTGGTCGGCGCGGTGCCGAAGATGCCAGCCATCGACCTGTCGCAGCCGCCGCAGGGGCTGGAACTGCTCTGTGCGCTGGGCGATCCCAGCAATTTGGGTGCTTTGCTGCGTAGCGCGGCGGCGTTTGGGGTGTCGCGGATCGTGCTGCTGGAGGGGGCTGCGCATCCCTTTCATCCAAAATGCCTGCGGGCAGCATCGAATGCGCAGTTCGCGCTGACTCTGCTGCGTGGGCCGCGATGGTCGGCGGTGAACGACGCGGCCGGGCCGCTCTATGCGCTGGACGGTGGGGGCGAGGATCTGACGCGCTTCGACTGGCCGGCCGACATGCGGCTGATCCTGGGCGAGGAAGGCCAGGGCGTGCCGGCCGACTGCCCAGCGACGCGGCTGTCGGTGCCGACGACCGGCGCGGTGGAGTCGCTGAACGCCACGGTGGCGGTCAGCGTGGCGCTGTTCGCGCGGTACGCGGCGGTGAGGGGCGGTTAAGGGATGGGCTTCGATTTGCCCCCACCTAACCTCCCCCGCTGGGCGGGGGAGGTTAGGTGGGGGTCTAATTCAGCAAGTAACCTACCTACCCCATCACCGACGCCAGCACCTGCACCACCTGATCCGACCCGTAAGGCTTCTTCAGCACCGGCACGTCCGCGAACCGCTCCGGCACCGCGGCGCTCTCGCCATAGCCGGTCGCGAACACGAAGGGGATCCCCAGTTCCCGCAGCCGTTCGGCGACCGCGAGCGAGGTCTCGTTGCCCAGGTTGATGTCCAGCACGCCGACCACCGGCGGGTCCTCGTCGATCAGGCGCAGGGCGTGGCGGACGCCGGCGGCGGTGTTGACGCGGCTGGCGCTGAAGCTCAGCAACACGTCCTCCGTCGCCATGGCGATGATCATATTGTCTTCCAGCAGCAGCACCGGACCATCGATTGAGAAATCGGCCGCAGGCACCGGCAGGCTGCGCCGCCCGCCCCCCGGCAGGCTGGCGGCGACGGTGACATACTGGGCCGGGATCATGAAACGCGCCCGCAAGCCCGACAGGGCATAGGTCACCTCGGCCTCGCCCTGCAGATCGTGGGGGACGGAGCGCTCGATCACCGTGGTGCCGAAGCCGACGCGCGAGGGCGCCCGCACCGGCGGACCGCCATTCTCCTGCCAGTCGATCTGCAGCCGTCCGCCCTCGTCGATCGACCAGACGGCCTCCACCCAGCCGCCGCTGTCGCTGAGCGCACCGTATTTGGCCGAATTGGTGGTCAGTTCATGCACCACCAGCGCGAAGACGGAGAAGGCCTGCGGCGCCAGCAGCACCTCCGGCCCGGTCAGCCGCACCCGCTCGCTTTTGGCCGACAGATAGGCGCCGATCTCCGCCGCGACCAGGGCGCGCAGGGATGCCGGCCCCCAATTGTCGGCGGTGATCTGATCATGGGCGCGGGCCAGCGCCTCGATGCGGCCGGCGACGATGGCGGCGAACTGCTGCACCGTCTCCGCCCCGGTTTCGCTCTGCCGCACCAGGGCACGGACGAGGCTGAGGATGTTGCGGACGCGATGGTTCAGTTCGGCGATCAGCAGCTCCTGCCGCTCGGTCGCCTCCTTGCGGGTGCGGCCGGCGATGTCGGCCAGCCGCAACACCACCTCCAGCAGCGTCACCCGCAGGGATTCGGCGTTGCGCTCATCCAGCTCGGCCCAGGGCTTGGACCGGCCGCGCACGGTTTCCTTCCAGGCCTCGAAGCTCTTGCGCGGGGTCAGGCGCGGACCGTTGGGGCCATATTGCGCCGGCTTGGTCGGGTCGCCGCCCCAAGTGACGGTGCGGATCAGCTCCTTGCGGAAGAAGACCAGATAGTCGCGCGGCATGCGCGAGACTGGGATGGCCAGCAATCCGCAGGCCCGTTCGGTGAAGTCGCGGGCCGGCGGGTGGACGGCCCCCAATTCGTCGGTCAGATAGACCTTGCTGGGCGGCGTCCGATGGAGGAAGCGCATGATGCCCTGCGTCTCCTCCCGCGTTGGCGTCTCGCCCTCCATATGCAATTGGCCGTCGATGCAGCAGGCGAAGCCGTCGCACTCGATCAGCGTCCGCAGCTCCGCCGCGAAGGTGAGCAGGTTTTCCAGCGGCGATTCGCTGTCGGCCAGCATCGACATGATGCGGACATGGGCGCGGCGGGCCTGGGCCTCGTGCTGGCTTTCCTGTTCGCGCTCGCGTCCCTCCAGCAGAAGCGAGGCCATTTGGCCGAACAGTTCGGCGGTGGTGCGCCGTTCGAAGGAAAGCGAGCGGGCATGGCGATGGTGGCAGGCGAACAGACCCCACAGCTTGCCATGCCGCAGAATCGACACCGACAGCGAGGCGTTGACACCCATGTTGCGCAGATATTCGACATGGATCAGCGAGACGCTGCGCAGCAGGCTGAGCGACAGGTCCAGCGGCTGCCCCGTGGGATCGAGCGTCGGCACCACCGGCACCGGCGGCGCATTCACGTCGGCGATGCAGCGCAGCCAATTGCGTTCGTACAGGCGCCGGGCCTGCTGCGGGATGTCGGAGGCCGGATAGCGCTGGCCAAGGAAGCTGCCGATGCCGTGCACCGCCGATTCGGCGATCACCTCCCCCGCCCCGTCGGGGCCGAAGCGATAGACCATCACCCGATCGAAGCCGGTCAGCGCCCGCATCTGGCGCGCCGCCTCGCGGCAGAAGGCATCGAAGCCGCGGGTGTTCTGGACCCGCGCGATCATCGAGCGCAGGAGCGACCCGGAGTCCTGCGGCCCCTCCCCCTCGCTCGGCTCCGCTTCGATCACGATGGCGGAGCCGGACAGGTGAACGGCGACGTCGCAGATTGGAGCGAGTTCGGACAGATGGACGCCGAAGGCGCGCTCGACGCTGCCGTTGATGTGGGCGACCTGCAACCGGCCGCGGATGGTGTGCAGCGCCTCACCGGTGATCACGCGGGACAGCGGAAGCCCCAGCAGGTCTTCGGGTTCCACCCCCAGCCAGCGGCCGATATTGGCCGAGACATGCAGGACGATCCAATCGGCCGTAACGGCGATCAGGAATCCGGTGGGCTGGATAAGACCAAGCTGGTGAATGGGCTCCCGGTCACAATCGGTGAGGTCTACAGACCCCGAAGGAACCGGTCCGCTCATCGAACAAAGACTTCGGACAAACGCGACCTCAAGCGGAAGCTGGACCGGCGGCGTTTGTCACGCACTGCCAAGGGATTTCGTCAACAATTTAGGCAGGTGGATGGAAGGCCGCAACGCTCCAAAATGGCTATACCTATGCTCTCATTAAGGCTTGTTAACTTAACATAGGATAAGCACCTGAGCGTTCTGCGCGTGATTTGAACCGCCAAGCTTTGGCATTGCGCGAGATCGTCAGAACTTGGTGCCGGCTTTCTACAACCAGAAATACGTGGCCCGAGAACCGGACGCGCGACCCCCAAAATTCCGCAGTGGGACCTTTCATCCCTGACGGGCTGCTCGAAAGCCGACGGCGGCGCAGGATGCCGGCCTTTCCAACCGCCACAGGATTCCCGCAATGACGACGCTGGCCGCAGGTCAGGACGACCGCATCCGCATCCGTGAGGTCACGCTGCTGTCCGACGACTGGTATGTGCTGAAGAAGACCATTTTCGATTACCGCCGCCGCGACGGCAGTTGGCAGACCCTCAGCCGGGAGACCTATGACCGTGGCAACGGGGCCGCCCTGCTGCTGTACGATCCGACCCGCGGCACCGTCCTGCTAACCCGGCAGTTCCGCTTTCCCGCCTACGTCAACGGCCACGCCGAGCCTCTGCTTGAGGTGTGCGCCGGCCTGCTCGACGACCGCAGTCCGGAAGAGGCGATCCGGGCCGAGGCAGCGGAGGAGCTGGGCGTGACCGTCCAGGCGCCGCGCCGGGTGTTCGATGCCTTCATGAGCCCCGGTTCGGTGACGGAGCGTTTGGCCTTCTTCGTCGCCGAATACCGCGCCGCCGATCGCAGTGAGGGCGGCGGGGTTGCCGAAGAAGGCGAGGACATCGAGGTGGTCGAGTTGACGTTCGCCGATGCCCTTGCCATGGTCGGCAGCGGGGCGATCCTGGATGGCAAGACCATCATGCTGCTGCAGCACGCCGCCCTTCATGGCCTGCTGCCACGGTGACGACATCCGCCCGCCCCGCCGGCCCAGGCAATTCGGATGGGGCGATTCGGATGGGGACTGGATGATCGACGATGCGGATCTCGACTGGGAGGATATCCGCGCCTTCCTGGCCACGGCGCACAGCGGCAGCCTGACCGCAGCGGCACAGCGCCTGCGGCTGAGCCCGCCGACCCTGGGCCGCCGGCTGAAGCGGTTGGAAGAGACGGTGGGCGGTCCGTTGTTCGACCGGCTGCCCAACCGGCTGGAACTGACGGCGCTCGGCCGCTCCGTGCTGGACAGTGCTGCGGCCATGGGCGATGCCGCCGCGGCCTTCGCCCGCAATGCCGACCGGCTGGCCGCAACGGCCCGGCCGGTGCGGGTGACGGCAACCACGTCCGTCTCCGCCTTCCTCACCCTGCATCTGTCCGATCTGCTGGCGGATACCGGCGCCGACCTGACCATCCTCAGCACCCGCAACCCCTTGAACCTCGCCCAGCGCGAGGCCGACATCGCGCTGCGCATGGACCGGGTGCCGGCCGAGGGCGATCTGGTCACCCGCCGGCTGGGACACTTCGGCTTCACCCTCTATGCAAAGCGGGAACTTCGCGACGATTGGTCCGGCCGCTGGGATGGCGTTCCGGTGGTCGGCCTGCCGGAAACCCGGCGGCGGCCGTCACAATCGGGTTGGGTGGACGATACGATCCGGGATCGCGGCGCCCGAATCGTGGCGCGGCTCAGCGAATTGCCGATGCGGCTCGACGCCGCCCGGCGCGGAATGGGGATGACGCTGCTGCCCTGCGTACTGGGCGATGCCGAACCAGCGCTGGTCCGCGTCGTCGATCCGCCGGCCGCGCTCGGCGAGGATGTTCATCTGCTGGTCCACCGCGACCGGCGCGAGGCGCCGGCCGTGGCAGCGGTGGTGGATGCTCTGGTCCGTCTGTTCCGCCGCCATGCCAAGGCGCTGGCGGGGAAGTGATGCTCCTTTTCAGAGCATCCGCTCTGGGCGTCAGCCGCGGCCGGCGATCAGGCTGTCGGCGGCCGCGCGGGCCTCTGCCGTGACGGTGGCGCCGGACAGCATGCGGGCGATCTCCTCGCGCCGCTCGTCGCCGTCCAGTTCGGCGACGCCGGTGGTGACCTGCTCGCCCTTCTGCGACTTCTGCACCTTCAGGTGAACGGCGCCGCGCGCCGCGACCTGCGGGCTGTGGGTGACGACCAGCACCTGCAGGCCATGGCCCAGCGTTTCCAGACGCTCGCCCACCGCCGCGGCGACGGCGCCGCCGATGCCGGTATCGACCTCGTCGAACACCAGCGTGCCGACGGTGGAGGTCTGGGCCAGCACCACCTTCAGCGCCAGCATGAAGCGCGCCAATTCGCCGCCCGACGCGATCTTGTTCAAGGCACCCGGCGGGGACCCGGGGTTGGTGGCGACCTGGAAGGCGACGCGGTCGATGCCGGCCGCATTCCATTCCGACTCGTCGAGCGGCTCGACCAGCGTGCGGAACTTGGCCTTTTCCATCTTCAGCGGCGCCAGTTCGCCGGCGACCGCAACATCCAGACGGCCGGCGGCCTCGCGACGGGCGGCGCCCAGCGCCTCGGCGGCCTTGTGGAAGGCGGCGCGGGCCTGTTCGGCCTCCTTCGCCAGCTTGGCAAGCAGGTCGCCCTGATCCTCGATCAGCAGCAGGCGTCCGGCCATCTCCTCGCGCAGAGCGGCCAGCGCATCGACATCGACGCCATGCTTGCGGGCGGCGGCGCGCAGCGCAAACAGCCGCTCCTCCAGCTTCTCCAGCGCCCGCGGGTCCATGTCGACACTGCTGGAGGCGGCCTGCAGCGCGGCGATGGCCTCCCCCGCCTCGGTGGCAGCGCGGTCGAGGGCGGCGATCACCGGGTCCAGCGTGCCGCCGGCCTTGTCGGCGATGCGGGACAGGGTGCGGATGGCCGAGGACAGCGCGCGTTCGACACCGCGGTCGCCCGACAGTTCCGCATAGGCGGCGTTCATGCCGTCGACCAGCTTCTCGCGATGCATCAGCACCGCGCGGGTCTCCGACAGTTCCTCCTCCTCGCCGGCCTTGGGGGCGAGCGCATCCAGCTCGGCCACGGCGTGGCGGAGATATTCCTCTTCGGAGCGGGCGCGGGCGATGTCGGCGGCGGCGGAATGGCGCGCATCCTCGACCTGACGCCAAGCCCGATGCGCGGCGGCGACCTGCGCCGCTTGCGCCGACAGCCCGGCATAGGCGTCGAGCACGCCGCGGTGGGTCTGCGGGTTCAGCAGGCCGTGGGTGTCGAACTGCCCATGCACCTCGACCAGCTCGGCGCCCAGCGTCTTCAGCAGGCCAACGCCGACCGGCTGGTCGTTCACCCAGGCGCGGCTGCGCCCATCGGTGTTGACGGTGCGGCGGATCACCAGTGTTTGGTAACCGGCCGCGCCGTCGCCCGAATCGGCGTCCAGCCCCTGTTCCTTCAGGATGGCGAAGGCCGGGTGGTCGCCGGACAGCTCGAACTCCGCGGTGACGGAGGCCTGATCGGCGCCATGGCGCACCAGCCCGGAATCCGCACGCGCGCCAAGGGCCAGCCCCAGCGCGTCGAGCAGGATGGACTTGCCGGCACCGGTCTCGCCGGTGAGGGCGCACAGGCCCTTGCGGAAGGACAGGCTCAGCCGCTCGATCAGGACGACGTCCCGGATCGTCAGCGACACGAGCATGGAGCGTCCTAGAACAGGGAGTTCCAGGCTCGATTGAGCCACGACTTCTCGTTTCGCTCGGGACGCAGATTGGCGTCCACCAGCAGTGCGTAGCTGTCCGTGTACCATTCGCTGCCGGGGAAGTTGTGGCCGAGCACGGCCGCGGCGGCCTTCGCCTCGTCGGTCACGCCCAGCGCCAGATAGCACTCCACCAGGCGGTGCAGCGCCTCAGGCACATGGGACGTGGTCTGGTAATTTTCAACGACGGCGCGGAACCGGTTGATCGCGGCGGTATACTGATGCTGACGCAGGTAGAAGCGCCCGACCTCCATCTCCTTGCCGGCGAGGTGGTCGTTGGTCAGGTCGATCTTCAGCTTCGCGTCGCGGGCGTATTTGCTTTCGGGGAAGCGGCGGACCACTTCCTGCAGGGCGTCGAGCGCCTGACGCGTCATCTTCTGATCGCGGCGCACGTCGGTGATCTGCTCGTAATAGCACAGCGCCCGCATATAATAGGCGTAGTCGACATCCGGGCTGCCCGGATGAAGCTGGATGAAGCGGTCGAGCGCCAGGATGGCGTCGTCGTACTTCAGGTCCTGATAGTGGGCATAGGCGGCAAGAAGCTGCGCCTTGCTGGCCGAATCCGAATAGGGATGCTGGCGCTCCACCTCGTCGTAGAGCTTCGCGGCCTTCTTGAAGGCGTCCTCGCGCATCGCCGCGTCGGCTTCCGACAGAAGCTGGTCGGCCGGGCGTTCGACATACGCGTCCTCCTTGGTGGAGGAACAGGCGGACAGGGCGGCGGACAGGAGGATGGCCGTCAGCGGCAGGCGGTACGGGCGAGGAAGCATCGTCGTCTTGGGCGCTTTCGAAGTTGCCCCTGTATAGCACGCCGGGGTGAGGGCGCCGCAAGCGGTAACGCGGGGGCGGGCGATATGCCCCTCCCCGCCCCTGGCGGAAAATCTGCGGATAAGCGCCTTAGCCGAACAGCGCGTCGATGTCGGCCTGGCTGATGTTGCCGCTTTCGGGCGTGGCTTCGGCCGGACCGTGCAGGTCCAGATCCTCGTCCTTCTTGGTGACGGACGGCGGCAGCGGCATCGCCTCGAACTCGCGCTTGTTCCACAGGCCCATCATCGCGTCGACGCGCTCTTCGATGAAGGACATGGCTCGGACGACCTTGGTGATGCGCTGGCCGGTCAGATCCTGGAAGTTACAGGCTTCGTAGATGCGGACGATGACGTCGACCATGTCGTTGACGCGGTCGTTGTGATAGCCCTCCGGCAGGGACGACTTCAGTTCCGACACCACCTCTTCCAGTTCTTCGGCGCAGGCCATGATGGTGTTGGTCGCGGCCTCCGTCGCGGCGACGACGGCGCTCAGTTCCTGGCTGGCCTGCTGGAACTTGTCGTCGCCGGCCAGCGGGTGGCGGATGGCCGCCATTTCCACCTTGGTCGCCTTGATGCGGCCGGAGATGTCGGCGATCTCCACCTGAATCTGGTCGATCTGCGCCGCGTCCATCGTCAGGAAGCGGTCCAGCTTGGCGCCGAGATCGCCGATGGCGCGCAGCACTTCGGTGTTGTCGGCCTGGACAACCGGGGCCGGCACAGGAAGGGTCGGAGCCGCCGCACCGTCCTCGATCAGGGACTGGAAGGGATGCCCGGATTTGCGGGCTTTCTGAAGCTCGGCCATGAAGGGCTTGGTCATCTGCTTCATTCTCGGTCCCGCCTCTCGGAAACGGCCGCCAGTGGCCTGTATGTGGTGGATGTCTGGTCGCGTGCGTCGGTTCTGCGTTTGGATCGGCTGACCGCACGCCATCCAGCCATCGGCGGGCGGAGGCGGTCAATCGGGAGAGAGCCTGAATGCCCGGGTCGGAATGCCCTTATCTGAATGCCTGCGCCGGAGTCGGACCGCCCCCTATCCGAACAGGGCGTCGATGGCCGCCTGATCCAGCGGTGCCGGCGGCTCTGCCGCGGCGGGCGGCGGAGGCGGGGCGGCGGGCTTGGGAGCGGCCTTGGCCTTCGGTGCGGCGCCCGGCGGCTTCGGCACCGGCTTCTTTGCCGGAGCGGGTGCGGGCGTGTCGAACATGCTGTCGATGTCCGACTGGCTCGCCACCGCCGGAGCCGCGGCGGGTGCGGGCGAATCGAACAGGCTGTCGATATCCGCCTGGCTCGACTGGACCGGAGCCGCAGCCGGCGCCGGCGCAGGGGCGGGGGCCGGACTATCGAACATGCTGTCGATGTCGGCTTGGCTCGACTGGACCGGCGCGGGCGGTGGAGGAGGCGGGGCCGCGACCGGGGCCGGCGCCGGGGCCGGGCTGTCGAACATGCTGTCCACGTCGGCCTGGCTGACGCCATGGCCGTCCAGCTGCGGACCGTTCAGCAGATGGGCGTCGGGACGGCTGTCCGTCTGCTCTTCCTTGACGATGATGCCGGCCAGCCCATCCTCGCCCCAGATGCTGATCATGGCCATGACGCGCTGCTCGATGTAGCGGAGCGCGTTGACGACCTTGCTGGTGCGCTGGCCGGTCAGATCCTGGAAGGAGCAGGCGGTGAAGATGTCGTTCACCTGCGTGTCGATCTCGCCGCACATCGCGGGATCGGCACCGCTGGACCGCAGTTTGCCCGCCAGATCCATCAGCCGTTCCGCGGCGTTCAGGATCTCGAAGGACGCGCGTTCGGTCGAGATGACGATGGCGTCCAGCTCGTTGGTGGCGGACAGGATCTTGTCGCCCGACCCGTCCGGGGGCCGTAGCGCCGCCACTTCCCGCCTCGCCTGCTCGATCGAGGCGGCCATTTCCATCAGCTCGCGGCGCAGGACGCCGACATGCTTGCCGGCCTCCACCGCCTCGTTCTGGCGATTCCAGGAGTCGCGGAACTCCTGGAGCATGGCGCGCACTTCCTCCGTCGCGGCCCCAAGGGACCGCCGGTGGAGCCGCCGCAGGAACGCCCTGCCCTTCGCCGATCGGGCGATGGCGTCCTCGATCTGCTCGAACTCCTCATCGGACAGCTGCGGAAGCTGCTCCAAACCGGTCCACTCCCCAAACTGGATTCGCCAGCCGCCCTATGGACCGGGCACCGAACGGCAGATGCCGCCGTCCGCCCGGACCGAACAGTCAGTCGCGATCACGAAAACCGAGGATCAGCCGCCGATGACGGCCTGGATCTTCTGCTTCAGCGTGTCGGCGTTGAAGGGCTTGACGATATAGTTGTTCACGCCGGCCTGCTTGGCGGCGATCACGTTCTCGGTCTTGCTCTCGGCGGTGACCATGATGAAGGGCGTCGCCGCCAGCTTCGCGTCCGCGCGGATTTCCTTCAGCAGCTGCAGACCGGTCATCGGCTCCATGTTCCAGTCGGAGATGATGAGGCCGAACTTGCTCTCACGCAGCTTCGCCAGCGCCGACACGCCGTCGCCGGCCTCGTCGATGTCGGTGTAGCCGATCTGGGTCAACAGGTTCCGCACGATGCGCCGCATGGTGGCGTAATCATCGACGACGAGGATCTTCATCTAGACGTCTCCGCAATAATCCGTTGCCGGTGTCTGACCGGCCGTTACGCCCACCCGGCGCGGGGGCTGCGCCGTAATCCGGGAAGTGATGCCGACTGTAGTGCCCTAACTGCCGCCAAAAGTCATCCCCTTGGGTCACACTGCAGCAGGCTGGTAAAGAACGTGTTACCACGGACGGCAACATCCTGCGGAATCAGGGCCGCCCCCAGCAATGGGCCATGATTTGATACAGCCGTCCGCTCCCGTTACAGGGGGGCGGTCGCCTGCTCCAGCCAGCGGCGGGCCGCCTCGTCCAGCAGCGGCGACAGCGACTCGCGCACCCGCGCATGATAGGCGTCGACCCAGGCGGCCTCCGCGTCGTTCAGCAGCGCCCGCTCGATCACCGACCGGTCGATCGGCACCAGGGTCAGCGGCTCGAACTCCAGAAGCGGACGCTCGGCCCCAGCCAATTCGCCTGCCAGTTCGCCTTCCGGCTCCACCGGCCGGACGACGATCAGGTTCTCGATGCGGATGCCATAGGCGCCGGTCTTGTAATAGCCGGGCTCGTTGGACAGGATCATGCCCGGCTGCAGGGCGACGGTGTTGCCGACCTTCGACACCCGCTGCGGCCCCTCATGCACCGACAGGAAGCTGCCGACGCCGTGGCCGGTGCCATGGTCGTAGTCCAGCCCTGCCTGCCATAGCGGCAGACGCGCCAGCACGTCCAACTGCGAGCCCGTCGTGCCCTGCGGGAAGCGGACGGTGGACAGCGCGATGTGGCCCTTCAGCACGCGGGTGAAGCGGTCGCGCATCTCCGCCGCCAGCGCCGGGTCCAACTCGCCGACCGCCAGCGTGCGGGTCACGTCGGTGGTGCCGTCCAGATACTGCGCACCGCTGTCCAGCAGGAATAGGCTCCCCGGCTCCAGCCGGCGGTCAGTCTCCGGCGTGACGCGGTAATGGACGATGGCGCCGTTGGGACCGGCCCCGGCGATGGTGTCGAAGCTGACGCCGCGGAAGCGCTCATTCTCCCGGCGGCAGGCCAGCAGGCGCTCCACCACCGCCAACTCGGTCAGCATGCCCTTCGGCGCCTCTTCCGAGAACCAGTGCAGGAAGCGGACGAGCGCGGCGCCGTCACGGACATGGGCGGCGCGGGTGCCGGCCAGCTCCGCCGCATTCTTGCAGGCCTTGGGCAAGGCGCAGGGATCGCCGTCCCGCTCCACCCTCGCACCGGCCAGATGCAGGCGGTCGACGATCCAGGCGGAGGTGCAGGACGGGTCGGCCAGCACACGGGCGGAGCCGCGGGCGACGGCGTCGAGCGCCGGGCCGAACTCCTCCACCGGCCGCACCCGCACCTGATTGCCGAGATGGGCGCGGGTCTGCGGCGCCAGCTTGCGCGGGTCGAGGAACAGCTCCACCGACGCATCGGCGGACAGGATGGCGAAGGACAGCGGCAGCGGCGTGCAGGGCACGTCGGCACCACGGATGTTCAACAGCCAGGCGATGCTGTCCGGCTGGGTCAGCACGGCGGCGGCGATGCCCTTCTGCCCCAACTCGTCGGCCAGGCGCGCCCGCTTGTCGGCGGAGCTTTCGCCGGCGAAATCCTCGTCCTGCGGCACCACGGGGGTGAGCGGAGCCGGCGGCTGGCCCTGCCATACCGAATCGAGCGGATTGTCTTCACACGCCACCAGCAGGATACCGGCGCGTTCCAGCGCGGCGCGGGTCTTCTCCACCCAGCCGATGGTGTGCAGCCAGGGATCGAAGCCGAAACGGCCGCCGTCCGGCAGGGCGGCGATGATCCAGTCGGTCAGCGGGTCCTCGACCAGATGCTTGTATTCGTATAGGTCGGCCGGCACCTCGCTGCGGACCTGGAGGGTGTAGCGGCCATCGACGAAGATCGCCGCACGGTCGGCGGCGACCACCGCATTGCCGGCCGATCCGGTGAAGCCGGTCAGCCAGCCCAGCCGCTGGGCCCGCGGCGGCACATATTCGCCTTGATGCTCGTCGCCGCGCGGCACGATGAAGCCGTCGAGATCGCGGCGCTTCAGCGCGGCACGCAAAGCCGCCAGACGCTGGGCGGGGCCGGGCTGGACGGTCGGTGCCTCGGCGGCCAGCAGCGCTTTCAGCGCCTGGAGCTGTTCGGTCAGGGGCGGCGGGAGGTTTTCTCCAACCAGCACCGTCCAGGCGGCGGGTTCCTCCCCCTCCGGCGCCGCCAGCACGCCGGCGAGCAGCGCGCGGACATCGGCAGGAGACCGGCCGGTCCCGGCCTCGGTCAGCAGGGTCGCAAGGGCGTCGTCGCCACGATAGGCAGCGGAGGGAATCGCGCTGAGCACGGAACCTGTTCCTTGGAAGAGTGAATCCTGTGGCCACAGGCTAGGCACCCCGCAGGCACTGCGCAAGCGGCGGGGCGGCGGCTATGCCGGTTGGAGTGGGAGAGTGTGGAGTCTTGCGAGGTTAGACCCCCACCTATCCTCCCCCGCTGGGCGGGGGAGGGACTGCCGCTACTCTGCCGCACAAGCACCGGTCTCCTCCCCCGCCCAGCGGGGGAGGATTAAGGTGGGGGTCTAACCTCGCAAGAACCCGCCCTCTCAGGCCGGCAACCCCGCATCGTCCGGCAGCCCCAGCCGCGCCAGCACGCGCTTGCGAGCCTCGCCGCGCTCGACGTCGGAGATGTGCAGCAGCCCGCCGATCCGCCGCAGCAGGCTCGACTCCAGGTCGTTCAGCACGCCGTCGGCGTAGGCGACCTCCCACAGCATCTCGATGATCCAGATGCGCTGGCCGGGCGGGCAGCGGTCCATGATGACACTGACGTAGCGATGGTAGGGCGACACGTCCTCGGTGTCGAAGACGGCGGCGGACAGCAGGTCCTGCGCCTCTTCCTCGCTCAGTTTGAAGTGACGGCGGGCGACGGCCATGATGCGGTCGCGCTCCGCCTCGGAGATGGTGTTGTCGGTGCGCGCCGCCTCGACCATCAGGGCGGCGGCGGCGGCCTGCAGGGCGTCCTCGCCCGGCTCGACGCCGTCGTCGCCTGCGAACAAGGACCGGATGCGGTTCAGCATGGTGGCTCCCCAGAAACGTGTCGGAACATCGTCCCTAGGGGAAGTCGCATCACGGCCCTTTGGTTTCAACGGCCCCTGGATTAACGCTTCACCACAAGAGTGGTCCATTCCCCGACCGGAATGCGTGCCACCAGACGCAGACCCTGGTTGCGGTGGGCCTGGATGACGTGGCGTTCCTGCCGGTTCAACAGGCCGGCCAGCACGGCATAACCACCCTTCTTCAGGTGGCGGCGCAGCTGCGGCGCCATGCGCGACAGCGGGCGGGCCAGGATGTTGGCGGTGATAAGCGTATAGGGCTTGTGCCGCCCGACGATCGGGGTGTGATATCCGTCGCCGCCCTGGGCGCGGATCATGTGCTTCTGCCCGTTCAGCGCCGCGTTGATGAGGGTGACGCGCACGGCCTCCGGATCGATGTCGACGGCGGTGACCGGCACGCGCCAGCGCTTGGCGACCGCCAGCGCCAGGATGCCGGAGCCGCAGCCCATGTCGAGCGCGCCGCGCCGGCCGCCGCGCGGCAGCTTCAAATGGCGGGACAAACGGTCGAGCGCCTGCAGGCAGCCGTTGGTCGAGCCATGCTCCCCCGTGCCGAAGGCGGTGGCGGCGTCGACCAGCAGAGGAATGCTGCCGGCCGGCACGATGCCCTCATGGTGGGAGCCGTGGACGAAGAAGCGCCCGGCGCGAATCGGCGGGAAGCCCTGGTAGCTGTGCGAGACCCAGTCGATCGGCGGCAGGTTCTCGACCGCCAGCTTCGGCTCCTCGATCCCCAGCGCCTTGGCCAGCACGGCGACGCGGGATTGCAGCCGCGCCTCGTCCGGGGCGCCGTACAGAGTCGCCTCCACCAGCCAGTTGCCGCCCTCCTCCAGTTCGAAGGTCGACACCGCATCGGCATGGTCCCCCACCGCCTCGGCGAAGGCCGGCGCATGGGCTTCGGGAACGACCAGCGCGATGCGCCAGAGCGGGGTTTGCGACATGACAGGGGCTTTCCGACGACGACGCGAGAACATAAGCGGCGTTTTTAGCATCAAGCCGGAAAGAGACCAAGGTTTCAGGTTATCGGGAGAATCCTTAATCGTCCGACCGCCCGTTACCGCCCCGACAACCGATCGGCAATGTCATGCATGCCCTGGGCGCGCAGGACCGACTGGCGGTGGCGCAGCAGCCGGCGCTCCAGCGCCTTCTCCATCGCCGCCCCGCCGAGCAGCACACCGTCCGCCCCCTTCATCCGGTCGGCAAGGTCGTGGGTCAGCATCCCATCCGCCTTGGCGTCGCGACGGTCGAGCGGCTGGTCGCCGGCGATGCTCTGGCGCAGGCGCTCCAGCAGGACGGCCCGGCTCTGCGGCGCACGGCCCTGCAGGGCAAGGCGGCAGACCCGGCGCAACGAGCCGACCATCGGCGCCAGCGCCGGATCGGGATCGCGGTCGAACAGCCCGTCGGCCAGCACGCAGAGCCCGGCATGCAGGCTGGGCTGCGCGCCGAGCAGCTCCTTCACCGTGTCGGCGGACCCCATGATGTCGGCGACCACCCCGTCCAGCAGGGCGAGATGGCGCGGTTCGGCATCCTCGCCCATCATCGCCAGCAGCAGATCCAGCTTCCCCGCCAGCGGTCCGCCGGCCTCCAGATGCTGGCACAGCAGGATCAGGAACAGCGCATCGTGGCCGGCCGGTTCCACCGCTTCCTCGATGCGGCGGCTGGTGCCGGGCAGGTCGGCGGTATCGAAGCGCGGCAGCCGGCGCCGTTCGGCCAGCGCATCGCGGGCGGCCCCGGTGACCGCCTCCACCAGTTGGCGCAGTTCGCGAGCGCGGGCGGCGTGGGAAACGCCGTGGATGTCGGCATGATGGCGGGCGACGGCATGGATGGCGGCGCCCAGCAGCGCCCCTTGCTCCTCGAACCGGCGGAACAGCGGCCAGGAATGCAGCAGTTCGGTCGGGGTGATGCGCTGGGCGTCCAGATAGGGGCGCAGCAGCCGGCCGATCACCACCCGGCTCTCGAAGCCGCGCAGATCGTCGGGCGTGCGGCAGAGCGGCGCCCCCTCCGCCGTACCGCCCAGGGTCAGGCCCTTGCGCGGGGCCTGCGGGACGGTCTTGTGCAGGATCACGGTTTCCAGCGACAGGCCGGCGATGGTGCGGAACTTCACCACCTTCGCCTCCTCCACCCCGGAAGCGGCCAGCTGCGAGCGGGCGGCCGACATCGCCGACTCCTGGTCGGTATAGGCCCCCTCGATGCGCCAGCGGCCCTCGCGGCGGCTCTGCACCTCGTAACTGACGCTGCCCGTTCCGAACACGACGGATAGCCTCCGGCTTCTGTTGCACCGTTGCAATCTTGAGCCGCACCGGCCGCCGCGGCTGTGACGGCCGTCACAGTGCGGCAACCCGTCCTGTACGGAGCGGACCACCCGTCGGATCAACCCGCCTTCTCGCCGGGCATATCCCTATTCAGCCCGCCTTCTCGGCGGGCACGACGAAGCTGTCCATCACCTTCTTGCTGCCGGAATGATCGAAGTCGATCTCCAGCTTGTCCTCCGACACGGCGACGACGGTGCCGTAACCGAATTTCTGGTGGAAGACCCGCGCTCCCTTGGCGAAGGGCGCATCGGGCCGCGCGCGCGGCGCCACCGCATAGGCACCCTGATCCAGCGTGATCGTCTTCGGCGCCGGCGCCTGCCGGGTGGAGCCGCGGAACTGGAAACCGCCACCTCCGCCATACCCCCCTGCCCCGCTGCCAAAGCCGCCGCCGAAACTCCCTCGGCCGCCGCTGCCGGCGAACAGGCCGTTGGCGGCCTCGGCCTCCACATTGTCCTGCGGGATTTCCTCGACGAAGCGCGACGGCACGGCGCTGACCCAGTTGCCGTAGAGCCGGCGGTTGGCGGCATGGCTGACATAGGCGCGGCGACGGGCGCGGGTCAGGCCGACATAAGCCAGCCGCCGTTCCTCCTCCAGCCCGGCGATGCCGGTCTCGTCCAGCGCGCGCTGGTTGGGGAACACGCCCTCCTCCCAGCCCGGCAGGAAGACATGGTCGAACTCCAGCCCCTTGGCGCCGTGCAGGGTCATCACCGTCACCTGCTCGATCCCGGCGGCCTCGGCATTCTCCATCACCAGCGCCACATGCTCCAGGAAGCCCGGCAGGTTCTCGAACTCCGCCATGGCGGTGATGAGTTCCTTCAGGTTCTCCAGCCGTCCGGGCGCCTCGGGCGTCTTGTCCTCCTGCCACATGCGGGTGTAGCCGGATTCGTCCAGGATGGTGCGGGCAAGCTCGGTGTGCGGAACCGTCGCCATCAGCGTCCGCCAGCGGAAGAAGTCCTGCAGCAACCCGCGCAGGGTGGCGCGCAGCTTCGGCTTCAGCTCGTCCGTCTCGGTCAGCGCCCAGCCGGCCTCGGTCAGCGGGATGCCCTGCGCCCGCGCCGCGGTGTAGAGGCACTGCATCGCCGCCGGGCCGACGCCGCGCTTGGGCAGGTTGACGATGCGTTCGAAGGCCAGGTCGTCGTCGCCGGAATTGACCACGCGGAAATAGGCCAGCGCGTCGCGGATTTCCTGCCGCTCGTAGAAGCGCGGGCCGCCCAGCACCTTGTAAGGCAGGCCGAGCGTGATGAAGCGTTCTTCGAACTCGCGGGTCTGGAAGCCGGCGCGGACCAGCACGGCGATCTGCGCCAGGGAGGTGCCCTTGCGCTGGAGCGTCTCGATCTCCTCGCCGACCCATCGCGCCTCCTCCTCGCCGTCCCACACCGCCTTGACCTTGACCGGTTCACCGCCGTCGGCCTCGGTCCACAGCGTCTTGCCCAGCCGCCCCTGGTTGTTGGCGATCAAGCCGGAGGCTGCGGCCAGGATATGGCCTGTGGAGCGGTAGTTCTGTTCAAGCTTGATGATGGTGGCGCCGGGGAAGTCGGTCTCGAAACGCAGGATGTTGCCGATCTCGGC
Source organism: Azospirillum sp. TSH20 (assembly GCF_003115935.1). Classification (NCBI taxonomy): domain Bacteria; kingdom Pseudomonadati; phylum Pseudomonadota; class Alphaproteobacteria; order Rhodospirillales; family Azospirillaceae; genus Azospirillum; species Azospirillum sp. TSH20. Next base: position 146,101 of record NZ_LGQU01000022.1, read on the forward strand.
ACCGCGCCAGGCGTAGATGGAATTATGGGTGAAGATGCCATCGGCGGAAAAATTATGCGTCGACTCGATATCCAGATCGTGAACCGTGCCTTCGTAGAATTCCCGCTCTACCGAAGCGACGATGTCGTAACTGCCATCCTCAGCGAACATCGCCATGCCCGGAAGGACCGAAGCGGCAGGCGTGAACGGAAGGGAGTTCACCTCCGTCACGTCGCCCAAATTGGTCCCCAGCCGCGCCACGCGGATCAGGTTCGCCGAACCGAAAGCGTTGCGGATCCGCTCCGCCTCGCCCATCAACTGGTCATAATCCTTGTTCGCAGTTTCCACGCGCCAGCTGTCGGATCCGGCTTTGGCAGCCCGTATGCTGAAGCCAAGCTCCTTCAGCGCGGAACTTCCCGGCTCGTCGTTGCCGACGATGGAAATGCGGTGCATCGGGGTCGAGCCGCGCCGGTCACCGCACAGCGTCACCACGACGTTTCGCCGGCTGGCATTGCGTGAGCGAGGGCGGTGATGCGGATGGTCCGCCGGCAGCCCCCGATCAGCCAGAAGGCGTGCGGCGCTCTCGTCGGTGTTGAAGGCCGAGAAGACTTTCGACAGATAGGCGGCATCCTGAACCAGCCCATTCTCCGACCTGCCCTTGCGCGGCACAAACGGGAGGGTTGGGATCTGATAGCGCAGGGACGTGATGTATTCGTCGGCCCGCGCGTCGTTTTCGCTGGCGTGGGTTCCGACGATCCAAAGCGCGTCGGCCCGTTCCTGCAGCAGGCGCTGCATGAACCCGACCATCGGCTTGACTTGCCCCGCGGTATAGACCTGCGACGTGCCGAGCCGCCAGCCGATCCCTTCCTTGTGCATCAGGTAGGTGAAGTAGGTCTGGGGCGTCAGCCCGAGGCGATAGCCGGCGAAGTGGACATGCTCCGGCGTACTGACGATGCGGCGGCCGGCGCTGGTCCGGATGACCACGACCTCGCCACGATACTGTTTGACATGGGTCCGCGCGACGATGGCCGGCCGCAGGTCGCCGCTTCCATAGTTGGACAGGATGGCGTCGCCGGCCTGGATTTCTTCGATGGCCCGCCCGCTACCATCGGCCATGGTCACCGGCGTGCCGGCGATCAGGCACTGATCCTCGTCCCCGACGCAGCAGATGTTCTTGTGCGCCTGGGAGAGTATCCGCAGCCACAGATACTGTGCGACGTTCGTATCTTGGTACTCATCCACCAGAACATACTTGAACTTACGGTGATACTCCGCCAACACGTCCGGATTGTTCTGGAAGATCGTGATGTTGTGCAGCAGCAGATCGCCGAAGTCGCAGGCGTTCAGGGTGCGCAGGCGCTCCTGATAGGCGCGGTAGATCGCCACCACCCTGCCGCCGGCCACATCGCCGCCGTCGGCGTCGCCGAGACGGTCGGGGGTCAGGCCGCGGTCCTTCCAGCGCTCGATGGCGCCCAACACCTGACGGGGCGGCCACTTCTTGGAATCGATGTTCGCGGCTTCCAGCAACTGCTTGATCAGGCGGACCTGATCGTCGGTGTCGAGGATGGTGAAGTTCGACTTCAGCCCGACCAGTTCGGCATGACGGCGCAGGATGCGGGCGGCCAGCGCGTGGAAGGTGCCGAGCCACCAGCCCTCCGGCTCGATCCCCACCAGATGGGCGACACGCTCGCGCATCTCGCGGGCGGCCTTGTTGGTGAAGGTCACCGCCAGGATCTGGAAGGCGGCGGCGCGCCGCGTCATCAGCAGATGGGCCAGCCGCGTGGTCAGCACCCGCGTCTTGCCAGTGCCGGCACCCGCCAGCACCAGGACCGGTCCGTCCAGAGCCTCCACCGCCGCCCGCTGGGTCGGGTTCAGCCCGTCCAGATAGGCGAAGCGCTGCGCAGCAGCGGGAACGGCTGCGGCAGGAGCGGCGTGGTTCAGCGGATCATCATCAAAAGCGTCTGACATGGCGTCCCGGTCCGGGGATGAACGAAATTCCGCTCAAGCATGCGAATGCTGTCTTGCGGTCAGAACGTATACAGCACAGAGCCGGCCGGCACGACCCCCCGTGAGAAGCCCCTCACCCCTTCGGGAACCGCGTGCCTCGGCGCCCACGCTTATGCCGAACGGCGAGCTGTTGAGATGTAGGACTCCAACCAACGGGCGATGACATAGTCCTGATCCACCGGATCCATTCTCTATGACAGTCCATCGCCGCTGTAGTTCAGTGTCCCGACGAAGTCACAGGGGTCAGGTTAACGATTTCCCCTTTTCTGTCACAGACAGTTATTCCACCTGACCAATGCGAGCTGATTTATGTCCGCATCTTGTCTTATGCAGGCTTACGGCATATGCCCATTGCTCGACGCGAAATTTACCTAAGCGAAATTTTGCGCGGCGCAAATCGGGGGTATCTATGGATCACAACGAGGCACCCCCGAACCCTGAGGGTGAGTGGGCCGGACGCAGGAGCGGAAGGTCGGGAATGCCTCCGAAGCGCCAATCGGCGCCACATCGATCCGAACGGAACAAAAGGCGGGCTGAGACCATGGATCCCATCAACGTTTTCCTCATCGACGCCAACAAGCTTTTCCGTGAAGGCATGAAGCGCCTGTTCGAAGGCACGCCCTTCAACGTCGTCGGCGAGGCCGGCAGCCTGCGCGAGGGCCTGTCGGCGCTCGGCACCGGCACCAATCCCGACCTGATCCTGATCGACTTGCCGAGCGGCGCCGACGAGGAAGTCGATGCGATGCGCACGCTGCGTGAGAACCACCCGTCGATCAAGGTCGTCATCCTGACCAACGACCTGGAAACCCGCCGGCTGTCGGCGGCCTTGAGCGCAGGCGCCGGCGGCTATCTGCTGAAGGACATCGCCTGCGAGGCGCTGATGCAATCGCTGAAGCTGGTGATGATGGGCGAGAAGGTGTTCCCGACCCATCTGGCCGAGCTGCTGGTCAATGGCCGCACCGAGGACATGGGCGCCGAGTTGCCGACCCGCCGCAAGGGGCTGTCGCAGCGCGAGGTTCAGATCCTGCGCTGCCTGCTGAACGGCAACAGCAACAAGATGATCGCCAACCACCTGAACATCACGGAAGCCACCGTGAAGGTTCACCTGAAGAGCCTGCTGCGCAAGATCAACGCCTCCAACCGCACCCAGGCCGCCATCTGGGCGTTGAACAACGGCATCGGCGACCAGACTGCCGAGGCCGGCGTCGCCGCCACCGTCTGATCCATTCGACCGCTCTGCCAAAAGGTCTCGCCCGCCTTCCGTCCTGGCCGCCCGCCCCATCCATCCGGGGCAGGCGGTCGGCGGAGCGGAGCGTTGCCTTTTGCAGTGCTTTTCCGTCTCCGGAGCACTGAATTTGGGGTGTGACCCTGCCCCTCGGCCAGGAAAGTGCGACGGGCATAGAGGAAGCGGTCTAAGACCAAAAGCGAACTACAGCGTCAGAACGGGCGTTCCTATGTGAACGTCCGGGCCGATGACGCCATCCCGGTGTCGGATCGCCGCAACCTTCTGGAAATGCCCGCGATGAACGTGCTGATCGCCGACGATCACCTGCTGTTCCGAGACGGTCTGCGCCGGCTGCTGGCGCAATTCGACGCCGACATGACGTTTTTCGAAGCCAGCACCTATGACGAGGTGCGGGCGCTGTGCGATGGGACCAGACCCTTCGACCTGATCCTGCTCGATCTCGGGATGCCGGGCTGGACCGGCTTCTCGGCGCTGGGCGACATCCATGCCAGCCTGCCGAAGGCGCTTCTGGTGGTGGTGTCGGGATCGGAGAAGCGCTCCGACCTTCTGGCGGCCCTCGAGAACGGCGCCGCCGGCTATATCCCGAAATCCTCCAGCGCCAAGGTTCTGCTGGGTGCGCTGCAGCTGGTGCTTGCCGGCGGCATCTATCTTCCCGAACAGGCGATCCGCGGCGGCGACCGTGTCGAGCAGATGCATGGCGGCCACGGCGGGAGCGGCTCCGGCGACACGATGGACGAGTCCACGGCGCTGGGAAACGGGAACGGCGACCAGCTGACGCCACGGCAGCGCGACGTTCTGGCCCGCCTGCGCGACGGCAAATCCAACAAGCAGATCGCCCATGAGCTGGGGCTGACGGAAGGCACGGTGAAGGTCCACGTCACCGCGATCCTGCGGCATCTCGGCGTCCGCAACCGCACCCAGGCCGCTCTTACCGCCCAGAGTTTGTGACGCCAGGGTTTGTGATCGGGAGGACCTGCACCGCGCAGGTCCGCTACCGCCTCTTTTCTCCTACCGCCCTCTTACCGTTGGGCGCGCTCCACTGCGGAGACCAGCGCCAGCAGCGCGCCGCGCAGTTCGGCCGCATGGGTCCGCGGGCGGACGGCGGTGGCGTCGGGCACCGCGACGACCGTCAAGGTCCGGCAGCCGGTCAGCCCGTCCTCCAGCCGCGCGAAGAGGCCGGCCGGGTCGCTGCCCTGCATCAGGGTCACCGGCACCCTCACCGCCGGCAATTCGGAAACAAGCTCTCCCAGATCGCCGGACAGCACCGCCGGCAGCGCCCAACCGAAACGGGTGGCCAGCGCATTCCAACGGCGGCGCATCGGCGATTCGGCCCCGACATCGTCGACGATCATCACGCCACCGACCCGCTCCGGGTAATCGAGCGCCGCGGCGATTGCGAGCGGCGCCGTCACCGCCCCCGCCACCAGCACCGGCCGGCGCCCGCCACGCTCAACCAGCAGGGGAGACAGGATCGCCGCCCCGGCCGACGCCGGCACGGTCAGCCATTCCTGGCCCTTCGGCACATGGTCCAACAGGCGCCACCACGCCCCCTTGCCGGGATGAAGGAAGATCACCCGCCGTCCGGATGGATCGCCGGCACGGTCGGCCGTGCGGTCGCCCGCCCCGTCCACGGTCCCATCCACGGCCAAGCCGGTCACCGGAAAGCGGGCGGCATCTGCCCGTCCGGCGCGGACGGTGGAAGGCTGGGTGTGAAAGAACACGGTCGCGGTCCCCGGTGCTGGCGTTCCGCGATGGGACTGCCCCATCGCCGAAGCCAACCCTAACGAAGCGGAACCCAAATCGTCCCGTACGATAAATCGGGCAGAAACCTTAACACGGCCCGAAAAGCCGCCCTGCCCGCAAAAGGTTTCAGCCGCCGCCGAAACACGACAAAAGCAAAGCAAATTCCAAGACTTGCCGACATGTCCGGACCACAGGCCGCCGGCCGGCAAGGCGATCGTTCAATGCAGGGTCACCTCCTCCCCCTCGCCATCCGGTGCCACCGCCAGCGGGCGGCGCAGCTCGCCGGCCAGACTGCGCCATTCCGGCGCTCCACCCAACTGTTGCAGCAACTGTGCGGTGAAGGCGAAGACCGCATGTTCCAGAGGCCCGTTGTCCTCGGCATGGGCATTTACGGTCAGGCAGGATTCCGCGGCGCTTTCAAAGATGGCGGCCGCGGCGCTGGCACCCGGTCCGGGGTCCGGCAATGGGATGGCCTGCGGCTTCTCCCCGCTGACACGCAGGCGCGACAGGTTGTCGGCCAGCAGGCGGGTGCGGATGGCGTTGTCGACCGCGGCGGCCATGGTGTAGCCGGCCTCCTCCTCGACGGTGGCGCGCAGGATGCGCAGGCCGGCGATCAGCCCGCGGACCACATCGCCGTTGCCGCCGCGCTTGGCCGCCGCCGCGACGGCGGTGCCGAGGATGGCAGCGACCACCGGCGAGAGCGATTCGCCGTCGCCCGGGACGTTCGGCGCATCGGCGCCGGAGTCGGTGTTCAAAGCCTCGTTCATGCGGCCTCCGATCCGTGTGAACCGGAAACGGGCGGCCCGCCGGCGATGCTGCCGACGAAGGACCCGTCCGGATGCGTCGTCATGATGCCTGTACCGGATCTGTGGACCGAACGGATACGGTTCAAGGCATGGATGGCATACACCACCCCCTCTTTCGCGCCGCCGGACGGGGTGCTCCATCTTTGGAGTGTCCAAAGTCCGAAAGGCCACGGTTCGAAAGGCCCGCCTCTAGGCGCGCGGTGCGACCGTCCCCACATCTGCGGCGAAAGGGAGGGTTTCGTGTCATGTCTCTGCTCAGTCTTCTCCTCAACCTGCTGTGGCTGGTCACCGGCGGCATCTGGATGGCGCTGGGCTGGCTGTTGGCCGCGGTTCTGATGGCTCTGTCCATCGTCGGCCTGCCCTGGGCCCGGTCCGCCCTGACCATCGCCCATTACACCCTGCTCCCCTTTGGGCAAACCGCCGTACGCCGGGATGAGTTCCGCGGGCGCGAAGACATGGGCACAGGCGCCTTGGGCTTCGTCGGCAATGTCGTTTGGTTCGTGCTGGCCGGCTGGTGGCTGGCGCTTGGCCATCTGATCTCGGCGGTCGGTCTTGCCATCACCATCATCGGCCTGCCCTTCGCCTGGGCGCATCTGAAGCTTGCGCTGCTGGCTCTCTGGCCGATCGGGACCGAGATCGTGCCGTCGGACGATACCGGCCGGCGCGTGGCCGGACGGTTCTGATCCCGGTCCTGCGGCACTTTCCGCCAATTCAGTTCGGGGCGGCGGTTTCCATCCCCTTCGCCGCCCCGCCTTCCTGCCCAGCCTTTTCCCGCGCCTTCATCGCCTTCAGCATGACCGAGGCGCGCCAGAAACCCAGCCCGGCGCCGTCGACGAAATGCACATGGCGGTCGGCCGTCACATCGCCGACCAGACAGGTGACGGTGGTGGCATCGGCCCGTGCGGTGCCGTAGCGGATCGAGCCGGCCTGGGCCGCCTGGGCCAGCAGCCTTTCGATCGCGTCCGCCTCCCCCTCCGTCACGTCCAGCACCAGCCGCGGCCCGCCGGCCGATTTGCGGAAATCGGTACGCTCCGCCATGTGGCGGCGGTAGCGCTGCGGATCGAAGCCGCCAAGCGTCAGCCCCAGCTTCAGCAGCAAAACCAGCAGCCCCGACCCGGCCAGAGCCTTGCCCACCCGCCGGATGCGCGTGCCCAAACCGGCGCCGTCCCGGCCGCCGCGCGCCTCCATCAGCAAGGAGCGCCAATCCGGCGGCCAGCGCGCCTCCAGCCGCTCCCCCACCCCCAGCGGAGCGGCGCCGGCGGTGGGCACGATCGCTTCGATGGCGCGCTGGACGCGGGCCAGTTCCAGCAGCCCGGCCGCACCGGAATCGACCGCATCGACGATGACGCACAGCACGGTTCCGCGCCGCGGCGGCACCGGGTTCCAGCGGCAGGACACCGACTCCAGCCCGGGCAGCGGCCCTTTCCGCGGCGGCAGGCGCCATCGCGCATCCTCCTTCACCCAGGCGTCGGCGGCCACCACCCCGGCGCCCAGGAACAGCCCGAAACTGTTGCCATTGCCGACATCGTGCAGGGCGGCCATCACCTCAAGCCCGTGGTCGAGCAGCGCCCGCACCGGCACCAGCCCGACGCGCAACGGCACGTCCATCACCTCCGCCGACCAGTGGGCAAGCGCCGAGAGCGCAGCCCGTGCCGCGTCCTCCCGCCCCGGCGGCACCGCGGCGATGGCGCCGTCGCCACCGAACTGGCAGGCCACCTGCTCCTGCCCGACCCGTACAGCGTCGGACAGCACCGCGACCACCCCGGCGGCGACGAAATTCACGTCACGGTGACGACCCTGCCCGGCCAGCTGCGTGCTGCCGGTGACGTCGGCCACCGCCAGCGACCATCCGCCGTCCAGCGCCGCATAGCGGCGTGGGTCCGAGGCCTCGGCGGCGAAATCGCGGATCACCGGCAACAGCGGCATGACGGACCCTCCCCAACGGGCAGCGGCAAGGCGAGGGTCGACCGTAGCACGCCCCCGGCCAGGACGGCAGGGTGGTGGAACCCTGAAAGTCGAGCGACATCACCGTCGAAGCGGATCCTGAATACGGAAATTTCCATGCCGTAACCGATGCTTACGTCATTAACCGTTGTTAAAGGATATGGCGCCGAAACTGTCGGAATATGTCGGCACGGTTTCAGGTCTTCGAAACGAGGGGACGTCGCTCTTCATGTCTTGGCTGTCGAGATTTTCCGGAGGCAACAAGGAACCGGGTGGCACGAAGGCCGCCGCGGAACCGCGCAAGGAGCGCCCGTCCTCCCTGCCCAAGATCGTGATCGACCACCACGACTATGTGCCGGAGGAGTTCGTCCTCGGTTCCTTCCGCATCCGTCCCTATGACGGCGACCTGATCGCCAAGCAGAAGTTCGACTTCCGCCTGCAGTTCGACATCGGCGGCGATCCGGTCGACGTGTCCTGCATGGGTATCGTGGTGAAGCTGACCGCAGAGGCCGGCCTCGTCGCCCGCTACCAGTCGCCGCAGCCCTTCTACGAACGCAAGCTGGTCGACTACATGAAGGCCTTGAAGGGCCTGTAAGCGCGCAAACATGGCCGAAGATGGTGGTGCCGCGCGCCGGCTGCCACTATATCTATGGGCATGCCGATCCGACTGCTTCCCGAAACACTGGTCAACCGCATCGCCGCCGGCGAGGTGGTCGAGCGTCCCGCCGCAGCCGTCAAGGAGCTGGTGGAGAACGCCATCGATGCCGGCGCCACCCGCATCGACGTGGTGGCGCGCGACGGTGGCAAGTCGCTGATCGCCGTCACCGACGACGGCTGCGGCATGACCGCCGACGAACTGGTTCTGGCGGTCGAACGCCATGCCACCTCCAAGCTGCCGGGCGACGATCTTCTCGACATCCGCTCTCTCGGCTTCCGGGGGGAGGCGCTGCCCTCCATCGGCGCCGTCAGCTGCCTGACCATCACCAGCCGCGCCCGCGGCGCCGACAGCGCCTGGAGCCTGACGGTGGATGCCGGCGCCAAGGGATCGCCGCAGCCGGCGGCGCTGGCCCAGGGCACGCGGATCGAGGTGCGCGACCTGTTCGCCGCCGTGCCGGCCCGGCTGAAATTCCTGAAGGCGTCGCGCACCGAATACGACCACATCGCCGATTGCCTGGAGCGGCTGGCAATGGCCCATCCCGGCGTCGCCTTCACCCTCAGCGACGGCGGGCGCGGCGGCCTGCGGCTGAGCGCGGCGCAGGGCGAATTGCTGGACGCCCGGCTGACCCGGCTGGGCGCCCTGATGGGCCGCGATTTCCAGGAGAACGCCGTGCCGGTGATGGCGCAGCGCGAGGGCGTGTCGCTGGCCGGCTGGATCGGCCTGCCCACCCTGCACCGCCCGACCGCCAAGCACCAGCACCTGTTCGTCAACGGCCGCCCGGTGCGCGACAAGCTGATGGTCGGTGCCGTGCGCGCCGCCTATGCCGATTTCCTGCCGCGCGACCGCCACCCGATGCTGGCACTGTTCCTCGACATCGACCCGCAGGAGGTCGACGTGAACGTCCACCCGGCCAAGGCTGAAGTGCGCTTCCGCGACCAGGGTCTGGTGCGCGGCCTGATCGTCGGATCGCTGAAACACGCGCTGGCCGAGGCCGGCCACCGCGCCTCCACCACCGTCGGCCTCGCCACGCTGGGCGCCCTTCGGCCAGAACAGTCCGGCGAGAGCGACAGCGGCTTCACCCCCTCCCCCCTCCCCTACGGACGTTCCGGCGGCGGGTCGGGTGGGAGTTGGGGTGGCTCCTATACGCCGACCGCCGTGCCGCGCGGTCTGGCGGAGCGCTCCGCCGCCTTCCAGGCACCGACCCAGACTGGCCTGCCGCCCTTGCAAGGCCGTCTCAGCGGCTTCGGCAACGGCTTCGCCCCTGGCGCCCGCCCGCCGGAATACCGCACCCCCGACCCGTCGGCGCAGAAGCCCGAGCCGCCGCCCGACAGCCACCCGCTGGGCGCGGCACGGGCGCAGGTCCACACCACCTACATCGTGGCCCAGACCCGCGAGGGCATCGTCATCGTCGACCAGCACGCCGCCCATGAACGGCTGGTCTATGAACGGATGAAGGCCGCCCTGCTTGACGGTGGAGTGAAGCGTCAGGCCCTGCTGATCCCCGAACTGATCGAGCTGGACGAACCCTCCGCCAACCGCCTGCTGGCCCGCAGCGCCGAACTGGCCGAGCTTGGTCTGGTGATCGAGGGCTTCGGCCACGGCTGCGTCATGGTGCGCGAGGTCCCGGCCCTGCTCGGCCAATCCGACGTGAAGAACCTGATCCGCGACCTTGCCGAAGAACTGTCCGAACTGGGCGACGCCCTGTCCCTGAAGGAGCGGCTGGAGGAGGTCTGCGCGACGATGGCCTGCCACGGCAGCGTCCGCGCCGGCCGCACGCTGAGCGTCGACGAGATGAACGCGCTGCTGCGGCAGATGGAAGCGACGCCGCACAGCGGGCAGTGCAATCATGGGCGGCCGACGTACGTGGAGTTGAAGTTGGCGGATATTGAGAGGTTGTTTGGGCGGAGGTAGGGGTTGCTCCCACCACGGGAGCACATGTAAGCTCCCTCCATGAGGATCATTTCACGCCGAACTCTGCGGGAGCATTGGGAAAAGCCCGGTCGGGGTGACAGCGAGGCGCCGTTGACGGATTGGTTCAACGTGGTTCGCAACGTCGACTGGGCGGATACGGCAGCCGTCAAGGCTCAGTTCCGCTCAGCGTCTTTCGTGGGTGACCGGGTGGTCTTCAACATCGCCGACAACAAATACCGGCTCGTTGCCGGGATCGATTACCGGTACCGCACGGTTTATGTGAAATGGGTCGGTACGCATCGGGAATACGACTCCATCGACGTGAGGACGGTGTAATCATGGATATTCGCCCGATCCGGTCCGATCAGGACCACGCCGCCGCCCTGGAGGAAATCGACCGCCTGTGGGGCGCCGATCCCGACACCGCCGACGGTGCGCGGCTCGAAATCCTGATGATGCTGGTGGAGGCCTATGAAGAGGCGAACCACCCGATCCCGCCGAGCGATCCGATCAGCGCCATCGAGTTCATGATGGAACAGCGCGGGCTGACCCGGCACGATCTGGAACCGATGATCGGCAGCCGCGCCCGGGTCGCCGAGATCCTGAATCGCAAGCGTGCCTTGACCCTGCCGATGATCCGACGACTGGCGGAAGGCCTGCATATCCCCGTCGATATCCTGGTGCGCGACTATCCCGTCCAGCGGGCAGCCTGACTCGACTTCCTCAACACAACGGGCGGCGCCCTTTTCGAACGCCGCCCGCCTAGCCTCAGTACCCCACCGTGAACCGCTTGCGCTCGTGCTTCGGCGTCTCAATCTCGTCGACCAGCGCCACGGCGAAGTCCTCGTAGCTGATCCAGCTGCGCCCCGCGCCGTCCACCAGCAGCGCGTCGTCGCCCAGCCGGAACTTGCCGGAGCGCTCGCCCAGCACGAACTCGGCGGACGGCGACAGGAAGGTCCAGTTCAACTCCGGTTCGGCCTTCAGACGGTCGAGGAATTCGGCGCCCTTGCTGGCTTCGGCCTTGTAGAGGTCCGGGAACTCCGGGGTGTCGATCAGGCGGACGCCGGGGGCGACCTCCAGGCTGCCGGCACCGCCGACCACCAGATAGCGTGGCACGCCCGAAGCCTTCACCGCGCCGATCAGGCTGTCGGCATCGCCCATCAGGAACATCACGGCGCTGACCACCGCGTCATGGCCGGTCAGCAGCGGGGCGAGCGTCCCGGCGTCGTTGGCATCGCCCGCCTTCACCGTCAGGCCGGGGGCGGCGGCGACCTTGGCGGGGTCGCGGACGATGGCGGTGACGCTATGGCCGCGACGCAGCAGTTCGGCCTGGATGCGGCTGCCGGCGCGGCCGGCGGCACCGATGATGGCGATCTTCATGGCAGGTGTCCTTTCACCAGGTTTCCAATGGTGACTTGATGGCCGGTTGGAAATCTGGTGTAAAGAAGGCACCTTTTTGTTACATGGTCACCCGTGCGTAACCGCGGGCGGACGGCTGCCGGGGGATTTGTCATGCACCAGTGCGGAACCGATCAGGATGGAAACGCCTATGCCTCCGCTTGTCCGACGCGGCAAGCGCTGGACCGGATCGCCGACAAATGGACGGTGCTGATCCTCGGTCTGCTGGAAAGCGGGCCGATGCGCTTCAACCAGCTGCGCCGCGAGATCGAGGGCATCTCGCAGAAAATGCTGTCGCAGACCCTGAAAAGCCTGGAGCGCGACGGGCTGGTCAGCCGCAAGGTCTTCGCCACCGTGCCGGTCACCGTCGAATATTCGATCACGCCGCTGGGCGCGACGCTGGCCGAAACGCTGGTGCCCCTGCGCGTGTGGGCCGAGACCCACATCGCTCAGATGCTGGAAGCCCGGTCCGCCTATGACCGCAGCGAGGAGGATGGACCGGCCCGGCTGGACGTCGCTTAGACCGACTTGCCCGGCTTCACGTCCGCCTCCGTCCGGCGCAGCAGATAATCCAGCCCGCCGACCCGGAACCAGCGATAGCCATAGGCCTCCATCACCAGACGGTGGCGGCCCTCGGCGTCGGGTTCGCTGTGGTCCTCCGACAGCAGGTTGACCAGCCGGCAGGCCTCGCCGTGCCCGTCCACGTCCAGCACGATCTCGCAGGGCTTGTCCGACAGGTTGTGCAGAACCACCACGCCGTTGTTGCGCCAGTCATAACGCAGGGCCAGCACCTCCGGCCGGCCGGTCTTCAGGATGCGGAAATCGCCCCAGCCGATCTCCGGGCACTCCTTGCGCATGCGGATGATGCGTTCGGTCCAGTTCAACAGCGATTCGGGATCGCGGCGCTGGATCGCGGCGTTGATCCGTTCGAACCCGAAGACGCCGCCGCTGATCACCGGGCTTTCCGGGTCGTCGGACTTGGTGAAGCCGCCATGCGGCTCGTCAGACCATTGCATCGGCGTGCGGGCGCACTCGCGTTCGGGCAGCGACAGGTCGTCGCCCATGCCGATCTCATCGCCATAACGGATGACCGGCGTCCCCGGCAGGGTGAACATCAGGCTGTAGGCCAGCTCGATCCGCCGCCGGTCGTCGTGCAGCATCGGCGCCAGCCGCCGCCGGATGCCGCGGTCATAGAGCTGCATGGATTTTTCGGACCCGAAGGCGGCGAAGACTGCCTGGCGCTGCTCGTCGGTCAGCCGGCCGAGGTCGAGTTCGTCATGGTTGCGCAGGAAGCAGCCCCATTGCGCGGTGGCCGGGCGCGGCTTGGTGATCTCCAACGCCTTGGCCAGCGGCCCGGTGTCGGCGGTGGCCAGCGCATAGAACAGGTGCTGGTTGACCTGGAAATTGAACATCATGTGGCAGCGGTCGCCGTCCTCGCCGAAATATTCCAGGTCGTCCTCCGGCAGGATGTTGGCCTCCGCCAGCAGCACGGCGTCACCGCGCCGCCACTGCACGAATTCGCGGAAGCTGCGCAGCATGCCGAACTGCTCCTTCGGCTTGGCGATGTCCGCTCCCTTCTCCGCGATGATGAAGGGCACGGCATCCATGCGGAACCCGGCGACACCCAGCTGGATCCAGAAGCCCATGATCTTCAGCAGTTCGGCATGCACCTCCGGGTGCGAGGTGTTCAGGTCGGGCTGGAACTTGTAGAAGCGGTGGAAATACCAAGCCTTCGCTTCGCGGTCATAGGTCCAGGTCGATTTCTGCACGCCGGGAAAGACCATGCCCTTGTCGGCATTCTCCGGCTTCTTGTCCGACCAGACATACCAGTCGCGATACTTGCTGTCGGGATCGCTGCGGGCGTCCTTGAACCAGGGATGTTCGTCGGAGGTGTGGTTGATGACCAGATCGATGATGACGCGGATGCCGCGCTGTTCGCAGGCATGGGTGAACTCCACGAAGTCGCCCAACGTGCCGTAGCGGGGATCGACGCTGTAGTAATCGGCGACGTCATAGCCGCCGTCCTTCATCGGCGAGGTCTGGAACGGCCCCAGCCACAGGCAGGTCACCCCCAGCCCCTGCAGATAGTCCAATCGGCGCAAAAGCCCCTGGAAATCGCCGATACCGTCGGCGTTGGCGTCCATGAAGGTCGATAGCGACAGATTGTAGATGACCGCGTTCTTGTACCAAAGGTCCCGGATCATGGCCGCTCCATCCCTTTTGCCGATCCCCGGCCCAAAGCGGGGCCGACAGGCGGGGAACAGCGGCAGGGCCGGTTTGGTTGCGCCGGAGGATCGGTCTTTGGCGGTATGAGGCCCTGCGGCAAAGTTGCAGGTCAGGCATCCGGCATCTGGCATGCAAAACTTTTTGCGGTGGCATGCCAGTTTGCTTATGTTGCGGCACAGCATGACTTGGCCGTCACCGTGGGCGATCGCCGTCCGCGGGGGATGCCGTTTGCGGTCATGCGCTGTTGTTCCTGTCGACGCCCTCCCCTCCCCGATAAGGACGTTTTCCTCATGATCGAGACCCAGGCCCTTCTGTTCCTCGCGCTGACCGGCATGATCGGCCACGCCGTCTATATGGCCAGCGGCCGCGGCGGCTTCACCGTGATCGAGCCCGAGAAGGACGAGACGGAGGAAGAGCCGGGCATCCTGTTCTCCTCCGACCGCTTCCAGCAGGCGGCCCAGAATGAGGCGAAGTCCGACAAGGCCAAGGACCGCCCTTTCTGGATCGAATGAATGATGCGGCCGACGAAATGGGCCGGGGTGCTTTGCGCATCCCCGGCCCGTTTCCATCAGCCAGTTCCCTGAACCAGCCCCCCAACCGTCCCCTTACCCGTTGGCGGTGCTGGCGGCGGCCCCGACCGGGACGGAATGTCCGGTTTCACCCTGCTCGGCACGGCGCGCCAGTTCGGCGTTGCGGGCATGGTGCCGGGCCAGCATCGGCTTCAGAACCAGCAGCGCACAGGCCGCCGCGGTCAGGTCCATGGTGGCCGTGACGTACAGCACGGTCGCCCAGGTGCCGGTGGCTTCCATCAGCAGGTTGCCCATCGGCACCAGCAGCGCCGCGACACCCTTGGCGCAGTAGAGGACGCCGTAGATCTTGCCGGCATGCTTGGTGCCGAAGGTGTCGGCCGAGGTGGCGCTGAACAGGCTGTAGACTTCGCCCCAGGCCAGGAAGACCATGCCGCTGAGGATCAGGAACATCATCGGGTCGTGGCCGAAGCGGCTCAGCATGATGATGCCGACGCCTTCCAGCGTGAAGGCGACGAACATGGTCGCCTCACGGCCGATGTGATCCGAAATGAAGCCGAACAGCGGGCGCGAGATGCCGTTCATCACGCGGTCCAGCATCAGGGCGAAGGGCAGAGCCGCCATGGTCAGGCCGAAGACGCTGACCGGGGCTTCCTTCACGCCCAGATCGTGGGCGATGACGCCCAGCTGGGCCACCGCCATCAGGCCGCCGGTGACGGTGCCGATGAACATCGCCCACATCACCCAGAACACCGGCGTGCGGACCGCTTCGCCCAGCGTGTAGTCGCGGCGGGTCTGCGCGACCTTGGTGGAGGCCTTGACCTGCTCCTTCTGCGGCATGCGCAGGAACAGCGCGGCGCAGATGATGATGGCGCCCTGCACCAGACCGAACCAGAAGAAGGCCGACTGATAGCCGCTGCTGTGGATCATCGCCGAGATCGGCAGGATGGTGAGCGCCGAACCGGCGCCATAGCCGCCCGCCGTCAGGCCGACCGCCAGACCGCGCTTTTCCGGGAACCACTTCAGCGCGTTGTTGACGCAGGTGGCGTAGACGCACCCGACGCCGATGCCGCCGATGGCCGAGCCGACATACAGCATGCTGAGCGTGCCGGCATAGCTGTCGATGATCCAGGACAGGCCGGTGAAGAAGCCGCCGGCGGCGACGATCACGCGGGGGCCGTATTTGTCGATGAAATAGCCCTCGATCGGCGTCAGCCACGTCTGCACGACGACGAAGATGGTGAAGGCGGTCTGGATCGATGCGCGCGTCCAGCCATGGGTTGCCTGGATTTCCGGGACGAAGAGCGTCCAGGCGTACTGGATGTTGGCCGCCGCCACCATGCAGACGATGCCGACGACGATCTGCGTCCAGCGGACCGCATCGGTCACCGGCGGCGCCGATGCCGCCGGTTGTGAATTCATATGAGCCATCGTGCCTCCCGTTTAACTTGCCTGAGCCGGCGGCGCGGCCCCTCTCCCGGGGACCGGCACGCCAATCACGATTGCGGAATGACCCGGACGGACCGCTCTTGCTGACGGTTCCTTTCCGGAACTCGGCGCGGATGCCGACAATCGCTCGGAGTTCGATTGTCCCGATTTAGGAATGCCAGATATGTAATCTGGTATGCCAAAACCGGGGACAAAAAGACACCGACGGACGGATCGACGCCGTAGGCATACAGTCAGACAAAGTAAAAGCTACAATTCGCGTCGCGCCGGATGCCCGGTCCACACCGGTTCTTGTGTCGGTTCACCCGCTTTGACGTAGGTTCTGCAAAAAGAAGCCGTGCCGGTACCTGCACGGCCCCCTCGAACGAGGGTGTGCAGTCTTAGGAGATAGATAGATGCCGCCGTTTCCATAAGGAACCGCATCGGCGACACATGATCTTTTGCTCGGATTGTTTTGGAACTCAACAGTCCGTTTCGTCTTTCCGCATGATGGAAAAACACGGATGTCCGTCTTGGAACGCAAGGGATGCGTCACCACCGGCCTTTGGGCATGGTCGGCAAAAAATGAAACTCGGGGGATTGAAGCAGCGGACCGGCAACCCCGGGGAGGGGGCCGCGGTGTCCGTCCCTGCGGTCAGGCCGGGCGGCGGACCGTCAGGAAGGCGACGCGGGTGTCGCCATAGCGGCGTTCATCGACCGCCGTGAAACCGTCGGGAAGAGGCAAGGGATCGCGATCGGCAACCTCAACCACCGCGAGAGCGCCGTCGGCCAGCCAGCCGGCGCGCAGCAACCCCTCCAGCGCGCGCGGCGCCAGCCCCTGGCCATAGGGCGGGTCGAGGAAGGCCAGCGTGCAGGCGTGAGACGCCGGGGGTGGCTTGGTCGCGTCGGCGCGCAGGATTTGAGCGTTCGCCGCTTCGCGCAACGCCTCGACATTGGCGCGCACGGCGTCCAGCGCCGGCCGGCCCATGTCGAGGAAGCCGCACCAGGACGCCCCGCGCGACAGGGCTTCCAGCCCCAGCGCGCCGGTGCCGCAGAAGGCGTCGACAACCGCGGCGCCCTCGAACTCGGGCGTCCAGTCGGCATGGGCCAGGATGTTGAAGATGGCTTGCCGGGTGCGGTCGGTGGTGGGGCGGGTGTCGCGCCCGCCCGGCGCCACCAGACTGCGGCCGCGATGCTTACCGCCGACGATCCGCACGCGGGCGCTCCGTCCGTCCGCCAGCACCGCCACCGGACCTGTCGCCGCCGCCCTTCGGCCCGCCCCGCGGCGCCGGGCCGGCACCCTTCGGGCCGTTCCCCTTCGGGCCGGCGGATTTGGGGCCAGTGGATTTGGGACCCGCAGTTTTGGGTCCTGCCGCCTTGGACTCGGCCGCCTTGAAGCCCGGAGCCTTGCCGTCTCTCGGCTTAGCCTCCCGGGGCTTGGCATCCCGCGAACGGGCGCCTTCGGAGCGCGGGGACTCGGACCGGCCTGCGTCGGGCCGCCGGGTGTCGGACCGCGCGCCCTCTGGCTTGCCGGGACGACCCGGCTTGGCCGCCGCACCACCGCCCAGCGACAGGGTGCCACGGGTCGATGCGCCGCGCCGGGCCGGCTTGGCCTCTTCGGTGCGGGCGGCTTCGGCCTCGTGCCGCTTGGTGGCGGAGCGCGGCGCGCGCTTCGGAGCGGTTTTGGCGTCCGCCTTCGCATCCGTCTTGCCGGTCGCACGGCCGCCGGAAGCCGCCTTCGCCGGAGCGGCCTTCACCGCCGCATCGGCGCGTGCCTTCGCGCGTTGCTTGGTCCCAGATTCGGCAGGCTCCGCCCCTTCGGGCGTGCCGAAGAAGGGGGCGATCTGTTCGCGGACGACGCGCTTCGGCACCTCCTCGACGGCGCCCTCCTCCAGCTTGCCGAGCTGGAAGGGGCCATAGGCGACGCGGATCAGCCGGTTCACCTGGAGCCCAAGCGACTCCATGACCTTGCGGATCTCGCGGTTCTTGCCTTCCTTCAGGCTGACGGTCAGCCAGGCATTGCGGCCCTGGATGCGGTCCAGCGCGGCCTCGATCGGGCCGTACTTGACGCCTTCGATGGTCGGACCCTTCTCCAGCGCCGCCAGTTGCCGTTCGTCCACCTCGCCGAAGACGCGCACTCGGTAGCGGCGGGTCCAGCCGGTGGCCGGCAGTTCCAGGAAGCGTGCCAGTTCGCCGTCGTTGGTCAGCAGCAGCAGCCCCTCGGTCGTCAGGTCGAGACGGCCGATGGAGACCACGCGCGGCAACTCGGGCGGCAGGCGGTCGAAGACGGTTTCGCGCCCCTTCTCGTCACGGGCGGTGGTGACCAGCCCCGACGGCTTGTGATAGCGCCACAGGCGGGCCGGCTCCGGCTCCGGAATGACCTTGCCGTCGACCTGCACGATATCGCCGGGACGGACCACGCAGGCGGGGCTGTCGAGCACGCGGCTGTTGACCGCGACGCGGCCCTCGGCGATCCAGCGTTCGGCGTCGCGGCGCGAGCAGAGCCCGGCGCGCGCCAGTCGCTTGGCGATGCGTTCGCCGCCGTCGGCGGCGGGGCCGGCGGCAGGGGTGGCGGCGGATTTGGATTTCTTGGCGGTATCGGAGCGGTCCATGGCCGGACCATAGGGCCTGGACGCGCCGCCCGCAACACGAGTCCAGTGCCCGGACGCCGGAATCCGGTTGACGCGCTCCCAGCGGGGTTGGCACCTTGCCCGGCCATGCCGTCTCCCCGCTATATGGACCTTGCCTTCGCCGCCGCCGAGGCCGCCGCCGCGCGTGGCGAGGTGCCGGTTGGCGCCGTCGTCGTCGACCCCGCGACGGGCTCCGTCCTCGCCACCGCCGGCAACCGGACCGAGGAGCTGTGCGACCCCTCCGCCCATGCCGAGTTGCTGGCGATCCGCGAGGCCTGCGCCGCCCGCGGCCAGCCCCGCCTGCCCGGCTGCGACCTCTATGTGACTCTGGAACCCTGCGCACTGTGCGCCGCGGCGATCAGTTTCGCCCGCATCCGGCGGGTCTATTACGGTGCCTATGATCCCAAGGGGGGCGCGGTGGACCACGGTCCGCGCTTTTTCACTCAGCCCACCTGCCACCACGTGCCGGAGGTCTACAGCGGCATCGGGGAAACACGGGCGGGCGCGCTGCTGCGGGGGTTCTTCAGGGAGCGGCGGTGAGCGCCCCGCGGGTCTCAGCCGGCTCCGCGACGCAATGTTATTGCCGGCGCCATGCAATAGAATTGCGCAACGGTCAGGCTTATGCCCCGCAACTCATGCCATAGCAAAGACAGGTGAAAATCCCCCTTCCGGAACAACCGACGCATATAGTTCGTGTAAATACGGTTCACTCTGTTAAGTGTTTGTTTAGCGAATATATGCTCATGATGCGCTGACCGCCTTCAGCCATCAGGAGTTACGAAATGTTGTCGTTCCGCAAGCCGCAGGACAATCAGGCCGCCGAAGAGCTGGCCCTGCTGGGGCGCCATGCGGGTGTCGGGCTTTGGGATGCGGTGATCCACAACGGCGATCCGATGCACGCGCAAAGCCGTTGGCACTGGTCGCCGGAGTTCCGCCGACTCGCCGGCTTCGACCGCGACGACAAGGCAGGCTTTCCGGACAAGGTCGGTTCCTGGGCTGACCGGCTGCATCCGGACGATGCCAAGCCGACCTTCGACGCCTTCATGGCCTGCCTGAACGACCGCAGCGGCCGTACCGGCTACGATGTGAATTACCGGCTGAAGGTGAAGGACGGCAGCTATCGCTGGTTCCGCGCCATCGGCGGTGTCGCCCGCGACAGCAGCGGTCTGGCGCTGCGTGCCTGCGGTTCCTTGATCGACATCAATGCCGAGCGCAATGAACTGGAGCGGGCAAAGCTGCTCGACCGCCACGCCGGTGTCGGGTTGTGGGATGCGGTCTTCCACAATGGCGATCCGATGCATGCGCAGAGCCGTTGGCATTGGTCGCCGGAATTCCGCCGTCTCGCCGGCTTCGACCGCGACGACAAGGCAGGCTTTCCGGACAAGGTCGGTTCCTGGGCCGACCGGCTGCATCCGGACGATGCCAAGCCGACCTTCGACGCCTTCATGGCCTGCCTCAACGACCGCAGCGGCCGTACCGGCTATGATGTCGATTACCGGCTGAAGGTGAAGGACGGCAGCTATCGCTGGTTCCGCGCCATCGGCGGCGTCGCCCGCGACAACAACGGCGTGGCGTTGCGCGCCTGCGGATCGCTGATCGACATCGATGCGGAGAAGCTGTCCGAACTGCGGCAGGTGGAGATGGACGGCGAGCGCCGCCGCACCGTTTCCGGACTTGCCGAATCGCTGGACCGCGAGGTGGGCACCGCCGCCGACCGCGCCACCGCAAACGCCCAGACCGTCGCCGCCGCGACGGAGGAGCTGTCGGCCTCGATCTCCGACATCAGCAGCCGCGCCAACGAAGCGTCGGGCGCCTCGCTGAAGGCGTCCGAGGAGGCGTCGCGCACCAACGCCGCGGTGGAAGCCCTGGTCACTTCGGCGGAGCGCATCGGCGCCATCACCAAGCTGATCAACAGCATCGCGTCGCAGACCAACCTGCTGGCGCTCAACGCGACCATCGAGGCCGCCCGCGCCGGAGAGGCCGGCCGCGGCTTCGCCGTCGTGGCGAATGAGGTGAAGTCGCTGGCCCAGCAGAGCGGCAGTGCCGCCGACGACATCGCCGCGCAGATCGCCTCGGTCCAGCAGGAAGCGCTGCACGCCGTCGACGCCATCCGCCGCATCGGCGCCATCGTCACCGATGTCCAGCAGATCTCCACCACCATCGCCGCCGCCGTATCGCAGCAGGAATCGGCGACCAAGGAGATCGCCCATAGCGTCACCCGCGTGGTCCGCGACATCGAGGTGGTGTCGCAGAACATCGCAACCGCGTCGGAACGGCTGCGGGCGTGATGCTGACATGAAAAGGGGGCGCAGCGATGCGCCCCCCTATTCCATGGAAAATACGCGCCGGGGGATTTTTCAGGAGGCGGCGGTCAGCAGAGAGCGGACGTCACCGAGGAAATGTTCGGCGTTGGCGAGATGCTTGGCCGCACGCTCGCGCGTCACGTCCGCCGCGGGTTCCTCGTAATCGGTCAGCAGGCGGTCGCGCAATGCCGCCGCAAGCGCCTGGGCATGCTCCATCGGCATCAGACCGGGCTTCGCGACATGGTCGAAGAAAAGAGCCTGTACGCCCCGATGCGACTTCGAGCCGAATCCGTAACGGGTCAGGATCGCCAATGCCGCCAAGTCCATCGCCAGATGCGCACGATTGACGCAGTCACGCGGAAATCCACCCGAATAAAGGAGCTTTGCGGCGTTCAGAGCTTCTTCGGCCCGGCCCAACCGTGCCAGAGGATCAATGGTTCCGGTCACACCGGCACTCCCTGCTCCCGAACCGTCTTGATCAGCGGATGTTGGGACGTGCGCAACGTCCGTACCGACCAGACGAAAGGCTGGACGATCCGGCCCGCGTCCATGGTCGGCACGAAAGCAATGTCCATGACCCGATCCGCCTCCTCCAACGGATCGGCCGGCTCATCCTTCAGGATCACGGCCAGATCGAGATCGGACTCGTCGGTATAGTCGTCGCGCGACCGTGAGCCGAACAACAGGATCGAATCCAGACGGGAGCCGAAGACGGCTTCGGCCCCCTGGCGGAATGCGGCGATGGCCGCGCGGGTCTGGGGAGCGGTGTCCATACCGGGGCAAACGGCTTCAGTTGGGACCAAGTTCAAAATAGTCCCTTCGGGACTGTTTTTGTAGGTTCTTCCCTTACCCTTACCGCCCCACCGCCCGCCAGCCGATGTCGCGGCGGCAGAAGCCGTCCGGCCAGTCCAGCGCGTCCACCGCCTTGTAGGCAGCCGCCTGCGCCTCCGCCACCGTCGGGGCCAGCGCGGTGACGCCCAGCACCCGGCCGCCGACCGACAACACCCGGCCGTCCTCGGCCCGCTTGGTGCCGGCGTGGAAGACGGTCACATTCTCCACCGCGCCGGCCTTGTCCAGCCCGCGAATCTCGGTGTTCTTGGCATAGTCCCCCGGATAGCCGTTGGCCGCCATCACCACGCAAAGCGCGGTCTGGTCGTGCCAGCGCAGGTCGATGCTGTCCAGCACCCCGTCGGCCGCCGCCACCAGCGCCGCCAGCGCGTCGGACTTCAGCCGCATCATCAGCGTCTGGCATTCCGGGTCGCCGAAGCGGACGTTGAACTCCAGCGTCTTCGGCACCGGGCCGTCCGGCGTCTGCATGATCATCAGGCCGGCGAACAGCACGCCCTTGAACGGCTTGCCTTCCGCCGCCATGCCCTTGACCGTCGGCAGGATGATCTCGCGCATCACGCGATCCTGCAGGTCGGGGGTCAGCACCGGCGCGGGGGAATAGGCGCCCATGCCGCCGGTGTTGGGACCGGTGTCGCCGTCGCCGACCGCCTTGTGGTCCTGGGCGGATGCCAGCGGCAGCGCGTTCTCACCGTCGCACAGCGCGAAGAAGCTGACCTCCTCGCCGTCCAGGAACTCCTCCACCACCACTTCGGCACCGGCGGCGCCAAAACGGCCGCCGACCAGCGCGTCGTCGATCGCCTCGAAGGCTTCCTGCTCGGTTCGGGCGACGGTGACGCCCTTGCCGGCGGCGAGCCCGTCGGCCTTCACCACGATGGGCGCGCCATGCTTGCGGACATAGGCCTTGGCGGCCTCCGGGTCCTTGAAGCGCTCATAGAAGGCGGTGGGCACCCCGTATTTCGCCAGGATGTCCTTCATGAAGCCCTTGGAGCCTTCAAGCTCCGCCGCCGCGGCGCTGGGGCCGAAGGCCTTGACGCCCAGCGCGGTCAGCTTGTCCACCAGCCCCAGCACCAGCGGGCCTTCCGGACCGACGACGACGAAGTCGATGGCATTGTCCTGGACGAAGCGCACCAACCCATCAACGTCTTCCGACCCGATGGGAACCAGCGTGGCGACATCGGCGATGCCGGCGTTGCCCGGCGCGCAATAGAGCGCGTCGCACAGCGGCGAGTTGGCAATGGCCCAGCAGAGCGCGTGCTCACGACCGCCCGATCCGACGACGAGGACTTTCATGGGGTGGCGCTCCTTCCGCCTTGTTGCGATCTGCGCGCCTTGTATCATGGCGGCGCCCCAACTCAAGAGCGCCATGACGTCCGAAAACGCACCCCTCATCGCCCCCGAACCGCGCCCCGGCTCCAACCTGCCGGAATTCACCGTCGGCGACCTCGCACGCCGGCTGAAGCGCAGCATCGAAGAGGAATTCGGCTTCGTCCGCGTCCGCGGCGAGATCAGCCAACCGAAGAAGCACAGCTCCGGCCACTGCTATATGCGTCTCAAGGACGACACCGCGGTGATCGAGGCGGTGTGCTGGCGCGGCACCATGGCGAAGCTGGCGGTCCGGCCGGAGGAAGGGCTGGAGGTCATCGTCACCGGCCGCATGACCACCTACCCCGGCCGCTCGCAATACCAGCTGATCGTCGAGTCGATGGAGCTGGCCGGCGAAGGCGCGCTTCTGAAAATGCTGGAGGAGCGCAAGCGCCGGCTGGCGGCGGAGGGGCTGTTCGACCCCACCCGCAAGAAGCGCATCCCCTTCCTGCCCGACGTGATCGGCGTCGTCACCTCCCCCACCGGCGCGGTCATCCGCGACATCCTGCACCGGCTGAACGACCGTTTCCCCCGCCATGTCCTGCTGTGGCCGGTCGCCGTCCAGGGCGAGCGCGCGGCGGCCGAGGTGACGGCGGCCATCGAGGGCTTCAACCGCATCCAGCCCGGTGGACGCATTCCCCGCCCAGACCTGATCATCGTGGCGCGCGGCGGCGGCTCGTTGGAAGACCTGATGGCCTTCAACGAGGAGAACGTCGTCCGCGCCGCGGCGGCCAGCGCCATCCCGCTGATCTCCGCCGTCGGGCACGAGACCGACACCACCCTGATCGACTTCGCGTCCGACCTGCGCGCCCCCACCCCGACCGCCGCCGCCGAGATGGCGGTGCCGGTGCGCGGCGAGCTGCTCGCCCAGATCCTGGACGATGAGCGCCGCCTGCTCGCCAGCGCATCGCGCGCGGTGGAGGACCGCCGCAACCGGGTGGAGGGGCTGGCCCGTGGCCTCGGCGATCCCCGCGCTCTGCTGGAGGGCCATGCCCAGCGGCTGGACGACCGCGCCGAACGGTTGAACCTTGCCGCCTCCGCGCTGCTGGAGCGGCGGCGCACCCGCGTCGGCGAGCTGGCCGCCAAGCTGCGCCACCCGCGCGAGAAGCTGGCCCAGGCCGAACAGAGATTGTTGTCGGAGAGCCGGGCGCTCGACTCGGCCCTGCGCCATGCAGTGACCACCGCCGGCGGACGCTTCGACCGCGTGGCCGGGCGGCTGTCGCTGACCCCGGCGCGGGTGAAGCTGGCGGATGGCGAGCGCCGCGTCGCCGACCTGACGCCGCGCCTCGACCGCAGCTATGCCAAAGGGGTCGCCGACATGGCGGCGAAGCTGGCGTCGCTTGGCCAATTGCTGGAAAGTTACAGCTACAAGGGCGTACTGGCCCGCGGCTTCGCCCTGGTCGAAGACCGCGACGGCCGCCCGGTGACCCGCGCCGATCAGGCGACACCCGGTCTGGCCGTCAATATCGTCTTCGCCGACGACGCCAAAGTTGCAGCAACCATCGACGGCGGCGCCCCAAAGGCGGAGGTCAAGACCGAGGCGCCGGCGGAGGCCAAGCCGGAGAAGAAGGCGGCTCCGCGCAAGCCGCGGGTGGTGCCGGTGCAGGGGACACTTTTCTGAGGTCGGATGCCGCGCCCGCATCGGAGGGGCGCGGCATCCGAAGCGGTCACACCGTGCCGGCGAAGCTCCAGCGCAGGGTCTCGCCGCTGCGGAAGGGCAGGACGGCGTCGCCCTCGCTGACCAGGATCAGGTCGGGGGCGACCGACGGACGGCGTTCCAGCGCCACGTGCTCCTCGCTGACCGGCAGGTTGTAGAAACGCGGGCCGTTCAGGCTGGCGAAGGCTTCCAGCTTGTCGAGCGCACCGGCCTCGTCGAAGGCCTCGGCGTAGAGTTCCAGCGCGTTGGCGGCGGTGAAGCAGCCGGCGCAGCCGCAGGCCGACTCCTTGGCCGTGACCGTGTGCGGAGCGGTGTCGGTGCCCAGGAAGAACGGCCCGTCGCCGGAGATCGCCGCCTCGACCAGAGCCACCCGGTGGATTTCGCGCTTGGCGATCGGCAGGCAGTAGAGGTGCGGGCGGATGCCGCCCTGGAAAATGTGGCTGCGGTTGATCAGCAGGTGATGCGCGGTGATGGTGGCGCCGATCCGGCCGCTGGCGGCATGCGCCCGCACGAACTGCACGGCATCGGCCGTGGTCACATGCTCCAGCACCACGCGCAGGGTCTGGTGACGCTCCAACAGCGGGGCCAGGATGGTGTCGATGAACACCGCCTCGCGGTCGAAGATATCGACCGACTGGTCGGTCACCTCGCCATGGATCAGCAGCGGCATGCCGATCTCCGCCATGCGCTCCAGCACCGGAGCGATGCGGGCGATGTCGGTGACGCCATGGGCGCTGTTGGTGGTGGCATTGGCGGGATAGAGCTTGGCGGCGGCGAACACCCCGTCCTTGAAGCCCTGGGCCAGATCGTCGGCATCGGTGCCGTCGGTCAGATAGGCGGTCATCAACGGGGTGAAGTCCACGCCGTCCGGCAGGGCCGCCAGGATGCGCTCGCGATAGGCTACGGCATCAGCGGCCGTCGCCACCGGAGGCTTCAGGTTCGGCATGACGATGGCGCGGCCGAACTGGCGGGCGGTGAAGGGCAGAACCGCCTTCAGCATGGCGCCGTCGCGCAGATGGACATGCCAGTCGTCGGGACGGCGGATGACAAGACGGTCGTTCGGCATGGATCGGGTCCCGGCGCTGGTGTCGAGGAAGGTGGCGAGCTTGGACGACGTTCTATCGCCATCGCCGCCGCATCTCAACAGAACCGGGACGCCGCATCCTCGTGCCGGAGCGCCTCCCCACCCGCCGGCCGGCGTTGGCGGGTGGGCAGGCGCAGCCGGAATGCAGCTTTACTGAATGGTGGTCGAGGTCTTCACCCCCAGTATGTTGTCGATCTTCGCGGCCTGCTCCGCCGTCACCGGCTTGCCGCCAATGGTGGCGAGCTGCTGCCGGGCCTCAGCCATGGCCTTGTCGCGGGCTGCGCTGTCCTTCAGCGCATGCGCGGCCAGCATCTGCTCGTGATACTTGCCGAGCTGGACCGTCAGCTGCTCGGTCGGCTTGGCGCCCAGTTCCTTGGCGACGGCATCGGCCTGGGTCTTGGTCACCTCGGCCTTCGGCGTGGCCGCGACCTGCTCATGCTTGGTCTTGCCGGCATCGGCCTTGGTCGCGTCGGCCTTCGGCGCCTCGTGCTTCGTGGCTTCGGTCTTGGTGGTCTCGCTCTTGGTGACGGCCTTATGGTCGGTCTTCTGCTCGACCTTCGGCGCAGTCGTGGTGGAGTCGGTCGTCGCGGCGGGGGCGGACGCGGCCGGCGCGGCCGGAACGACCGTTGCGGCACCCGCGCTCAGCACGGGGGCTGCCGCCATCAGGGCGGCAAACGCAAGGGTCGAAACGGACGAGCGGATACGCGACCCAAAGATGGTGCCGGACATTTGGTTTCTCCATTTCGGTGAACGATCCGCGCTGCGGGATCGTGCTTAGATGAACGCCGCCCCGCCGCCGTTCATTCCACGCCCTTCCAAAAAATTTTCGCGGCCACTGAAAAATTTTCCGGCGCAGGTGACGGGGCCGGCGAAAGGGGCTAGAAAACGCACGCTTTTCCTATCCAAGCGCGGACCCTCTCCGATGAGCCTGATCACGCCCCGCACCCCGCCCGGAACGATGGAGCTGCTGCCGCGCCAGCAGGTGGCCTTCCAGCGCATGCTGGACACCATCCGCCGCGGCTACGAGCGGTTCGGCTTCGTCCCCGTCGAAACCCCGGTGTTCGAGACGGTGGACACGCTGCTGACCAAGTCGGGCGGCGAGACGGAGAAGCAGGTCTATTTCGTCCAGTCCACCGGAGCGATCCAGCAGGGCAACAAGCCGGAACTGGCGCTGCGCTTCGACCTGACCGTGCCGCTCGCCCGCTATGTGGCGGAGCATGAGCGCGATCTCGCCTTTCCCTTCCGCCGCTATCAGATCCAGCGGGTCTACCGCGGCGAGCGGGCGCAGCGCGGGCGCTTCCGCGAATTCTACCAGTGCGACATCGACGTGATCGGCAAGGACAGCCTGTCCGCCCATTACGACGCCGAGATCCCGGCGGTGATCCACCATGTCTTCACCGAGCTGAACTTCGGCGGCTTCACCATCAACGTGAACAACCGCAAGATCCTGCTGGGCCTGCTCGACGGTCTGGGCGTTGCCGACGCCGACACCCGCGTCCTGGTTCTGCGCGAGATCGACAAGCTGGACAAGATCGGCCGCGACAAGGTGCGCGCGAGCCTCCTGGGCCTGGGCGTGACCGAGCATGCCGCCGACACCATCCTGTCGCTGATCGACATGAAGGGCACGAACGCCGAAACGCTGGCCGCACTCGGCGCGCTCGACATCGAGAACGCCATCTTCCGCGAAGGCGTCGGCGAACTGACCACCGTCATCGAGGGGCTGAAGGCCTTCCAGGTGCCGGAGGGGACGGTGCGCATCAACCTCGCCATCGCGCGCGGCCTCGATTACTACACCGGCACCGTCTACGAGACCTTCCTGAACGACCATCCCGGCATCGGTTCGGTCTGCTCAGGCGGGCGCTACGAGAATCTCGCCAGCCACTACACCAAGTCGAAGCTGCCCGGCGTCGGCATCTCCATCGGCGCCACCCGCCTGTTCTACCAGCTGATGGAGGCCGGCATCATCAAGGACGCCGCCCCCACCGCGCAGGTGCTGGTGACCCAGATGGACCCGGCTCTGTCCGCCGACTATTTCCGCATGGCAAGCGAGCTGCGCGCCGCCGGCATCAACACGGAAATCCAGCTGGACGGCGGCAAGATCGCCAAGCAGATGAAGTATGCCGACCGCGCCGGCATCCCCGTCGTCCTGCTGATGGGCTCCGACGAGAAGGCCCGCGGCACCGCGACCCTGAAGCATCTGGTCAAGGGCGAGCAGGTCGAGGTTCCGCTGGGTGAACTGGCGGTGCGGACGAAGGCATTGCTGGAGGGGTGAGGGGTACCGCCTTAAACT
Source organism: Azospirillum sp. TSH20 (assembly GCF_003115935.1). Taxonomy (NCBI): domain Bacteria; kingdom Pseudomonadati; phylum Pseudomonadota; class Alphaproteobacteria; order Rhodospirillales; family Azospirillaceae; genus Azospirillum; species Azospirillum sp. TSH20. The sequence goes on from NZ_LGQU01000022.1 coordinate 174,149, forward strand.
CCCCGTTAACCATAAATCCCCTATCGTTCCGGCCTACACCGACCGTGTGAGTCGGGCGGCAGGGGGTTCGCTTCCGATATGGCCAAGGGGTGGATGCAGGTTGGGCGTTGGGCTCGGCGGGCGGCGATCGGCGTGACGCTGGCGACCACCATGGCCGCCGCCGGCTATGCCGGCTGGCGGGAGATGGAGACCTCGCGTCTCCAGGCCCGGCTGCTCTCCGGCGTCGCCCAGTCGATGACCGTGTCCTTGCGCGAAGGCCCCAACCCGCAGGCACGCTATCCCAAGCATGGGCCCTACAACGAGCGGCTCGGCTACACCGCCCTGCCCGGCTATCTCGACGCGCTGACCCATGACCTCTATGCGGTCGAACGGCAGGCGGTGCTGTCGCCGGTGCTCGATCGCTTCATGGCAGGCGGCGGCTTTCCGATCTATCGCGAGAAGACGCAGGCCGGGCTGACCCTGCTCGACCGCAACGGCGCCGTCATGTATTCGGCGCGCTATCCCGAACGGGTGTTCGACGGCTTCGATGATGTGCCGAAGCTGGTCGCCGACACGCTGCTGTTCATCGAGAATCGCGAGCTGCTGGACGCCGACCAGCCGCGCCGCAATCCGGCGGTGGAATGGGACCGCTTCGGTGCGGCGGTGGCGATGCTGCCCTTGCAGATGGTCCGGCCGGGTCAGCGTTCCCCCGGCGGCTCGACGCTCGCCACCCAGATCGAGAAGTACCGCCATTCGCCCGACGGACAGACCACCGGCAGTGTGGAGAAGCTGCGCCAGATGGCGTCGGCCAGCGTCCGCGCCTACAGCGACGGCGAGGACACCACGCAGGCCCGCCGCCGCATCCTGGTCGATTACCTGAATTCCACCCCGCTGACCGCGCGGGCCGGCTTCGGCGAGGTGAACGGGCTGGGCGACGGGCTGTGGGCCTGGTTCGGCACCGACCTGTCGATCGCCAAGCGCGTGCTGGTCGAGCCGGCACCGGACCTTCGCACCCTGAAGCTGAAGGCGCTGGCCTACAAGCAGGTGCTCGGCCTGCTGCTGGCGCAGCGGCGGCCCTCCCATTACCTGATCCAAGACCGCGCCGCGCTCGACCGGCTGGCCGATGCCCACCTGCGGGCGCTGGCGCAGGCCGGGGTGATCGATCCGGCGCTGCGCGACGCGGCGCTGGCCACGCCGCTGGCCTTCCGCGAGGAGGCGCCGACCGCCCCCGCCACCTCCTTCGTCGAGCAGAAGGCGACCAACGCCATCCGCGCCCGGTTGCTGGGCATGCTCGGCGTTTCCAACCTCTATGCGCTCGACCGGATCGACCTAACCGCGCAATCCACCCTGGATGCGGAGACGCAGGCCCGCGTGGTGGAGGTGCTGGGCAAGCTGAACGAACCCGATTATGCCCGCTCGCTGGGGCTGACCGGCGAACGGCTGCTCGACGCCCGCAACAACGACCTGTCCAAGCTGGTCTACTCGATCACGCTGTACGAGCGCGGACCCGAGGCCAATTACCTGCGCGTCCAGGCCGACAACCTCGACCAGCCGCTGGACATCAACGACGGCGCGAAGCTGGACCTGGGATCCACCGCAAAGCTGCGCACGCTGGCAACCTATCTGGAGATCATCGCCGAACTGCACAGCCGCTACGCTCATCTGGCGAAGGATTTGCTGGCCGATGTGGAGGACGAGGCGTCGGACAACCTGACGCGCTGGGCGACCTCATGGCTGGCGTCGGCCCCCGACCGCCGGTTGCCGGCCATGCTGGACGCGGCGATGCAGCGGCGCTATTCCGCCAGCCCCGGCGAGGTGTTCTTCACCGGCGGCGGCCAGCACAGCTTCGTGAACTTCAACAAGGACGACAACGGCCGCATCCTGACCGTGCAGGAGGCGTTGCGGAACAGCGTCAACCTGCCCTTCATCCGGCTGATGCGCGACGTCGTCCAGTTCTATATGGATGAGGGGGCCGACGACGGCGCCGACATCCTGCGCTCGCCCGACCACCCGGCCCGGCAGGCCTATCTCGCCCGCTTCGCCGACCGCGAGGGCTCGGACTTCCTCAACCGCTTCTACAACGACTACCGCAAGCGTACACCGGACGAGGCGCTGGCCCGGCTGGCGACCCGCTCGCGCCCGGTGCCGCACCGGCTGGCGGTGATCTTCCGCACCGTGCGGCCCAAGGCCGGGCTGGCCGAGTTCTCCGCCTTCCTGCGCGCCCAGCTGCCGAAGTTGGCGTTGTCCGACGGGCAGCTTTCGGCGCTCTACGCCAAATACGGGCCGGACCGCTTCCCGCTGAACGATTTGGGCTATCTCGCCCGCGTCCATCCGCTGGAACTGTGGCTCGTCGCCTATCTCCAGCAGCTTCCCGGCGCCACGCGATCCGAGGTGCTGGCCGCCAGCGCCGACGAACGCCAGGAAAGCTACCGCTGGCTGTTCAAGAAGGGCATGGCCGCCCAGAACACCCGCATCCGCATCGGGCTGGAGGAGGAGGCGTTCCAGCGCATCACCGCCCAGTGGCGCAGCGTCGGCTACCCGTTCGAAACGCTGGTGCCGTCGCTGGCGACCGCCATCGGCAGCTCGGCCGACCGCCCGGCGGCGCTGGCGGAGCTGATGGGGCTGATCCTGAACGACGGGGTGCGCCAGCCGACGGTGAAGATCCGCTCGCTGCATTTCGCCGCCGGCACGCCTTATGAGGCGAAGCTGGGGCTGGGACCACTGAAGGGCGAGCGCGTGCTGCGGCCGGAGGTCTGCGCCACCCTGCGCCGCGCGCTGATGGATGTGGCGCAGAACGGCACCGCCAAGCGCGTCTGGGGCTCCTTCAAGGACCCGTCCGGCGCGCCGATCCCGACGGGCGGCAAGACCGGCACCGGCGACCATCGGCTGGACCGCTGGGGGCCGGGCGGCGTGCTGATCGAATCGAAGGCGGTCAACCGCACCGCGACCTTTGTCTTCTACATCGGCGACCGCTTCTTCGGGACGATGACCGCCTTCGTCCATGGGCCGGAGGCCGACAACTACCGCTTCACCAGCGCCCTGCCCGCCCAGCTTCTGAAAAGCCTCGCCCCGGCGCTGCAGCCGCTGATCGACCAGGGTGCCACCCGCACCGCCGACACGCGCGCGACACCCACCGGCCTGTAAGGCGGAATGACCGGCTTCTTGCAGCCGGGCCTATTGCAACCTGGTGGCGGCGATCTTGGCGGTGTCGACCGGGGTGGCTGTGCAGCCGCCCAGCGTCGGGCCGACCGGAAGCTCGCCGAAGGCGGCAAGCGCGCCTTCCGCCTTCAGCCGGCCGACGAAACCGGGCTCCACCCCGCGGGCGACCCAGGCGAACCCCAGCCAGGTGGAGCGGACCGGCTCGCCGCCCGCCCGCACCATCGCCGTCATCGCCTCGGCATCGCTGGTGCCGGGGGAAAAGACCGCCAGCATCATTCCGTCGGTTGCATCCGGCAGCGCGGCGCGCTGCAGCGACAGCCCCATCAGCCCGGCCCAGACCAGCAGGATGCCGCCCAGCAGCGCCGCGGCGAGGCCGTGGCCGATGGGAAGTCCGGAAGAGGGTTGGGCGGGGCTGTCGCTCATGGTGGTCTACCTTACGCCTTCGCCTCGGCCGCCGCCAGCGACGGAGCCGGCTTCTCGGCGATCGGCCAGTGGACGATGGTCGCGAACATGGCCAGCGCCACGCCCAGCCACCAGACGACGTCGTAGGATCCCGTGCGCTCGTACAGCACGCCGCCGAGCCAGACGCCCAGGAAGCCGCCGACCTGATGGCTGAAGAAGGCGAAACCGTAGAGCGTGCCCATGTAGCGGGTGCCGAACATCAGCGCGACGAGCCCGGAGGTCGGCGGCACGGTGGACAGCCACAGCAGGCCCATCACCGCGGCATAGGCGATGACGGTGACCGGCGAGATCGGCACAAGGATGAAGATGGCCGTCGCGATGCCGCGCGAGAAATAGTTGGCGCACAGCAGGTAGCGCTTGCTGACCTTGCCCGCCAGCACGCCGGACGCGTAGGAGCCGATGACGTTGAACAGGCCGATCAGCGCCAGCGCCCAGGCGGCGAGCGACGCGCTGATGCCGGCCTCGGTCAGGTAGGGCGGCAGATGGGTGGTGATGAAGGCCAGCTGGAAGCCGCAGACGAAGAAGCCGGCGACCAGCAGCACATAGCTGCGGTGCTGGAAGGCCTGCCGCACCGCGGCGATGTAGCCGATGTTGGCGCCGGTCACCGCCGGGGTGCCGCTCGCCGTCATGCCCTTCGGTCCGGGGAAGACGCCGGCCAGCAACGGCACCGCGATCATCGAGGCCGCCAGCAGCAGCAGGGCGGTCTGCCAGCCGAAGCCGGCGATGAAGGCCTGCCCCATCGGGGCGAACAGGAACTGGCCCATCGATCCGGCGGCGGTGGCGATGCCAACCGACCAGCTGCGCTGTTCCGGCGGCAACAGCCGGGTGAAGCCGGCGATGATGATGCCGAAGGACGCGCCGGACAGGCCGAGCCCGATCAGCACACCGGCGGTCAGGTACAACTCCACACTGGTGGTGGCGTAGGGCATCAGCGCCAGACCGGCCGAATAGAGAATGCCGCCGCCGGCCAGCACCGGGGCCGGGCCGTAGCGGTCGGTCAGCGCCCCGGCGAAGGGGCCGCCGGCGCCCCACAGGATGTTCTGGATCGCCATCGCCAGTGCGAAGACGTCGCGGCCCCAGCCGCGGGTTTCCGAAAGCGGGCCGATGAACAGGCCCATGCTGGACCGCGGTCCGAAGGCCAGCATCGAGATCAGGCAACCGCAAACGACGACGAGTGCGGGCGTCCTCCAGGAGGGCGCCGGTGCGGGGGTGGCGGTGGTCAAGGCGTCCTCCCGGAAGGGTCCGGCATTGCGCGCCGGTGTTGTGGAACTGCTATGCCCCGACGATAGGCGGGCACCAACAGTTCGGCAAATTCATAATCGGCAACCGGGTCATTCCGCGGCGGAATGCAGGATGGGAGGTGGCGCGGTCCGGCGATCGGGCCGATGCGAGGCTGACAACTCATGCCGCAGCGACTGCTCCAGCCTGTCGAACACCGGGGCGATGCGACCGGTCGTCCGCGACTGGATCAGCCAGATCGTCACCGCCATCCGGAAATCGGGCAATTCGAGTGGCCGGACGGCGACCGCACCGGGAATCGGCGCGATCAGCCCCATCGGCGCCAGACCGAAGCCGACTCCGCGTGCCACCAGCGACACCAGCAGGCTCTGGTCATAGGCCTCCACCGTCACGTTCGGCTGCAGGCCGAGCGGCGCCAGCGCCTGATGAAGCGCCTCCCGATACCGGCAGCCGTTCGGCTGCAACACCCAGCCGCGCCGGTTCATGGCGGCCAGATCGGCGGAGCCGTCGCCGGGAGAAGCGATGATGCTGACCGGTTCGGTCCCGATCCGGCGGACCGGCAAATCGTCGGGCGGCGCCTGATCGTCGCACATCAGGATCAGCGCGCCGTCCAGGCTGCCGGCGCGAACCTGCTCGATCAGCGGGTTGCTCCAGTCCGCATGCAGCCGCAGGGTCAGGCCGGGGAAGCCGGCGCGCAACTCGTCCAGAGGCCGGCCGGCGGCCAGCGTGGTCAGCACATGCGCCGTGCCCAGCCGCAGCAGCCCGCGCGGCTCGGCCGACCCGGCGAACGCATCGGCGAAGTCGCTGGTCGCCGCCAGGATGCGCCTTGCATGGGCCAGCGCCAGTTCGCCGTCGCGGGTCAGGGCCAACGGCTTGGTCTGCCGGTCGAACAGCACGACGCCCAATTCCGCCTCCAGCCGCTGGATCAGCCGAGACACGGCCGACTGCGTCAGCCCCAGCCGGTTGCCGGCCTCCTGCACCGACTGCGCATCGGCCACGGCGATGAAGGTGCGGATCTCGTTGAGCTTCATGGGGCCTCGAACGGGTTCAGCAAAGGAATCCCAAAGGCTTGGAAGTCACGGACATTGCGAGTGGCGATCGTCAGCCCGTGGGCCTGTGCCGTGGCCGCGATCAGTGCGTCCACTGGATCGCAGTTGCGGTGAGCATTGCGAAGATGTCCCCAGACCGTCGCTACCATCAGCGAGACGGGCAGTATGCGTTCAGTCCAGGTCTCCACGCCTTTTATCCAGAGGTCGAGTTGCTCCGCCTTCGCAGCATTGGTTGGGCGGACATTGGCAATTCCGCGGTGGATTTCCCCGATGCTGATGACGCTGATGAAGGCTTCCGATGGCGGAACATGCTCCAGCCAGGCAATTGCCCGTGGATCCGGTCTCGGCCGCCTTGGCTCGGACAAGATATTGGTGTCCAGGAGGAAGCCCTTCATAAGGCGTCTTTGGCGAAGTCGACCGGCTTGCGGGTATTCGGCCCGTGGCGCTCGCCAATTGCCTCGTTCAGATCGATGTCTGCCGCATCGACGGGACGCAGAAGCGCTTCGATCACATTCGTAGGCATAGGCTTGGGAACGGCCGCGGTCCCTCCGCGCAGCCGCTCATAATCGGTGGCGGACAGCATGACCATCGACGGCTTGCCAGGCCGGACGATGGTCAAAGGCCCCTCGGCCAATGCGCGCTCGATGGCGGCATCAAGGCCGGGGTCGTCGGCTTTGGAATACAACACACCCATGGCCGCCCTCCATCATCAACCACCACATTGGTGACTCTCGGCACGGGGTGACAGGCTGTCAAGCGGTGCGCTAGGCTGCGGGTCATGACCATCGACTCCAATCATCCCGCCACCCCGCCTGACCGTTCCAGCCGCGAATATCCCGACCGCCCCTGGGTCGGTGTGGGGGCCGTCGTCTGGCGCGGCGACAAGGTTCTGCTGATCCGCCGGGGCAAGGCGCCGCGGATGGGCCAGTGGAGCCTGCCCGGCGGAGCGCAGTCGGTCGGCGAAACGGTGTTCGAGACCGCCGTGCGCGAGGTACGCGAGGAGACCGGGTTGGAGGTGGTGCCGACCGGGATCGTCACCGTGGTCGACGCCATCACCCCCGATGCCGAGGGCCGCGTCCATTACCACTATACGCTGGTCGAAGTGGCGGCGGAGAGCGCCGAGGGCGACGCGATCTGCGCCGACGATGCGCTGGAGGCCTGTTGGGCCACCGCCGAGGAGGCCGGCGAACTGACGGAATGGGACGAGACCCGGCGGGTCATCCTGATGTCTGCGGCCCAGCGGCGGCCCCCGACCCCATAGGCCGCAGGGTGCCGATGACGCTCCGCTCGGCCAGGAACTCGCTCACCCCATCGGCGCTCAGCGGGCGCGACAGCCAATAGCCCTGCAGAACGTCACAGCGATAGGCCTGCAGGTAGAGCCGCTGTTCCGGCGTCTCCACCCCTTCCGCCACCACGCCCAAATCCAGCGCATGGGCCAGCGCCACCACCGCCTGGACGATGGCGGCGGCGTCACGGTCCTCCACCATCGCCTGGACGAACTGCTTGTCGATCTTCAGCGCTTCCACCGGCACCCGTCGCAGGGTGGCCAGCGACGACCAGCCGGTGCCGAAATCGTCCAGCACCAGCCGGATTCCGGCACCGCGCAACTGCAGCAAGGCCTCGCGGGCATCGGCGCCTTGGCTGAACATGCTGGTTTCGGTCAGTTCCAGCTTCAGGTTGGCGGCCGGCAGGCCGGTCTCCGCCAGGATCGCCAGCACCTTCAGCACCAGCCCCGGATCGTCGAGCTGCCGCGCCGACAGGTTCACCGATACCGGAATGTCGGGATAGCCGGCACGCAGCCAGCCGGCGGCCACCCTGCAGGCGGTCCGCAGGGTCCATTCGCCCAGCAGATGGATCGCTTCCCCCTGCTCCGCCATCGGCACGAAGACGTCGGGCGGCAGCATGGTGCCGTCGGACAGGCGCCAACGCGACAGCGCCTCGAACCCGGTCAGGCGGTTGGTGACGACGTCCGCCTGCGGCTGGAAGACCAGGGAGAGTTCCTGACGGTCGATGGCGTCGCGCACCCGCTCGGCGAATCCGGCGTCGGATATCCCATGCGCTTCGGGTCCGTTCGACGTCGCGTGCGTGTTCGCCACCGTCCGCTCCCTCTCGACAACCATTCCCGGGTTCGACACCGGCCCGCTGGGCCTCATTGCCATAACAACCACAGGAACGATTTGTTAACCATGTCGCGAAAGAGCTTGACGAATTTTATATGGTTACGAAAGTGTTAACGTGGCTGGGCTGGTGACAAGAAAAGGTCGAAGCGGAAGCCATGCCGCACCCCCATTGGGAGCGGACGGTCACGCCCGTGCTTCCCCTCGTTTGAGACGGCTGGGCAGAAGCTCCCCCGATTGATCGAGCACCGGATAGGCGGCGGCAACCAGATGGGCATTGATCCGGCGCAGGTCGCGCAGAATGTCCAGATGGAGGGCGCTGGTCTCCACGCTTTCCTTGCGGCCGGCGCGCAGGCGGGCAAAATGCGCCTCGGTGGCGCTGGTCTCCAGATCGCGGATTACCTCCTTCTCGTGGATCAGCGCGCGGGCGGACCGGACATCGCCGGACACGAAGACGGCGGCGGCCAGACGCTGGGTTTCGCTCAGCCGTTCCAGCATGCCGGCGATCTCGGCCGCCCCCTCGGTGGAAAAGCGCAGCCTGCGCCGGATCTTCTTGGAGGCCGCCTCCATCAGATTGCGGTCGACGATGTCGCCGACATGCTCCAGATTTATGGTGAAGGTCAGCACGTCGGACACCCGGCGGGCGTCGCGTTCGTCCAGATCCTCGACATTGATCTGGGTGAGATAGCGCTTGATGGCGTCGTGCAGCCGGTCCAGTACATCGTCCATTCGCCGGATCTCCTGCACCCGCTTGCGGTCGTCGGTCTGGATCACGTCGAGCGCGCCGCGCAGCATGCTGTCCACCGTGTCCGCCATGCGCAACGCCTCGCGCGACGCGTTGGCGATGGCGAGATGGGGGACGCGGAGCGCACTGCGGTCGAGGTAGAGCGGCATCGCCGGGTCGGCGACCGCAACCCGTTCCGGGAACATCCGGGTCAGCATCCGCGCGAACCAGGGGAGCGGCCCGATGAACAGCCCGGCCATCGCCAGATTGAAGGCGAGATGGAAGTTGGCCGCCAGCCGCGCGGGATCCGGCGACACCGCCTGCAAGCCGGCGGTGATCGGCCCCAGCAGCGGCACGACGATGAGGCAGCCGACGAGCCGGTTGATGAGATTGCCCACCGGCAGCCGCCTTGCCGCCGGGTTGCGGCCGTCGCCGCCCGGTCCCTCCACCACCGGATTGACGGCGCTGCCCAGATTGGCGCCGGCGACCATGGCGACCGCCGCCTCCGGCCCGATCACCCCGCCGCCGGCCAGCGAGGCGATCAGCAGGATGGCGGCGACGCTGGAATGGGCGGCCCAGGACAGCAGCGCCGCCAGCATCACAGCCACCACCGGATCGGCGGTCAGCATCGCCAGCATCCGTCGCAGCATCGGCGCGTTCTCCGCCGGGGCGATGGTGGCCAGCAGCAGGTGCAGCGACAGCAGCATCAGGCCCAGCCCGATGGCGACCCGGCCCAGGTCGCGGCTGCGCGTCCGTGCGCCGCGACGAAAGGCGATGAAGCCGCCCAGCAGAAGGACCGGCGCCACATGCGCAACGTCGAAGGCGAGAATCTGGACGATCAGGGTGGAGCCGACATTGGCCCCCAGCATCACCGCCAGCGCCGGCATCAGCGACACCAGCCCGGTGGCGGTGAAGCCGGTCGCCATCAGACCGGTGGCGGTGCTGCTCTGCAGCAGCATGGTGATGCCCATGCCGGACAGGAAGGCGGTCCAGCGGTTGCGCAGCCCGGCCCCCAGGATGCGGCGCAGGTCGCCGCCAAGCGCGCGGGTCAGCCCGCTTTGCACCATGTGCAGCCCCCACAGGAGCAGCACGACATTCCCGGCCAGTTCCAGCAGCACCCGCGTCGCCTGCATCGCACCCCCTCTGTCGGGTCGGGGATGCGATCAAGCGGCACCCCTAACTGAAGTGTGGGGTGCGCCGATTGTTACGACAATATGACAGTTGGGTGACGGCGGAGGTGGAAAGGGAGACGATGATGCCGCCGCCTCCCCGATCCCCGCTTACTCAGACGTTGAAGCGGAAGTGGAAGATATCGCCGTCCTGGACGACATATTCCTTGCCTTCCTGGCGCATCTTGCCGGCGTCCTTCGCCCCCTGCTCGCCACCCAGCGTGACGAAACTGGTGTAGTCGATGGTCTCGGCGCGGATGAAGCCGCGTTCGAAGTCGGTGTGGATGACGCCGGCCGCCTCGGGAGCCTTGGCGTTGCGGCGCACGGTCCAGGCCCGCGTCTCCTTCGGGCCGACGGTGAAGAAGGTGATCAGGTCCAGCAGCTTGAAGCCGGCGCGGATCAGCTTGTTCAGCCCGGTTTCCTCCAGCCCCATCGACTCCAGGAATTCGGCCTTCTCGGCCGGGTCGGAGAGCTGGGCGACTTCGGATTCGATGGCGGCGGAGATGACGACGACCTCGGCATTCTCGGCCTTGGCCTTCTCGGCGACCTTGGCGGAGAAGGCGTTGCCGGTCGCGGCCGACGCCTCTTCGACGTTGCAGACGTAGAGCACCGGCTTGTCGGTCAGCAGCATGAACTGCTTGAACACCGGCTTTTCTTCGTCGGACAGCTCGACCACGCGGGCGGGCTTGCCGTCCTGCAGCACCTTCAGGGCGCGCTCCATCAGGTCGGCCTTGATCTTGCTGTCCTTGTCGCCGCCCTTGGCCTTCTTCTGAAGGCTGGTCAGCTGGCGCTCCAGGCTTTCCATGTCGGCGAGCATCAGCTCGGTCTCGACCACCTCGGCGTCGCGCAGCGGATCGACATTGCCCTCGACATGGGTGATGTCGTCGTCTTCGAAGCAGCGCAGCACATGGACGATGGCGTCCACCTCGCGGATGTTGGCGAGGAACTGGTTGCCCAGCCCTTCACCCTTCGACGCGCCGCGGATCAGGCCGGCGATGTCCACGAACTCCAGCTGGGTCGGGACGACCTTCTGCGACTTGGCGATTTCCGCCAGCTTGTCCTGCCGCGGGTCGGGCACGCCGACGCGTCCGACGTTCGGCTCCTTGGTGCAGAAGGGGAAATTCGCCGCCTCCGCCGCCTGGGTGGCGGTCAGCGCGTTGAAAAGGGTCGACTTGCCGACGTTCGGCAGGCCGACGATGCCGCAATTGAAGCCCATGGGTGGGTGCTCGCCGTCGGAAATTCTGGAATTGAGGCGCTTTATCCTACGATGGGGGACAAAGCGCAAACGCGAAGTGGGGGAAGGTCCGGCAGGCCGCGGCTTATCGCGCCTGCGTCGCCACCGTCACCTTGTTCATGAACAGCTCCGGCTGGCCTTCCACGATCAGCGGCAGATTGTCGGAGACGGCGTCGAGCAGCGGGTCGATCCAGCTCTGGTCGGCCTTGGCGAAATCGTGCAGGACGTAGCCGCTGACCAGATCCTTGTTGCCGGGATGGCCGATGCCCAGACGGATGCGCCAGTATTCCTTGCCGATATGCGCGTCGATGGAGCGCAGGCCGTTGTGCCCGCCATGGCCGCCGCCCTTCTTCACCCGGATCTTGCCGGGGGGCAGGTCCAGCTCGTCATGGATGACGACGACGTTCTCGGGCTTCAGCTTGTAGAACTGCAGGGCCGCCACCACCGACTGGCCGGACAGGTTCATGAAGGTGGCGGGCTCAAGCGCCAGAACCTTGTCGCCGACGACGGTGCCCTCGGCGGTCTGGCCCTGGAAACGCTTCTTCCACGGGGTGAAGCGATGGCGCTGGGCGATGGTCTCCACCGCCATGAATCCGATGTTGTGGCGGTTGCGGGCATACTCGTTGCCGGGGTTGCCCAGTCCGACCAGAAGCAGCATGTCCCTCACCCTTTGGAAACCACTCTCCACAAACGAAGCGGGGGGCCGAAGCCCCCCACCGTAACCATCTTCAAAGGTCGAACGCTCCTTATCAGGAAGCGGCGCCCTCTTCCGACTTCAGGCCCGACGGCGCAACGATGGTCGCGATGGTGAAATCGCGGTCGGTGATCGTCGAGGTCACACCCTCCGGCAGCTTGACCGAGGAGATGTGGATCGAATCGCCGACGTCGAAGCCTTCGCACGAGATGGTGATGTGCTCGGGGATGCTGTCGGCCGGGCAGCTCAGCTCCAGCTCGTGACGGACGATGTTCAGCACGCCGCCGCGCTTCAGGCCGGCCGACTTGTCCTGGTCGACGAACTCGACCGGAACCTGCACGTTGGTGCGGGTGTCGCCGGACACGCGCAGGAAGTCGACATGCAGCGGGAAATCAGTCACCGGGTGGAACTGCACGTCGCGCGGCAGGACGCGGTGGGCGGTGCCGTCGACGGTCACTTCGAACAGGTGCGTGAAGAAGCCCGGCTGATGCAGGACGCGGGTGAACTCGAACTTCTCGAGCGAAATGGTCAGGGGAGCCTGCTTGCCACCATAGATGACGGCCGGAATACGGCCATCACGGCGGGTCTGGCGGGCGGTCCCCTTGCCGGCCCGTTCGCGCGTCTCAGCGCCGAGCGGAATGATCTTGGTCATGACGATGCTCCAAAAACGAAAGGGCGCCGGCCTCCAGGGGTGCCGGCGCATGCGCGGGGTGCATACGGCAATCGGCCGGGCGCGTCAAGGAAAACGGGGCGTTCTCGCGGAGCGACCGCCGCCGGGGCGCTTCCGCTCCCAAAGGAGCCGAAAGCCGGCAAATTGGGCCTCACCAACGGTGGACGCGCGGCACTTGCGGTGTCATAGTGCGGCCCGCATTCGACCAGCCCCGTGTCCACGGGGCCAGACTCCGGAATTCGTGAGCGACGATGAGCGAGCCGATCTCCCTGTTCACCAAACTGGCGAACATCCACATCCGTTACGTCACGTGGCGTCGGGGCGCCAAGGTCGGCAGCGACCGCTTCGGCAACGTCTATTACCGCAACAAGGATGCCCAGCCCGGCACGCGCGAGCGCCGCTGGGTCCTGTATGCCGGTGAGCCCGATGCCTCCAAGATCCCGCCGGAATGGCATGGGTGGCTGCACCACACCACCAAGGAGCCGCTGCCCGAGGGGTCGAGCGCCTTCCACAAGCCGTGGCAGAAGGAACATCTGCCCAACATGTCGGGCTCGGTCCAGGCCTACCGTCCGCCCGGCCATGTGCTGGCCGGCGGGCAGCGCGTGCCGGCCACCGGCGATTACGAGCCCTGGACGCCGAGCTGATCCCTGCCGGGACTGACCATCACGTCGGAACGGAAAGCCCGGCCCCTTTCGGGCCGGGTTTCGATTCGGGAACTCGCAGCAGGATAGCTCTATGCGCCGGAATGTGATCGAAACCGTGCTGGGCGGCGTCGTGCTCGCCGTGGCCGCCGTGTTCCTTGCCTTCGCCTACAAAAGCGCCGACCTGCGCAAGGTGCAGGGCTATGACGTCACCGCCAACTTCAACAGCATCACCGGCCTGCAGAGCGGCGCCGATGTGCGCATCAGCGGCGTGAAGGTCGGCACGGTCACCGGACTGACGCTCGACCCCACCAGCTATCAGGCGGTCGTCCATCTTTCGGTCGACAATTCGGTGAAGCTGCCCAAGGACACCGCGGCGGTCATCGCATCGGAAAGCCTGCTGGGCGGCAAGTTCCTGTCGCTGGAGCCGGGCGGCGATCCCGACATGATCAAGCCGAACGGCAAGATCGAGTTCACGCAGAGCACCCCGGGCCTGGAACAGCTGCTGGGTCAGGTCATCTTCTCGCTGCAGAGCATGAGCAAGTCCGGCGATCAGGCCAATGGCCAGTCTTCCGGTGGCCAGCAGGGTCAGGCTCCCGGCCAGGCGCCGGCCCAGCCGCCCAAGCTGTAATTCCTTCAACCCTGGGCGTGGCCGGAACCGACGGACACGCTCAAGCGTTCCTCCTGCCATCCGGACGGCAATGCTCCCGGATCACGAGGCAGGAGGAAATGCGATGCGTCTGTCCCATTTGGCCGTGCTCGGCCTTGCCCTGGCGACCGCCGCCTGCGGCGCCGACATGGAAGAGAAATCGGCCACCGGCGGGCTTGGCGGCGCCGCGGCCGGCGCGGTGGTCGGCGGACCGGTGGGTGCCGTGGTCGGAGCCGCCGCTGGCGCCGGCGCCGGTGCGGCGACCCAGAAGATCGAAGACCGGAACGAGACTCAGAGCGGGTCCGGCGCCACCTACAGCGCCCCCGCCTCGCGCAGCACCGTCACGCGCTGAAACACCCGATCCGCACAACACACCCCAGCGCCCCCGCCACTGGACGCTGACCCCGCTTCCGGGATAGAAGGCGGAGCGCGCTCCGGCAGAGATCCCCTGATCGGCTGGATCCTGCCGCGGAGCGCCGTCCGCAATTACGGAAGCGATCCGACGTGACGAGACTTCTCCGACTTCTCCCGCTGGCGGCCGCCCTGCTGGCAACCGCGTCCGTTCAGGCCGCTCCGGTCCCGAGCCAGATGATCGAACGGCCGGCGGCCAAGCTGCAATGGCTGGACAAGGTGACCGCCCGCACCTCCACCTTCACCATGAAGGTCGGAGAGACCAAGGCGATGAGCAGCCTGCGCATCACACTGCGCGCCTGCCGCGAGAACCCGCCGATCGAAACGCCAGAATCGGCCGCTTTTCTGGAAGTGACGGAAATCAAGCCCGGCGAACAGGCGGAATCGGTCTTCAGCGGCTGGATGTTCGCCTCCAGCCCCGCCCTGTCGGCGATGGAGAACCCGATCTACGACGTGTGGGTTCTGGGCTGCGAGCAACAATAGGCACGGCGAGCCCCCATCCAACCGCCCACGCTCTCGTGGGGACGGTTGGATGGGGATGGATTTACTTACTCCGCCACCGCCGCGATGGGATTGCCCAGCGCCTTGTCCAGATAATCGTCCACCTGGATCGCCAGATCGTCAGTGCGGTTGACGAAGAAGTGACTGGCGCCGGGGACGACGCGGTGGTCGATGCGGATGTCCTTCTGGTGCGACAGCTTGGTCACCAGCTTGGTCACCGCGGCCTGGGGCACCACCTCGTCCTTGTCGCCATGGATGATCAGGCCCGAGGACGGGCACGGCGCCAGGAAGGAGAAGTCGAACAGGTTGGCCGGCGGCGAGACCGAGACGAAGCCGTCGATCTCCGGACGGCGCATCAGCAACTGCATGCCGATCCAGGCGCCGAAGGACACGCCGCCGATCCAGCAGAGCGGCGCGTTGGGGTTGTAGGTCTGCAGCCAGTCGAGCGCCGCCGCCGCATCGGCCAGTTCGCCCTCCCCCTTGTCGTAGGTGCCCTGGCTGCGCCCGACGCCGCGGAAGTTGAAGCGGAGAGCCGAATAGCCGCGCTTGGTGAAGGACTGGAACAGGGTGAAGACCACCTTGTTGTTCATCGTCCCATTGTGCTGCGGGTGCGGGTGCAACAGCAGCGCAACCGGGGCGTTCGGCTGCTTGCCGTGGGTGTAACGGCCTTCCAGGCGACCGGCGGGACCGTTGAAGAGCACTTCAGGCATGGGAACGACGTTCCTGACGCGGACAAAGGGTTGTTGGGACCGCCATGGCGACCGACCGGACCTTCATCCGGCCAACCGCCCCGGCGCACGGGCCTTTCGGGCCCGTCACGGATTTTCCCGTCTTGGAGTGGGGTTTTCCGCACACAATTCTTGACCGTTTTGCTTGGTCATCATATATGCGTCGTAACGTCCTCCGGGACAACCCGCCTGACCCGCCCGATCGGCCCCAGCGCTTGCGGGACCGATCGATAAGTCCGGGTCCCTGCCGGCCGGAACCCGAATGGGTCCGAACCGGAAAGGTCCTGAACCGCGAGGGTCCGACAGGCCGAAGCCGGGCGCGGGCGGCCGATGAGAGCGGCGGACTATACCACGGCGGGTGATGGCGTGTTCAAGCATCTTCGCGAAGAGATCGATGGGATCATGGCGCGGGACCCCGCCGCCCGCTCCCGGCTGGAGGTGGCGCTCTGCTACCCCGGCTTGCATGCCATCGTGCTCCACCGCATCGCCCGGCGCGCCCGCGACGCCGGCTGGCACACCGCTGCCCGGCTGATCTCCCAGATCGCCCGCTCGCTGACCGGCATCGAAATCCATCCCGGCGCCACCATTGGTCGCCGCTTCTTCATCGACCATGGCATGGGCGTGGTGATCGGCGAGACGGCGGAGATCGGCGACGACGTCATGCTCTATCATGGGGTGACGCTGGGCGGCACCTCGCTGAACCCCGGCAAGCGCCACCCGACGCTGGGTGACGGCGTGATCGTCGGGGCCGGCGCCAAGATCCTGGGCGCCATCACCATCGGCCGCGGCGCGCGCATCGGCGCCAACGCGGTGGTGGTGGCGGACGTGCCCGCCGACACCGCGGTGGTCGGCATCCCGGCCAAGCCGGTCATTCCGCGCGACCGCGCGGAAACCCGAAAATTCATGCCCTACGGCACCCCCTGCGGCGAGATCCCCGACCCGGTCGCCCGCGCGCTGACCGGCCTGCTCGATCAGGTGACGGCGCTGCAGGCCCGTGTCGGAGAGCTGGAAGCGGACCGCCCGTCCGCCGCTCTCCCCCGATCAACACCCACACCGCTAGAGACGGTGGCGTCCCACAATGGCGGGATGCACGAAGCGCAAGGAGAATCGCGATGAGACTCAGCACCAAGGGACGCTATGCCGTGATGGCGATGGTCGATCTGGCCGCCACCAGCCAGGGCAGCCCGGTCGCGCTGGCGGACATCGCGGAGCGGCAGGAAATCTCGCTGTCCTATCTGGAACAGCTGTTCGCCAAGCTGCGCAAGGGCGGTCTGGTCAAGAGCGTGCGCGGCCCCGGCGGCGGCTATCTGCTCGCCCATCCGGCCGACGCCACCCGTGTCTCCGACATCATCCTGGCGGTGGACGAGCCGATCCGCACCACCCGCTGCGCCAACGGCACGCCGCAGGGCTGCCGCACCAACCGCTCGCGCTGCCTGACCCACGATCTGTGGGAGGAACTGGGCAACCAGATCCATATGTACCTCAGCTCGGTCACCGTCGCCGACGTGGTGGAGCGCCGGATCATCGGCACCAGCGGCCTGAACCTGCTGCGCCCGGCCCCGGCCGCCGACAGCACCGCCGTCGCCGCCGCAGAGTGACGCCGCCGGATGAGATTGGCCTTCGCAGCTGAACGTGCCTGAAAAGTGACCACCCCGTTCGTCGCCCCCTTCCGTCGGACCGGTGTCTATCTCGACCACAACGCCACCGCTCCGCTGAAACCGGAGGTCAAGGCGGCGATGGGTCAGGCGATGGATCTGGTCGGCAACCCGTCCTCCGTTCACGCCTTCGGCCGCAGCGCCCGCCGGGCGGTGGAGGAGGCGCGCGCCGCCGTCGCGGCACTGGCCGGCGTGAAGCCGGCGCAGGTGCTGTTCACCGGCAGCGGGACGGAGGCGAACAACTTCGCGCTGCGCGGCTTCCCCGGCCGACGGCTGCTGACCTCCGCCATTGAGCATGAGTCGGTGCTGGCCGCTTGGCCCGATGCGGAGCGCTTCGGCGTAACCCGCGACGGCGTCGCCGACCTCAAGGACCTGGAACGCCGGCTGGCCGCTGCGGACGGTCCGGCGCTGGTCTCGCTGATGCTGGTCAACAACGAGACCGGGGTGATCCAGCCGGTGGCCGAGGCCGCCCGGATCGCCCATGCCCATGGCGCGCTGGTCCATTGCGACGCGGTGCAGGCCGCCGGGCGGCTGCCGCTGTCGCTGCCCGACCTCGGCGTCGACCTGATGACGCTGTCGGCCCACAAGCTGGGCGGTCCGACCGGCGTCGGCGCGCTGGTCCTGGCGGAAGGGCTGGAACCCGACGCGCTGATCCGCGGCGGCGGGCAGGAACGGCGCAAGCGGGCCGGCACTGAGAACCTGCTGGGCATCGTCGGCTTCGGCGCCGCCGCAAGGCTGGCGCGGGAGGGGCTGGCGGAGGCCGCTGACCTCGCGGCCCTGCGCGACCGGCTGGAGCGCGAGGCGCTGGCCGCCATTCCGCGCGCCCGGGTGATGGGGGCCGGTGCGGCGCGGGTCGCCAACACCAGCTGCCTGATGCTGCCCGGCCTGCCCGGCGAGACCCAGGTGATGACGCTCGATCTTGCCGGCGTGGCGGTGAGCGCCGGATCGGCCTGTTCCAGCGGCAAGGTGAAGCCGTCCCATGTGTTGGCGGCGATGGGCGAGGACGACCGGTCCGCCGCCAGCGCCATCCGTGTCAGCCTGGGCTGGACCAGCGACGACGAGGCGGTCGACCGTTTTCTGACGGCCTGGACCGCGATGGCGCGGCGAAGCGCGTCCGCGGATGGCTGAGTTCCGCTGTCGCCCGCCTGCCGCCCGCCATGCCTGCGCGACCATCTGTCCCCCGCCCGGAAAGTCCGCATTCGCGCATTGCGCCGGCTGCGGCTTATGGGTATGACCCCGCGGAAGGCCCGCCGGCTTGCAGTGGCGGCCTGATGTCGGGGTATCGATCCTATCGGCCGATCCTTTCGGCGTTTTGACGGACTGTGCGCATGACCCGTTCCAAATCCGGCCCGCCCGGCAACAGCAGCGGCGGAATTTCCGGCGCCATCGCCGGCGATCTGGAGCCCTGCGGCACCTGCGGCCGCTCGGTGGCGCCGCGCGCCCTGTTCTGCCACGCCTGCGGTGCGGCCCAACCGCCGCGGCCGCTCGACCCCTTCACCCGGTTGGGGCTGGAACGCCGCTTCGACATCGATCTGGAGCAACTGTCGAAGCAGCATGCCGGCTTCACCCGCGCCATGGACCCGGAGCGCTTCGCGGCACGCGGCCCGCGCCAGCAGGCCAACGCCAAGGCCCAGATCAACGCCCTGCGCGACGCCTATGACGTGCTGCGCGATCCAATCCGCCGCGCCCATGCGCTGCTGGCCCTGATGGGCTGCTCGCCGGCCGTCGGCGACGAGGACGGCAATGGGGACGAAGAGATCGCCGACCTCGCCACGCGGCTGTCCCGCGCCGACGATGCGCTGGAACTGGACCGCATAGGGCTGGACCTCAGCCAGCGGGTCGAGGCCTGCATCAAGTATCTCACCCCGGCCTTCCGCAAGGCGCAGACGGCCGCCGGCCCCGACAGCCCGCCGGCCTCCGACGGCGCCGCCCGCATCCTGGCCCGGCTGGAACGGCTGGAGGCGCTGGCCGCCGAGGTCCGCGACCGCCGCGCCGCCCTGACACCGCCGCGGCCCTGATCCGCTTTTACCCTACAATCACCCCCTAAATCGCCCCCCTAAACCGCTAGGCAACCTTAAAGGAACGAGGACCCCATGCCCAAGATGACCTTCATCGAGCCCGATGGCACCCGCCGCGAGGTGGACGCCCCGCTCGGCCTGTCCGTGCTGGAGATCGCGCACAAGAACAGCCTGGACCTGGAAGGCGCCTGCGAGGGCTCGCTGGCCTGCTCCACCTGCCATGTCGTGATCGAGCCGGAATGGTTCGACGTCCTGCCGGAAGCGCAGGAGGACGAGGAGGACATGCTGGACCTCGCCTTCGGCCTGACCAAGACCTCGCGCCTGGGCTGCCAGATCATCATGACGGAAGAGCTGGACGGTCTGATCGTCCGCCTGCCGGGCGGCAGCAACAACGCGATGAAGTGACGGTCCAGGGGAACCCTGTTCCGGCCGCCGGGGCCCGTGTCGCGCGATGCGGCGCCCGGCGGCCTTCTTTCCCTGCCGTTCCCCTGTCCCCGCCCTGCTTTCCTACCTTTTCCGGGCGCCTGCCCGCCCCATATAGGGCGCCATGAACTCCCTCGGTCTTTCCAAGCGCCCCCAGGACACCCGCGTCGTCGTCGCGATGTCCGGCGGGGTGGATTCCTCCGTCACCGCCGCCGTGCTGCGGGAGGAGGGCTATGATGTCGTCGGCATCACGCTGCAGCTTTACGACCACGGCCTCGCGTTGCAGAAGCCGGGCGCCTGCTGCGCCGGCCAGGACATCTACGACGCCCGTCAGGTCGCCGACCGCATCGGCATCCCGCATTACGTCCTGGATTACGAGGGCCGCTTCAGCCAGGACGTGATGGATGATTTCGCCGACAGCTATCTGCGCGGCGAGACGCCGATCCCCTGCGTGCGCTGCAACCAGCGCGTCAAGTTCCGCGATCTGCTGAACACCGCCCGCGATTTGGGCGCCGACGCGCTTGCCACCGGCCACTACGTCCGCCGCATCGCCGGCCCGCAGGGTGCCGAGTTGCACCGCGCCGTCGACCCCGCCAAGGACCAGAGCTATTTCCTGTTCGCCACCACGCGCGAGCAGTTGGAGTTCCTGCGTTTCCCGCTCGGCGGCCTGACCAAGCCGGAGACCCGCGCGCTGGCCGAGCGCCACGGGCTGGAGGTGGCGGCCAAGCCCGACAGCCAGGACATTTGCTTCGTCCCCAACGGCAACTATGCCGAGGTGGTGGCGAAGCTGCGCCCCGGCTCCGTCGAGCCCGGCGACATCGTCCATGTCGATGGCCGTGTGCTGGGTCGCCACAAGGGCGTCGTCCACTACACGGTCGGCCAGCGCAAGGGGCTGGGCATCGGCGGCATCCGCGGCCAGGAGGAGGAGGCGCTCTACGTCGTCCGCCTGGAGCCCGCCCGCCGCCGCGTCGTCGTCGGCCCGCGCCGCGACCTCGCCCGCTCGCTGGTGATGGTGCGCGACGTGAACTGGCTGGGTCCCGATCTGGCCGACGGTGCCGGGATCGAGGTGTCGGTAAAGCTGCGCTCCGCCCAGCCCGCCGCCCCTGCCCTGTGGCGCGCCGGCCCCGACGGCACCGCGCGGGTCGAACTGCTGGAGCCCCAGCACGGCATCGCGCCCGGTCAGGCCTGCGTCGTCTATCAGGGCGACCGCGTGCTGGGCGGCGGCTGGATTTCCGGCACGGCGGGAGGTGTGGCCGAGGGTGTTGAGGTTGGTGAAACGGCGGCCTGAATCAGGGGGTTATGCGGGTTTTTGCCGACCGGCCGAAAAAAATCGCACCCCCTGAAAATTCCGCGTTGACAGGCCAAGTCGCCCTATCCTATATAGCGGCTCCCGGCGGCAACGACGGGACACGATGGTAGCCAACGGCGGCGGAAACGCCAACAACGGCGCTCACGATGGCAGCGTAGCTCAGTGGTAGAGCAGGGGAATCATAATCCCTTGGTCGGGGGTTCAAATCCCTCCGCTGCTACCATCACAGGAAACCCCCTGATTTCCGGAAGGAAGTCAGGGGGTTTTTCTTTGCGCATGCCGTAATTCAGTTTCTAGGGAATTCGTAAATCCGTACTTCTCCAACTCTCTATCGTAGCAAGTGCGTAACGCCTGAAGCTTGGGGCTGTACCGGCTTCAGCGGTCGTAGGAAGTGCACCCACAACCGAACGAGCAACTTTTTCAAAACACATCTTCTAGAATGGGATGTGCATCATATCGACACTTCATCAGACATGATCCATCATCCCCCCTCAACTCAGGGGGATACGATGAGTGGATTCTTAATGATCTTGGCGGTTTTGAGTTTAATTAGTGGCATGTTAGGCGCGGTCGTCAGCCTACCAAGCTTTCTAGGATTTGTGACATATCTATCAAGTGGAGTAGTGTCCTTTGCTTTATTCGCTTGGATGGCAAGAGTTTTGGAAAATCAAACCGCCATACTGTCAGCTCTAGCCGAGATAAAAAACCAAAGCTCTCCCAATCTAAGCGCCAAGACTGGACCGCTATTTAACATCGGTGATAATGTACGCCATACTGTATTTGGAGCCGGAAACGTAGCATCGTCAGTTGGAGATGGACGCTATCTGGTAATTTTCACTGACGGGCACCAGACTCTACCCGCTTCCGAGCTTCGGCGAGAGATACCAGTCTCGACCAACGGCACACTTCTCAGCGAATCAAGCAAGACCTGCCCAAAGTGCTATGCGCTACTGCCGTTGGACGCGACGCAATGCAAACGTTGCGGCCACGATTACCTGCTAGCAGCCGGTTTCACTGAAACTCCAACGTAAATAGGCAATTAGCCACCAACGCGAGATTCGCTTTGGAGTATAATTCTCTACCCCTGTATCGACTTCGGCAGCGCGATTTGCGGTTCGACCTCCACGCGGTTGCGGCCGGCGTTCTTGGCGCGGTAGAGCGCGGCGTCGGCGCGGGCCAGCAAAGGTTCGATGCCGGCATCATTGCCGGTCAGCCAGCTCAGGCCAAGGCTGACGGTCAGGTACAGCTCGCCGCCGTCCTCCAGCTTCACCGGTTGGGCGGCGATCGCCTGGCGGAGGCGCTGGGCGGCGGCGAAGGCGTTTACCGGCGGGGTTTCCGGCATCACCACGGCGAACTCCTCGCCACCTAGGCGGCCGATGATATCGCAAGCGCGCAGAGTGTCCTTGCAGGCGCGCACCGTGCTGCGGATCGCCTCGTCGCCGGTGGCGTGGCCGTGGGTGTCGTTGACCCGCTTGAAGTGGTCGATATCCAGCATCACCACCGACAGCGGACGCTCGTATCGTCGCGAGCGGGTAAACTCTTCAGCCCCCCTTTCCAGGAAGCGGCGGCGGTTCATGGCGCCGGTCAGGGCGTCGGTGGTCGCCAACCGCTCCAGGTCGCGCTGCATCGCCACGACGCGCGAGGCCGCCAGCAGGCGCGCCGCGGTCCATTTCCAGTCGAGCGGCTTGCGCAGGAACTCATCGGCGCCGGCCTCCACCAGTTCGTGGAACTGGTCGGTCATGCTGCCGGGGATCATTAGAATCAAGTAGAGGTGGCGAAGCCCCTGGGCGGTGCGCAGGTGCCAGCACAGCTCGATGCCGGTCATGTCGGCCAAACGGATGTCGGCCATCACCACGTCGAACCGCTCATTCGCCACCGCTTCGATGGCGGCGGCCCCGCTGTGGACCACGCTGGTGGCATAGCCGAGCTTGTTCAGCTCATACACCATCATGGTCAGGTGGCGCGGTGAATCGTCGACGATCAGAATCCGCAACTCGAAAGCTCCCGGCGATCCTTGCCCGTTTATGGAGCATGAGGCCCAGGTTGTGCAAATGTCCTTAACGTCATGTCGCAGAACAATAACGAAAAGCCGGGGTCATACGCCGGTATGCCCAGGCATGGCAGCGGCCGTGGCTGGGGTCGGACGGCGGCGCGGTCTGATGCTTTTGCACATGTTGCCTATCGGGCCGGCCGGTTGGTACTGTTCCTTGTAATTATGTTCGCGGGACAAGCGGACGATGACTGCGGGAGGCACGACCATGGACAGCGCGCGCGCGGCCCACATCGATGAACTCGTCCGTGTCTCCACTGGCCGTGTCTCCGCCGGCTTGCGGTCCGCCCGCGACCCGATCATCGAAAGCTCCTGGCGCCGCTGCGTCGCCGACCACAAGCTGGACCCCACCGTCGGGCGCGAGCCGCACATCCTGCCGCAGGAACGGCTGCGCGAGCATCGCGACGCCATGGACGAGTTCCTGCGCATGGCCCGCTTCGGGCTGGAGGCGCTGTACCGGCAGGTTGCCGGCATGGGTTATGTCCTGCTGCTGACCGACAGCAACGGCGTCACGGTGGACTTCATCGGCGATCCGACCTTCGACAACCATCTGCGCCGGGCCGGGCTGTATCTGGGGGCTGACTGGAACGAGGGGCATGCCGGCACCTGCGCGGTCGGCACCTGCATCGCCACCGCCCAGGCGCTGACCGTCCACCAGACCGACCATTTCGACTCCACCCACATCCCGCTGACCTGCACCGCGGCACCCGTCTTCGACAGCGGCGGCGAACTGGCCGCCGTGCTGGACATCTCCGCCTTGCACTCGCCAGAGCCGAAGATCAGCCAATATCTGGCGCTGCAGATGGTCCGCGCCTATGTCCACAAGATCGAAACGGCCAATCTCTACAACAACTTCCGCCGCGACTGGGTGGTGAAGCTGTCCGCGTCGCAGGAGTTCGCGGAGGTCGATCCCGACTTCGTCCTGGCGCTGGACGGCAGCGGGCGGGTGGTCGGGTTCAACCACAAGGCCGGCGACCTGCTGGTGGAGGATGGGAGGTCGCCGCTCGGCCGCTCCTTCGCCGAGCTGTTCGACTGCGAAGTGGACGATCTGGTCCATTTCGTCCGCTCGCTGCCGACCGAACAGCGCACGCTGCGCCTGCGCCGCACCGGCCTGCCGCTGTTCGCCCAGGCAATGCCGCCGCCCGCTGTGTCATTGCCGCGCAGCCATGTGCCGGACCATGGCGGCGACACGCTGCCGGAGCCGTTGCGCGTGGTGTCCGGCGGCGATCCGGCGCTGAAGGCGGTGCTGACGCGGGCGGCCAAGCTGGTCAACACCCGCATGAGCCTGCTGATCCATGGCGAGACCGGCACCGGCAAGGAGCATCTGGCCAAGGCCCTGCACAAGGCCAGCATCCGCCGCAACAAGCCCTTCGTCGCCATCAACTGCGCCGCACTGCCGGAAAACCTGATCGAGAGCGAACTGTTCGGTTACGAGCCGGGCTCCTTCACCGGGGCGACGGCGCGCGGCAAGAAGGGGCTGATCCTGGAGGCCGACGGCGGCACCCTGTTCCTGGACGAGATCGGCGACATGCCGCTGTCGTCGCAGACCCGCCTGTTGCGCGTGCTGGCCGAGCGGGAGGTGACGCCGATCGGCCGGACCAAGGCGGTTTCGGTGGATGTCCGCGTCATCGGCGCCACCCACCGCGATCTGGTGGAACTGGTCAAAGCCGGCAAATTCCGCGACGACTTGTACTTTCGTCTCAACGGCGCGGTGTTCACCGTGCCGCCCTTGCGCCAGCGCGGTGACCTGGAGTGGCTGATCGAGCGGCTGCTGGCCGAGCGGACGGAACGTGACGGCATCGGCTACCGGTTGACCCCGGCGGCGCTGGCGGCTCTGCGCGGGCACGGCTGGCCGGGCAATGTGCGGGAACTGGTGAATGCGCTGGACTATGCCTGCGCGGTCAGCGACGGCGGGCTGATCGACCTCGACGACATTCCGGAGCCGGTGCAGCACAGCGGCCTGTTCCAGGCTTGGCCGGCGGAGGTGGCGCAGACGGTGGTGACGGAAGAGGACCCAGCCGCCCGGCTACGCGAGACTTTGCGGCGGCACCACTGGAACGTCTCGGCAACGGCGCGGGCGATGGGGGTCGACCGTTCGACCATCCACCGGCAGATGCACCGCTTCGGCATCGTGGCGCCGCATCGGGCAGAGTGAGGGTGCGGCTCCGTTTGCCCCCACCCTAACCCTCCCCCGCTACGCAGGGGAGGGAACTCCGCCGCCTTCCCCAACAAGCACTTACCCCCTCCCCCGCCCAGCGGGGGAGGGTTGGGGTGGGGGCATAACGCCCCTCCCCTTACCCCACCGCCCCGAACCCGCCGCCGCCCGGCGTCTCAACCACCAGGGCGTCGCCCGGCCGCATCGCCGTGCTGTCCTGGGACGCCAGTTCCTGCACGCTGCCGTCGCTGCGCTGGACCCAGGTCCGGCCGACCGCACCGTCGGCACCGCCCTTCAGGCCGAAGGGAGCGATCTTGCGGTGGTTGGCGAGGATGGCCGCCGTCATCGGCTCCAGGAAGCGCAGGCGGCGGATCACGCCATCGCCGCCGCGCCAGCGCCCTGCCCCGCCGGAGCCGCGGCGGATGCGGAAGCTCTCCACCAGCACCGGGAAGCGCCATTCCAG
The DNA here is from genome assembly GCF_003115935.1 of Azospirillum sp. TSH20. Lineage (NCBI taxonomy): Bacteria > Pseudomonadati > Pseudomonadota > Alphaproteobacteria > Rhodospirillales > Azospirillaceae > Azospirillum > Azospirillum sp. TSH20. The sequence continues at coordinate 199,648 of NZ_LGQU01000022.1, forward strand.
CACCTCCGGATCGGTCAGGCGCGAGTTGGTCATGTGGGTCTGCACCGCGTCGGTGCCGTCGAAGCCGTTGCCGGCGCCGGAGCCGCCGCAGACCGTCTCGTAATACTGGTGCCACTCGTTGCCGAATGTGGTGTTGTTCATCGTCCCCTGGGCCGATGCCATCACCCCCAGCGCGCCGAACAGCGCGTCGACGATGCACTGGCTGGTCTCCACATTGCCGGCAACCACCGCGGCCGGCGGGTTGGGCGACAGCATGGAGCCGGGCGGGATGACGATCTCGATGGGGCGCAGGCAGCCCTCGTTCATCGGGATCTCGTCGTCCACCAGACAGCGGAAGACATAGAGCACCGCCGCCCGACAGACCGCCGAGGGAGCGTTGAAGTTGTTGGTCAGCTGCGTGCTGGTTCCGGAGAAATCGACGATCGCCGAGCGCGCGGCATGGTCGATCGACACCCGCAGCTTGATGACCGCGCCATTGTCGAGCGTGACCGCGAAATCGCCATCGCTCAGAACGCCGATGGCGCGGCGGACCTGCTCCTCCGCATTGTCCTGGACGTGGCGCATATAGGCGATAACGGTGGACAGGCCGTGCAGGCGGACGACGCGGTGCAGTTCGCGGGTGCCCTGCTCGTTGGCCGCGACCTGCGCCTTCAGATCGCCGATGTTCTGCGCCGGATTGCGCGCCGGATGCGGGCCGGAGCGCAGAAGCTCCAGCATGGCCTCCTCGCGGAACTGGCCGTTCTCCACCAGCGGCACGCAATCCAGCAGAACGCCTTCGTCGGCTATGGTCTTGCTGTCCGGCGGCATGGAGCCGGGGGTGATGCCGCCGACGTCGGCGTGATGGCCGCGCGAGGCAACGAAGAACAGCAGGTCCTTGCCGGCCTCGTCGAACACTGGGGAGACGACGGTGATGTCCGGCAGATGGGTGCCGCCATGGTAGGGGTCGTTCAGCGCGAAGCTCTCGCCGGCGGTAAAGTTGCCGCCGCGCCGTTCGATAACGGCCCGGACGCTCTCGCCCATCGATCCCAGATGGACCGGCATGTGCGGGGCGTTGGCGATCAGCCCACCATCGCGGTCGAACAGGGCGCAGGAGAAGTCCAGCCGCTCCTTGATGTTCACCGAGCGGGCGGTCTTCTCCAGCGTCACGCCCATCCGCTCGGCGATCGACATGAACAGGTTGTTGAAGACCTCCAACGTCACCGGATCGACCTTCGCCCCGCCCTTGACGCCAGCGGCCTGACGCTGGGTCGCCGGTTCCAGCCGGGTCAGCACCAGATGGTTCTTGCGCGTGACCTCCGCCATCCAGCCGGGCTCGACCACGGTGGTGGAGACGGCTTCGGCCAGGATTGCCGGGCCGACGACGCGGTTGCCGGGCTGAAGCTGGCGGCGGTCGTAGAGCGGAGCCTCGCGGCGCTGGCCGCCGATATGCATAGCAACGGTGGCGAGACGGCGCGGCAGCACCGCGGTGGTGGCGGGGAGTTCCGGATCCTCCAGCACGTCGGTCAGGCCGACGGCTTCCAGCGTCACCGACTCAACCTCCAGCGCGGTGCCGGGGGTGAGGAAGCCGTAGCGGCGGCGGTGCGCCTCCTCGAAGGACTTGGTCATCGCCACTTTCGAGCCGAAAGCGACGGTCAGCGTGGTGTCGGAGCCGGCGGCCTTCAGGTGGACGCGGCGGTTGATCGCCTGCCGGTCGGCGGCGACGCCCTGGCGGGTCAGCTCCGCCCGCCCCTCGGTCTCCAGGTCGGTGAACAGCATGGTCAGCCGGTCGACCACGGCGTCGCTCAGCGGCCCTTCGACCGCGCGCTCGCGGATGGCGACGGTGTCGGCCAGACCGATGCCATAGGCGGACAGAACGCCGGCCTGCGGGTGCAGGAAGACCCGCGTCATGCCCAGAGCGTCGGCGACGGCGCAGACATGCTGACCCGCCGCCCCGCCGAAGCCGTTCAACGTGTAGCCGGTGACGTCATAACCGCGCTCCACCGAGATCTTTTTGATGGCGTTGGCCATGTTGTCGACGGCGATGCGCAGGAAGCCTTCGGCGACCTCCTGCGGCGTCATCGTCGTGCCGAGCTTGGCATTGACGGTGGTGGCCAGTTCGGTGAAGCGGGCCTTCACCACCTCGGCATCCAGCGGCTGGTCGCCGTTCGGGCCGAAGACATGCGGGAAGAAGCGCGGCTGGATCTTGCCGACCATCACGTTGCAGTCGGTGACGGTCAACGGCCCGCCGCGGCGGTAGCAGGCCGGGCCGGGATTGGCGCCCGCGCTGTCCGGCCCCACACGGAAGCGGGTGCCGTCGAAGACGCAGAGCGAACCTCCGCCGGCCGCCACGGTGTGGATGTGCATCATCGGCGCGCGCACCCGCACGCCGGCCACGACGGCATCGAAGGCGCGCTCATACTCGCCGGCATAATGCGACACATCGGTGGAGGTGCCGCCCATGTCGAAGCCGATGACCCGGTCGAAGCCGGCCATCCCGGCGGTGCGCACCGCACCCACCACGCCGCCGGCCGGACCCGAGAGGATGGCGTCCTTGCCCTGGAAGCGGCGGGCGTCGGTCAGGCCGCCGTTGGACTGCATGAACATCAGCGGCACCGGCATGCCGTCGACGCTGAGATCGTTGGCGACCCGGTCGACATAGCGGCGCAGCACGGGGGAGAGATAGGCATCGGCCACCGTGGTGTCGCCGCGGCCGACCAGCTTCATCAGCGGGCTGACCAGATGGCTGACCGAGACCTGGGTGAAGCCGACCGCGCGGGCCAGCGACGCGACCTGCCGTTCATGCTCCGGATAGCGGTAGCCGTGCATCAGCGCGATGGCGGCGGCGCGGAAGCCCTGGCGGTAGGCCTCCTCCAGCCCGCGGCGGACGGCGTGCAGGTCGACCGGCTTCAGCACCCGGCCGTCGGCCATCACCCGCTCCGGGACCTCCACCACATGGGAATAGAGCTGGTCGGGCAGATGGATGTGGCGCGCGAAGATCTTCGGCCGGGCCTGATGGCCGATGCGCAGCTGGTCGCCCAGCCCTTCGGTGATCAACAGGACGGTCGGCTCGCCCTTGCGTTCCAGCAGGGCGTTGGTGGCGACGGTGGTGCCCATCTTCACCACCTCCACCGTGTCCGGTGGGATCGGCTGGCCCGGCTTCAGGCCCAGCAGGTCGCGGATGCCCTGGACGGCGGCGTCGGCATAGCGCTCCGGATTTTCCGACAGCAGCTTGTGGGTCACGACCGACCCGTCCGGCCGGCGGCCGACGATGTCGGTGAAGGTGCCGCCGCGATCCACCCAGAACTGCCACCGGGCCGGCCTGGTCTCCGCCCCTCCGGCCACCGCCGCGTTCTCCGTCTCACCCATCGTCGCACCCGCCGAATTCCGTGCGCGGCAACCGCACCGCGCGTGGGCCGGAGTTTCGCGATCCGGCAGCGAATTTCAACCGCTTGAGTGGCCCATCTCCATCAGGAGGTTGGGAAGCGGCGGAAAGAACACAGGATCACCGATGAAGGACCCTGCCGCTCAGGCGGCCAGTCGCTCCGGCGACGGGGTGGGCAGGCGGCCAAGGATGGCGTTGCCGGACAGGATGCTGTTGAAGGCGCCGGTGCCATCCTCCAGCGCTTCCAGGGCGAGGGAGAACTGGTTGGGCGGCGGCAACTCGAAGCGCGAGGTGATCTCGCCGCTGTCCAGCGCCAGCCGGCCACCGAAGCGGCGGGCCAGCGCACGCATGCGGACATTCTGCGACAGGCACATCATGTGGACATGGCGGATGCCGCGGTTGCGGGCGACGGTCAGGATGCGGCGGACCAACGTGCTGCCGACCCCCTTGCCCTGCAGCACCGATTCGACGCTGACGCCGAACTCCGCCTGTTGCGGCCAGAGGATGCGGTCGCCGCACAGTTCGACAGCGCCGCGCAGCACGCCATCCTCGAACGCGCCGAGAATGACCGTCCGGCCCCAGTCGATGGCCGCGCAATGCCGCTCCACCGCCTCGTCCGACAGGGTGCCGGTAAAGCGGGCATAGCGGTCCGACCGGTCAAGGCGGAGAAGATGCGCCCGGTACTGGGGCAGTTCGGTCGGCAGGATCTTGCGGATGATAGGCATGGCTCTGCTCACGGTTCTCGAAAATCCGAAAACGCATTCGCGCAGAACGTTTTTCCCCAGGCTCCGGCGCCGCCACCGGCGGACACCGCTTTTGTCACTGCCGGCGCTCTCTGCGGCGCCCTTTGTTGCATTGCAACATGGCGTGGCCGATGGGAATCGCAAGCGCTTATTAGAACTTCGCGATGCGAACAATGCTGGCCTGTTGCCCGTGCGCCACAGTTGGCCCGCCCGGTTCCGGCCGCTATGCTGCCCCCGGTTGGGGAGCCTGCGGACATAAGGGCGTAGCATGAGCATTTGGGGCAAGATCCTGGGCGGCGCGGCCGGCCTGTTCACCGGCGGGCCGATTGGTGCCCTGCTGGGCGGTCTGGCTGGGCATGCGGTCGACCTGTGGTCGCCCTGCGGCCCGGACGACCAGCAGCGCCGGGGCATGAGCGACGCCGATGCCGAAGCGGCCAAGCAGACCGTCGCCTTCACCATCGGCGTGATCGCGCTGGCCGCCAAGATGGCGCGGGCCGACGGCGTGGTGAAGCGGGTGGAGGTCGACACCTTCAAGCGGCTGTTCCGCGTCCCGCCGGAGGAGTTGGGCAATGTCGGCCGCGTCTTCGACCTCGCCCGCCGCGACACCCGCGGGTTCGAGGAATATGCCCGCCAGATCGCCAAGCTGTTCGAGGACAAGCACGCGGTGCTGGAGGAGTTGCTCGACAGCCTGCTGATGATCGCCGAAGCCGACGATGAGCTGCACGAGACGGAAGTGGAGTATCTGCGCGCGGTCGCCGTGATCTTCGGCTTTGACGAGGCCGACTTCCGCCGCATCGTCGCCGGTCACCATCTGGCCGGTACCCCGATGGAGACCGACCCCTACGCCGTGCTGGGCGTGTCGCGCCATGCGGATGACGACGCGGTGAAAACCGCCCACCGGGCGCTGGTGCGCGAACACCACCCGGACCGGCTGATCGCCCAGGGCATGCCGCAGGAGTTCATCGACCTCGCCACCCAGAAACTCGCGCTGATCAATGCCGCCTACGACCGCATTCGCCGACAACGGGAGGGAGCCGCGGCCCTGTCCTGACATGTCGCGATTCGTCACAGCTTTTGATGATCTGAAATTGCTTTGTCATAGGCTTTATCTCGTTTCCTGACATATCGTTCCCGGTGGGGCGGGCGATCGGTTGCCCGCGCGCTTTGGGGGCGACATGACGATGCGACGCACGATCATCCGGACGATCTTCGCTGCGGTTTTGGGAACGACGATGGCGGCGGGCGGCGCCGCGCAGGCGCAGATGCCGACGGCAGCCGCCGACACGACAGTGGTGCTGGGACAGCCGCTGACACTGAACCTGGGGGCGCCGCCGGCCGGCACCGATTGCGCCACACAGGCCACGACGCTGAACGCGCAAGCCCTGGTCCTGGTCGCCAACGGCCAGACCATCCCCGGCGCCCGCGCCAGCTTCGGCTGCTCGGCCAAGGGCGAGCTGGTGGGCACAGCCTCCACCTCCATCTCCGGCAACGGCGACGACGCGGCCCAGCGGCGGGCGGCGTGGCAGACCGCCTTCAGCGGCTTCTTCAACCTCGCCGGCGCCAAGACCCTGCCGGTCGCCTTCGGCCCGGCCACCGGCGGCATCGCCACCGCACCGAAGATGGTCTCCATCCAGGGCGCCAGCGACCGTGACCTGGGGCTGGCCGCGATCTGGTTCGCGCTGGTGGCGGCGCTGTTCCTGTTCGCCTTCTTCCGCCATTTCGGCCGCACCGACGCCATCACGCCGATCGCCGGCGTGCCGATGCCGGCCAACTACCGGGCGCCCTACAGCCTCGCCCGCTTCCAACTCCTGTGGTGGAGCGGGATCGTCACCGCCTCCTACGTCGCCATCCTGACCATCACCGGGTCGATGGACACCATCACCACCGGCACCATGGCGCTGATGGGGATCGTCGGCGGCACCTCCGTCCTGGCCGCCTTCCAGGATCGCCGGCCGAGTGACGACGACACCCGGCGCCACCAGCATGCCGCCGCCTACCTCGCCGCCGCCGCGGCCACCCCGCCCGACCAGACGGCGATGGCCGCCAGCCTGGCCGAGGTCTATCCACCGTCCCAAGGGTTGCTGCCCGACCTGCTGAGCGACGCCGCCGGCTACAACATCCACCGCCTGCAGCTTCTGGCCTGGACCGGCGTGCTCGGCATCACCTTCCTCTACGAGGTCACCCGCACGCTGGGCATGCCGGAGCTGTCGGCCAACCTGCTGGCCCTGACCGGCATCAGCAACGGCACCTATTTCGGCTTCAAGATGCAGGAACAGCAGGTGCCGACGCCGACCGGGACCGCGTAACCGGCCGGCAATCGCAGGGGACGCAACCCGCCCAACCGTTTTTCCGGGTCGCGGCGGAGGGGGATGGCACGCTATAACCCATCCCCTCCCCTCGATTTTCCGGCGCACGAACGGTCCATGGCTCCTCCCGCACCCATCACGGCGCTCCAGGGCGTCACCGTCACCTTCGGCGGCCGGCCGCTGTTCGACGGCATCGACCTGTCCATCGGCCGCGGCGACCGCGCCTGTCTGGTCGGGCGCAACGGGTCGGGCAAGTCGACGCTGATGAAGGTGCTGGCCGGGATGATCCACCCCGATGGCGGCACCGTCTTCGTGCAGCCGGGCGCCCGCCTCGCCTACCTGCCGCAGGAGCCGGACTTCACCGGCTGCGCCACCGTCCACGACTATGTCGTGCAGGGCCTGCCCGCCGACGAGCAGGACGAGGCGCACCGCGTCGATGCGGTGCTCGACCGCTTGCAGGTGGACGGCAATCGCGATCCCCGCACCCTGTCGGGCGGCGAATCGCGCCGGACGGCGCTGGCCCGCACGCTGGTCGGCAATCCGGACGTCATGCTGCTGGACGAGCCGACCAACCACCTCGACCTCCCCACCATCGAGTGGCTGGAGGAGGAGTTGCTGGCCTTCCGCGGCGGGCTGCTGCTGATCAGCCACGACCGCGCCTTCCTGAACCGGCTGGCCAAGCGGACGCTGTGGCTCGACCGCGGCACGGTGCGCGCCACCGACCGCGGCTTCGCCGAGTTCGAGACCTGGCAGGCCGAGGTGTTCGAGGCGGAGGAGGCCGCGGCCCACAAGCTGGACCGCAAGATCGAAAGCGAGATGAAGTGGCTGCGCGAGGGCATCTCCGCCCGGCGCACCCGCAATATGGGGCGTGTCCGCAACCTGCTGGACCTGCGCGCCGGGCGCGCGGAGCAGATCAAGGGCGGCCAGCAGGCCAAGCTCGCCATCGCGGAAGCCGAGCGCGGCGGCCGGCTGGTGATCGAGGCGACCGGCATCTCCAAGGGCTTCGACACGCCCGAGGGCCGCAAGACCATCGTGAAGAACTTCTCCACCCGCATCCTGCGCGGCGACCGGGTGGGGCTGATCGGGCCGAACGGCGCCGGCAAATCGACCCTGCTGAAGATGCTGACCGGCCAGCTCGAGCCCGACGAGGGCACGGTGAAGCTGGGCACCAGCCTCGACACCGCCTATTTCGACCAGCGACGCGAGGGGCTGGACCCGGAGGACACCATCCGCAAGGTGCTGTGTCCCTTCGGCGGCGACGCGGTGATGGTCAACGGCGTGTCGCGTCATGTCGCCGGCTATATCAAGGACTTCCTGTTCGACACCCGGCAGCTGGACAGCCCGGTCAAGGCGTTGTCCGGCGGCGAGCGCAACCGGCTGCTGCTGGCCCGGCTGTTCGCCAAGCCCAGCAACATGATGATCCTCGACGAGCCGACCAACGACCTCGACATGGACACGCTGGACCTGCTGGAGGACGTGCTGGGCGACTATCAGGGTACGCTGCTGCTGGTCAGCCACGACCGTGACTTCCTCGACCGGCTGGTGACTGCCACCATCGCGCTGGAGGGCGACGGCACCGCCACCGAATATGCCGGCGGCTATTCCGACTATCTGGTGCAGCGCCCGGCCAAGGCGGCGCCCGCCGCTGCCGCCAAGCCCAAGCCGGCGGCCGTGGCCCCGGCCGCAGCAGCCAAGCCGCGCGGCAAGCTGAGCTACAAGGATCAGCGCGAACTGGACGAACTGCCCGCCCGCATGGACGGGCTGGGCACCGAGATCGCCAAGCTGGAGAAGGCGCTGACCGACCCTGACCTGTTCAGCCGCGACCCCGCCAAGTTCCAGAAGACCAGCGAACAACTGCACGCCAAGCAGGCGGCGCTCGCCGCCGCGGAGGAGCGCTGGCTGGAGTTGGAGGCGATGCGCGAGGAACTGGAAGGTGGGCGGGCATGACATTCGCCCACACGCTCCAGGCGCTGGTGGTGATGGCGCTTTGGGGGCTGAACTTCGTCGTGGCGAAATGGGCGCTGGCCGAATTTCCGCCGCTGTTCGTGATGTTCCTGCGCTTCGCCCTGGTGGCGGTGCTGATCATCCCCTTCTTCCGCGTGCCGCGTGACAAGCTGTGGAAGATCGCACTCCTGTCGGTGACGCTCGGAAGCATCCATTTCCCGATGATGTTCACCGGGCTGCAGGGGATCGACGCCGCCACCGCCTCGCTGGCGGCGCAGGCGCAGGTGCCCTTCTCCTCCCTGCTGGCCGCGCTGGTGTTCAAGGACAAGCTGGGCTGGCGCCGCGGCATCGGCATGGCCGCCGCCTTCGCCGGCGTGGCGGTAATCGCGGGCGAGCCGCGGCTGGGCGAATCGCTCTATTCGCTGCTGCTGATCCTGGCGGCAAGCTTCGCCTTCGCGGTGGCGAGCGTGCAGATGAAGCTGATCGGGTCGGTGAACGGCTTCGCCGTCAATGGCTGGATGGCGCTGTTCGCCATGCCGCAGCTTCTCGGCCTGTCGCTGCTGCTGGAGCATGGGCAGATGGAGGCGTTGGCCAACTCCACCTGGGTCGGCTGGGCGTCGATCGTCTACATGGCGGTCGCGGTCACCATCGTCGCCTATGGGCTGTGGTATCCGCTGCTCGGGCGCTATGAGGTGAACCAGACCATGCCCTATCTGCTGACGGTGCCGGTTTTCGGCGTCGCTAGCGGCGCGTTCCTGATGGGGGATCCGCTGACGGTGAACCTCGCCATCGGCGGTTTGCTGACCATCGGCGGAGTCGCGGTGATCGTCCGGCGCGGGCCGAAGGCGGTCAACCAGACGGTCACCAATCCAACCTGATCCGGTCCGACCTGATAAGATGCCGACATGAGCGCCTTCCGCCGGATCGACCGCCCCTCCCCCAACCACGGCCCGCGGGCCGATGGTTCGCGAGTGGAACTGCTGATCCTGCACTATACCGGCATGCCCACCGCCGCCCATGCGCTGGAGCGGCTGTGCGACCCGGCGGCCCAGGTCAGCGCCCATTACACGGTGGACGAGGACGGCACCATCTACACCCACGTTCCGGAGGACCGGCGCGCCTGGCATGCCGGCCGGTCGGGCTGGCGCGGCGCCGGGGACGTCAACAGCCGCTCCATCGGCGTCGAGATCGTCAATCCGGGCCACGAGTTCGGCTATCGCCCCTTTCCGCCGGCGCAGATGGCGGCGGTGGCCGAGCTATGCCAGGGCATCGTGAAGCGCCACGGGATCGCCCCCGCCGACGTGCTGGGCCACAGCGACGTGGCGCCCGCCCGCAAGGAGGATCCGGGCGAGCTGTTCGACTGGCCGGGCCTCGCCACCCAGGGAATCGGGATTTGGCCCACGCCGTCCCAGGCCGACGACGGCCCCTTCACCGATGCGGAGGTCGCCGCCCTGCTGGGACGCTATGGGTACGACCCGGCCGAACCGCGGGCTCTGCTGGCCTTCCAGCGCCATTTCCATCCCGAATGCCTGACCGGCGTCCCCGATCCCGAATCGGTGCGGCGCCTGCGCGCGCTGCTGCGGCTGACCGGACGGTGATGGCGTCTCGCCGAAGCGGGGCCGATCCCTTATATTAGGCACTCCGACCCAGTTGAGCGGGAGAGCGGCATGTCGTCCCTGGCGTACAAACGGATGAGCCTCGACGAGTTCCTGTCGTGGGACGATGGAACGCAGACCCGCTACGAACTGATCGACGGCGTGCCGGTGGCGATGGCGCCCAGCTATGGCGCCCACCAGATCGTTGCCGGGAACATCGCCCTGGAGATCGGCAGCGTTCTGCGCAAGCGCCCGCCCTGCCATGTCCGGTCCGAGGCCGGCATCCTAAAGCCCAACAGCTTCCGCAATTTCTTCCAGGCGGACCTTGCGGTCACCTGCACGCCACACCGGCACGGGCAGTACCACACGCCCGACCCGCTGGTGATCGTGGAGATCCTGTCGCGTTCAACCGAGGACCACGACCGCAGGGTGAAGCTGCCGGTCTACCGCTCCATCCCGTCGGTTCAGGAAATCCTGCTGGTGCAGAGCGAGTTCCTGTTCGTCGAGGTGCATCGCCGGTTGGACGGCAGCCGCTGGCAATGCGACCTGCTGGTGGAATCCGACGACGTGCTGCGGCTGGACAGCGTCGGCGTCGAGGTGCCGGTATCCGCGCTCTACGCCAATGTGGAATTGGGTCCGGAACCGTCGGACGTCGAACAGGCTCCCTGATCGAGCTTCCCTGATCCCCGGCTGCCATTTGGGATTTGCCCCCACGGCCGCTTCCCTATATGAACGACCGCGCCAGATGGCCGGATGGCCGCCTTCGGTTTCGACCGGGGGAGGAAAGTCCGGGCTCCACGGAAACACGGTGCCGGCTAACGGCCGGCGGGGGCGACCCTAGGGAAAGTGCCACAGAAAGCAAACCGCCGGCGTTTCGACGCAGGTAAGGGTGAAAGGGTGCGGTAAGAGCGCACCGCGGACCCGGCAACGGGGACGGCACGGTAAACCCCACCGGGAGCAAGACCGAATAGGAGCGGCCCGACCACCGTCCCCGCAACGGGATGGGCGTGGGTCAAGCGCGTTTCCGCGCCGCCGCTCGGGTTGGTCGCGCGAGGCGTCCGGGCAACCGGCGTCCCAGACGAATGGCCATCGCCTGCCCTTCGGGGCGGGATACAGAACCCGGCTTACAGGCCATCTGGCGCTTTTCCCCTACCCTTTGCCCAGTTCATCCCAATCCGGAGACCCCGGTTGGGCGCATGATCCCATGGCGCCCCATGGTGGCACCCGTTTGCCCCCGCCCCGCCCGATCGGATGGGACGGCATGGGCGACGGCATGGGCGGCTGTCCGCGTCATCCACAGGGCGGACGCCCCTTCTCCCCACGCTTCCCCCGCAGCTCTCCGGGCTTTTCCGCGGCCATCCCCAGGATGTGCACGGTCCCATCCACATTTTCCCCAGACTAATCCACAGCCGGTGGATAACTGTGGGGCGAATTCCCATGCCGTCCCATGCCGGACCTGCCTTTCCCACCCAAGGTCCTATGCCGTCCGAGGGGGTCGATTCGGCCGCATGACAAACCATGGACCGATCACATTTTCTTAAAACTTTGGAACGTTCGACGAACGCGTGTGGATAACTTTATCCACATCGCGAGAGTCCAGCGAAATACTGCGAAGATTCTGAAAATTCGTACACCAACTTGCCCGGATGCCACAGCCTGACCCAAAAGTCTTGACACCCCCGTCTGAATACTCGGGGGGCCGTTGACGCCCATGCCGTCCCATGCTATCCCAAGAATGCCCATTTAAGGGGGGCTCTTACCCATTCTGGTTAACACCGGGGGCGGGGGCTGAATGGGCCAAGCGGGGCTAGCGCGGGGCACCCGACCGCGCATGGGGGATAGCAGGGGGGACCACCGGGCCTATGGCCGTTTTCCTGTCCACATACGTCAACAAAGTTGACAGGAAAGGGCGTGTGTCCATCCCGGCACAGTTCAGGCAGTCGCTTGCCAAGACGTCGGCTCCCAGCACCGTCTACCTCTGGCCTTCGCTGAACCACCAGGCGCTGGAAGGCGCCGACCAGGACTATCTCGACGTCCTCTCCGAGAGCCTCGAATCCCCTGACCTCGATGCCGACGAGCGCGACATGATCGAGACCTTCATCTTCGGAAAGCTGATCCCCGTCTCCTCCGACGCCGAAGGCCGCATCGTCCTGCCCAAGGAACTGGCGGAGTTCGCCGGCATCACCGAGGAGGCCGCCTTCATCGGCCGCCGCAAGACCTTCCAGATCTGGGAACCCGACGCGCTGAAGGCCCACGAGGCCGCCCTTCGCGAGCAGGTCGTGCGCAAGGACATCTCCCTCAGCCAGATCGTCGCCAAGGCCTCCCGCGGCGCCGCCAGCCGGAGCGGGGAGGGCGCCTGATGACCGACACCCGCATCCATATTCCCGTACTGCTGGACGAGGTGATCGCCGCGCTGTCCCCGCGCGACGGCGGTCTCTATGTCGACGGCACCTTCGGTGCCGGCGGCTACAGCCGCGCCCTGCTGCGGTCGGCCTCCTGCCGCGTGATCGGCATCGACCGCGACCCCGCGGCGATCGAGCGCGGTCGCGCCCTGGCCCAGGAGTTCCCCGGCCGGCTCGAGGTGATCGAGGGCCGCTTCGGCGATATGGACACGCTGCTGGCGGACCATGGCGTCGACAAGGTCGACGGCGTGGCGCTCGACGTCGGCGTCTCCTCTCCCCAGATCGACGAGCCGGAGCGCGGGTTCTCCTTCCGCTTCGACGGTCCGCTCGACATGCGGATGGGACGGGATGGGCCGACCGCCGCCGACGTGGTCAACACCGCCGACGAGGCGGAACTGGCCGACATCATCTATCAGCTGGGCGAGGAACGGATGGCGCGCCGCGTCGCCCGCGCCATTGTCGCCGCCCGCCGCGAGGCGCCGATCGAGCGCACGGCGCGGCTGGCCGACATCATCCGCTCGGTGGTGCCGAAGGGGAAGGGCGACGGGATCGACCCGGCCACCCGGACCTTCCAGGCCCTGCGCATCCATGTGAACGACGAATTGGGCGAGTTGCGGCGCGGCCTGTCCGCCGCCGAGTCGCTGCTGGCGCCCGGCGGGCGTCTGGCCGTCGTCTCCTTCCATTCGCTGGAGGACCGCGAGGTCAAGGCGTTCCTGCGGGAACGCTCCTCGCCGCCGCCCTCCCCGTCCCGCCATACGCCCGTGACCGCGGTCGCGGCGCATCACCCATCCTTCCGCCTGCTCTCCCGGAAACCCGTGGACCCGAGCGAGGCCGAAGCCCGCAACAACCCCCGCGCCCGGTCCGCCCGGCTGCGCGCGGCTGAACGTACCGAGGCGCCCGCGTTCCCGGCGCCCGGCAAGGAGGCAGCATGAAAGGCAAGACCTGGCTGTTCTGGGGCGGCCTGATCGCGGCCGCCGGTGGCGTGCTGTTCCAGACCAGCTACGACGTCCAGGATCTTGAGGAGAAGCTCGCCGGGCTGAACCGCAAGATCATTCAGGAACAGGAGTCCATCCAGGTCCTGAAGGCCGAGTGGAGCTACCTGAACGACCCGACCAAGCTGGAACAGATGGCGCAGGCCTATCTGGCGCTGCAGCCGAGCGAGCCGCGCCAGTACATGGCGATGGACATGATCCCCATGCGTCCGGGCGACGCCGTCCAGCCGCCTGCCCAGATCGGTCCCGCCCAGGCCAACCCTGCCCCGCTGCCGCCGATGGTGCGCGCGCCCGGCACCGGCGCCCCGCAGGTTGCCGCCGCCCGCATCCCCGCCGCTCCCAACAACAACGGCGCCGCCGGAATCGTTCCGGTCAGCCTGCCGGCCGGTGCGGCGCTGGCGAAGCCGCTGCCGATGGACAAGGCGCTGGAACGCGCGCCGGTCGTCGTGCCCGCCTCCCTGCCCTCCACCGGCAGTCTGGCCGACCCGTCCCGCGCCGCCCGGATCAAGCCCTCCGCCCTGGTGCCCGGCTCCGCCCGGGCGCCGGCGGAGAAGGCGCCCGACCGCGCCGCCGGCAAGCTGGCGCCCAGCGCGCCGACCGCGCGCCCGACCGAACTGGCGGCCCGCCCGACTCCGCCGGCACCGGCGCCGGCTGCTGCGCCTAAGGCTGCCGCTGCTGCGGCCTACCAGCCCAAGCCGACCGACAGCCTCGGGCTGCTCGTTGCGCGCCTGGGGGCCAATCGATGAACGGTCACGACCACGGCGGCCCGGCCGGCTACGGCCAGCCCGGCGCCAGCACCGGCAGCACCTATGTGCCGCCGCCGGCGCCCTCGCCCTTTCCCCCGTCGCCCCAGCAGCAGTCCGCCAAGCCGCGGACCTCGCTGGCGGTTGCGCTGGAACAGAGCCGTTACCGCCTGATGGTGACGGCTGCCGTGGTCACGACCGTCTTCACCGCGATCAGCGTCAAGCTGGCGATGGCCACCCTGTTCGCGGGCGGCGGCGAACCGCGCCAGCATGTGGCGCTGGAACTGGACAACACCACCACCAACCGTGCCGACATCCTCGACCGCAACGGCAACCTGCTGGCGACCTCACTGGTCACCCAGTCGCTCTACGCCGACCCGAAGCTGGTGTCGCGCCCGGAAGAGGCCGCGCAGAAGCTGGTCAGCGTCCTGCCGGAGCTTGATTACAAGGACGTCCTGGGCAAGCTGGTCGGCGACCGCCGGTTCGTCTGGCTGAAGCGCAATCTGACCCCGAAGCAGCAGGCCGCCGTCCATCGGCTCGGCATTCCCGGCATCGCGTTCGAGCGGGAGGAGCGCCGCTTCTACCCCGCCGGCCCACTGACCTCGCACGTCGTCGGCTTCACCGGCATCGACAACAACGGCCTTGCCGGCATGGAGCAGGGCTTCAACAAGCGGTTGACCGAGGATCCGGGAACGCCGGTTCAGCTCTCAATCGACCTGCGGTTGCAGCACGTCCTGAAGAAGGAACTGGCCGCCACGGTGCAGGAGTTCAGCGCCATCGGCGCCGCCGGCATCGTCTTCGACGTGCGCAACGGCGAAGTGCTGGCGATGGTTTCGCTGCCCGATTTCGACCCGCAGGACCCGACCGGCCTGAACCCCGACACGCTGTTCAACCGGGCGACCCTCGGCGTCTACGAGATGGGCTCGACCTTCAAGATTTTCAACTCCGCGTTGGCCTTCGACAGCGGCAAGATCCGGGTGTCGGACATGTTCGACGCGGCCCACCCGATCAAGATCGGCCGCTTCACCATCAACGACTACCACAACCTGCACCGGGCCCTGACGGTGGCGGAAGTGTTCCAGCACTCCTCCAACCTCGGTTCCGTGCGCATGGTGCAGCAGGTGGGCGTGGCCGCGCAGAAGGCCTTCATGACCAAGATGGGCTTCACCAAGCCCACTGGTCTGGAACTGCCGGAAAGCGGCTGGCCGCTGGTGCCGAATCCGTGGCGCGAGGTCAACAGCTACACCATCTCCTTCGGCCACGGCATCTCGGTCAGCCCGATGCACACGGTGGCCGCCGCGGCGTCCGTCATCAACGGTGGTTTCTTCCATAAGCCGACGCTGCTGAAGCGCAAGCCGGGCGACGAGATTCCGACCGAACAGGTGGTGTCGCGCCAGACCTCCGACATGATGCGGCGCATGTTCCGCTTCGTGGTCACCGAGGGCACCGGCAAGTCGGCAGAAGTCAAGGGCTATGTCGTCGGTGGAAAAACCGGCACCGCCGACAAGCAAAAGGGGCGGCATTACCAGAAGAACTCGCGCATGTCGTCGTTCCTGGGCGCCTTCCCGATGAACGATCCCCGCTACATCGTCTATGTGCTGGTGGACGAGCCCAAGGCCACGGCCAAGACCTATGGCTACGCCACCGGCGGCTGGGTCGCCGCCCCGGCGGTGGGACGCATCGTCAAGCAGATCGGCCCGTTCCTGAACACGCCGATGGTGGACGAGAACGCGCCGGAAATCCTGAACTCCACCTACCTGAACGCCGCCGGTTCCACCAACTGGCAGCAGACCATGCCCTCCGTCACCGCCCCACCCCCGTCGAAGGGAAGCACCGTTGCGTCTTTCCCAACTCAGACCAAACCGCGCTGACGCCACCGCCGGCGCTGCCGACCCCGACATCGCCGGGCTGACCGCCGACAGCCGCGCGGTCAGGCCCGGCTTTGTCTTTGCCGCCCTGCCCGGCGTGAAGGCCGACGGGCGCGCCTTCATCGCCGATGCGCTCGCAAAGGGCGCCGCCGCCGTGCTGGCGCCCGAGGGCACCGAACTGCCCGCCGGCTCCACCGCCGTCCTGCTGACCGATCCACAACCCCGCCTCGCCTTCGCGCGCATGGCCGCCGCCTTCCATGGCGGGCGCCAGCCGGAGACGGTGGTGGCGGTGACCGGCACCAACGGCAAGACCTCCACCGTTCAGTTCGCCGCCCAGATCTGGACCCGGCTCGGCCTGCCCGCCGGCAGCCTGGGCACGCTGGGCCTGCTCGGCCCCGGCCTGCATGGCTATGGCGGGATGACGACTCCGGACCCGGTGTCGCTGCACCGCGACCTCGCCGCCGCCAAGGACGCCGGCATCGACCATCTGGCGATGGAGGCGTCGAGCCACGGGCTGGAGCAGTTCCGGTTGGACGGCGTGGCGATCAAGGCCGCCGGCTTCACCAACCTGACGCTGGATCATCTGGACTATCACGGCACGATGGAGGCGTACCGCGACGCCAAGGCGATGCTGTTCGACCGCGTCCTGCCGCCGGGCGCCGTCGCGGTGCTGAATGCCGACTCTCCGGAATTTCAACATTTTGCCACCATTTGTAACCACCGTGGTCACCGCGTCCTGTCCTATGGTCTGGCCGGCATCGAGCTTCGGGTGACCGGGGTGGAGCCGCTGGCCCATGGCCAGCGCCTCGCCCTGTCCGTGCTCGGCCGCGACGTGACGGTGGACCTGCCGCTGGCGGGTCGCTTCCAGGCCTGGAACGTGCTCTGCGCGCTGGGTCTGGTCATCGGTTCCGGCTGTGAGGCCGGGCGGGCGCTGGCCACGCTTTCCTCCCTGGAAGGCGTGCCGGGCCGGTTGCAGCATGTCGCGACCCACCCCAACGGGGCGACGGTCTACGTCGATTACGCCCACACGCCCGACGCGCTGGAAACGGTGCTGCGGGCGCTGAAGCCGCATGCCGCGCGCCATCTGGTGACGGTGTTCGGCTGCGGCGGCGACCGTGACCGCAGCAAGCGGCCGGTGATGGGGGCGCTGGCGGCCAGACTGGCCGACCGCGCCATCGTCACCGACGACAACCCGCGCACCGAGGATCCCGCCTTCGTGCGGAGCGAGGTGCTGGCCGGGGCCACCGGGGAACTGGCCGGCCGGCTGGAGGAGATCGGCGACCGGGCCGAGGCGATCCGCACCGCGGTGCGGCAGCTTCAGCCCGGCGACGTGCTGGTCATCGCCGGCAAGGGCCATGAACAGGGACAAACGATCGGCACCGAGGTGCGTCCGTTCGACGATGCGGACGAGGCCCGGAAAGCCGTAGCGGAGGTTGGAGCATGAGTGCGGAGAAGACGGTCCTCTGGACTGCGGCGGACGCGGCGGACGCCACCGGCGGGCGTCTGGCCGGCCCGTCCGCCTGGACCGCCACCGGCGTCACCATCGACAGCCGCAAGGTGGCGCCGGGCGACCTGTTCGTCGCCATCCGCGGACCGAATTTCGACGGGCACGCCTTCGTCGGCGCCGCGCTGGCCGCCGGGGCCGCCGCGGCGCTGGTCGACCATCTGCCGCACGGTTTGCCGGCAGACGCGCCGCTGCTGATCTCCCCGATCGACACGCTGGAGGCGATGGCGGCGCTGGGCAAGGTCGCGCGGGCACGCTGCGGCGCGCGCTTCGTCGGCGTCACCGGCTCGGTCGGCAAGACCGGCACCAAGGAGACGCTGCGCCACGTCCTGTCGGCGCAAGGCGCGACCTATGCCACCGAAGGCAGCCTGAACAACCATTGGGGCGTGCCGCTGTCGCTCGCCCGCCTGCCCGCCGACTGCGCCTATGGCGTGTTCGAGCTGGGGATGAACCACGCCGGCGAACTCGGCCCCCTGTCCCAACAGGTCAAGCCGCATGTCGCCATCATCACCACGGTGGAGGCGGCGCATCTGGAATTCTTCTCCGGCGTCGAGGCCATCGCCGACGCCAAGGCCGAGATCTTCGAAGGGCTGGACGCGGACGGCGTCGCCGTGCTGAACCGCGACAACGGGCAATATGCCCGGCTGGCCGCCGCCGCGCGCCGCCGTGGCCTGACCAAAATCTGGAGCTTCGGCGCTCATGAGGAGGCCGACGCCCGGCTGGTCGACTGTTCGCTGCACGCCACCTGCAGCGCGGTGACCGCGGTCATCCGCGGTGAGCGGCTGCAATATTGCCTGTCGCTGCCGGGCAAGCACTGGGTGATGAACAGCCTCGCGGTGCTGCTGGCGGTGAAGGCGCTGGGCGCCGACGTTGCCGCCGCCGCCCGGTCCCTGTCCAGCCTGCAGCCGGTCAAGGGCCGCGGCACCCGCAAGCGCATCCAGCTGCCGCAGGGCGCCTTCACCCTGATCGACGAAAGCTACAACGCCAGCCCGGCCGCCATGACGGCGACGCTGGAGGTGCTGGGGAAGATCGACCCCGGCGCCGGCGGCCGGCGGATCGCCGTGCTGGGCGACATGCGCGAGCTGGGCGACCGCGCCGACGCGCTGCACATCGCGCTGGCCGAGCCGCTGCGCGCCGCGCAGGTGGACGCCGTCTATGCCTGCGGGCCGCACATGAAGGCGCTGTTCGACCGCCTGCCGGCGGCGATGCGCGGCGCTTGGACCGAGACCAGCGTGGAGCTGGCCCCCATCGTGACCGGGACCGTAAAAGGCGGCGACGTTATCATGGTCAAGGGGTCTCTGGGCAGTCGTACAGGTCTGATCGTCGATGCGCTCGCGGCACTCGACAGCGGGCGCGAAAGCGAGGACAAAGCCGCCTCCCGAACCACCAACCAGCCACAGGCAGCGGCGCAGTCCGCGCAGGCGCCGCGAGGCTGACGGACCCAAATGCTCTACAACCTCCTTTTCGGTCTGGCCGACGTCTTCACGCCGTTCAACCTGTTCCGGTATCTCACCTTCCGGACCGGCGGCGCCGTGCTGACGTCGCTGGTCATGAGCTTCGTGTTCTTTCCGCGCCTGATCGCCTGGCTGAAGCGCAAGCAGGGCGAAGGCCAGCCCATCCGCGCCGACGGCCCGGAGACCCATTTCAAGAAGAAGGGCACGCCCACCATGGGCGGCCTGATGATCCTGATCGCGATGACGGTCAGCACCCTGCTGTGGGCCGACCTGACCAACGCCTACATCTGGATCGTCCTGCTGGTGACCATCGGCTACGGCCTGATCGGCTTCGGCGACGATTACCTGAAGCTGACCAAGCGCAACACCAAGGGCCTGTCCGGCCGCTTCCGCCTGGGCTGGGAGATCACCATCGGGCTGGTCGCTTCGGCGCTGATCATGTGGGTATCGGCCCCGCCGCTTTCGGGCGGCGTCGCGGTTCCCTTCGTCAAGGATTTCCTGATCCAGCTGTCCTGGTTCTTCGTGCCCTTCGGCGCCTTCATCATGGTCGGCGCCTCGAACTCGGTGAACCTGACCGATGGTCTGGACGGTTTGGCCATCGTGCCGACGATGATCGCGGCCGGCTGCTTCGCCCTGATCTCCTACCTCTCCGGCAACGCGATCTTCGCCAACTACCTGCAGATCCATCATGTGCCGGGTTCCGGCGAGCTGACGATCTTCTGCGGGGCGCTGATCGGCGCCGGCATCGGCTTCCTCTGGTACAACGCCCCGCCGGCGATGGTCTTCATGGGCGACACCGGGTCGCTGTCGCTGGGCGGCGCGCTGGGTGCGGTCAGCGTGGTGACCAAGCACGAGATCGTTCTCGCCATCATCGGCGGCCTGTTCGTGCTGGAGACGGTGTCGGTGATCGTGCAGGTCGCTTCTTTCAAGCTGACCGGCAAGCGAGTCTTTCGCATGGCTCCGCTGCACCATCACTTCGAGAAAAAAGGCTGGGCCGAACCGACGGTGGTGATCCGCTTCTGGATCATCGCCTCGATTCTGGCGCTGGTCGGCCTGTCCACGCTGAAGCTGCGCTGAGGGGGGACCGGCGATGATCGACCTGTTCTACATGCAGGAGCTGCCCGTCGCAGTGATGGGGCTGGGCAAGTCCGGCCTCGCCACCGCCCGCGCGTTGCGCGACAGCGGCGCCGAGGTGCGGGTGTGGGACGACAACCCCGCCTCCCGCGCCGCCGCGGAGGCGGAGGGCTTCGCCGTCGTCGATCTCGCCACTGCCGATCTATCGGACCTGACCACCATCGTCTGGTCGCCCGGCATCCCCCACACCTTCCCCAAGCCGCACCCGGTGGCGGAGCGCGCCCGCGCGCTGGGGATCGAACTGATCTGCGACATCGAACTGCTGGGCCGGGCGGAGCGTGACTGCGCCTTCATCGGCATCACCGGCACCAACGGCAAATCGACCACCACCACGCTGGTCGGCCACATCCTGGCCGCCGCCGGGCGCAAGGCCGCCGTCGGCGGCAACCTCGGCACGCCGGTGCTGACCTTCGACCCCATCGGGTCTGGCAACACCTGCGTGCTGGAGATGTCGAGCTACCAGCTGGAGTTGACCCACTCCATCACCTTCGACATCGCGGTCCTGCTTAACATCACGCCCGACCATCTCGCCCGCCATGGCGGGATGGAGGGCTATGTCGCCGCGAAGAAGCTGATCTTCCATCGCCAGACCTGGCCGCGCACCGCGGTGATCGGGGTGGACGACGAGCATTGCCGGAAAATCCACGCCGACCTCGTCGCCGCCGGCGACCAGCGCGTGTGGCCGATCTCGGCCCGGGGGCCGGTCGCAGGCGGCGTCTATGCCGCTGACGGCTGGCTGGTCGACGACACCGACGGCGAGGCTGTGCACGTGGCGGAGCTGTCGGCGCTGCCGACCCTGCTGGGCGCCCACAACTGGCAGAACGCCGCCGCCGCCTTTGCCACCTGCAAGGCCGCCGGCCTGCCGGTGCCGGCCATCGTCGCGGCGATGGCGACCTTCCCCGGCCTCGCCCACCGGCAGCAGCTGGTCGGCACGCTGGATGGCGTGCGCTTCGTCAACGACAGCAAGGCGACCAACGCCGACGCCACGGAAAAGGCGCTTGCGACCTTCGACCCGATCTATTGGATCCTCGGCGGACAGGCCAAGGACACCGGGCTGAACGGGCTGGAGGGCTATATGGGCCGCGTGCGCCACGCCTTCCTGATCGGCGAGGCGCAGGAACAATTCGCCGCATGGCTCGATGCGCAGGGCGTTGCCTATACACGCTGCGGAACGCTGGATGTCGCGACCGCGAAGGCGGCCGGGATGGCGCTGGCGGAGCGGCTGGCGGGCGCCTGCGTGCTGCTGTCGCCAGCTTGCGCGTCGTGGGACCAGTTCGCCAATTTCGAGAAGCGCGGCGACGCCTTCGCGGCCTATGTCGCGAACATCGTTTCCGCGCATGAGAACACCGGGACCGGTACCAGCGGAGGCGTTGCATGATCACCTTCGACCGCACCGACCAATCGATCTTCGGCCGCTGGTGGTGGACCGTCGACCGCTGGCAGCTGGGCGCCGTCGCCCTGCTGATGTTCCTCGGGACCGTCCTGATCACCGCGGCCAGCCCGCCGGTGGCCGAGCGCATCGGTATCCAGGACACCTTCTATTTCGTCGAACGCCACGTGATGATGCTGATCCCGGCGATCATCATCATGGTCGGCGTCTCGCTGCTCAGCCCTCGCGGCGTGCGGCGGGTGGCGCTGGGGGTGTTCCTGATCTCGGTGGTGCTGGTCTACGCCACCCTGGTCGTGGGCGTGGAGATCAAGGGCGCCCGCCGCTGGATCCATGTCCCCGGCCTGTCGATCCAGCCGTCGGAGTTCGTGAAGCCGGCCTTCGCCGTGGTCGCGGCCTGGCTGTTCTCGCTGTCGCGCACCAATCCGGGCTTCCCCGGCGCGCTGGTGTCGATGGTGCTGTACGGCGTCACCATGGTCGGCCTGATCCTGCAGCCCGACTTGGGCATGACCTTCGTCGTCTCCGCCGTCTGGTTCACCCAGTTCTTCCTGGCCGGGCTGAACCTCGTGCTGGTGATGGGGCTGGGCGGCTTGGGTATCGTCGGACTGGTCGGCGCCTATTACACGCTGCCGCACGTCACCAGCCGCATTGACCGCTTCCTCGACCCGCATGCCGGCGACAATTACCAGGTCAACCGTTCGCTGGAGGCCTTCGCCAACGGCGGCCTGATGGGAACCGGACCCGGTCAGGGCACGGTGAAGTTCTATCTGCCTGACAGCCACGCCGACTTCATCTTCGCGGTCGCCGGCGAAGAGCTGGGGCTGATTTTCTGCTTGGGATTGGTGGTGCTGTTCGCCTTTGTCGTGCTGCGTGGATTCGCCCGCATCTTCAACGACAACAACTACTTCGTCCTGCTGGCCGCCGCCGGTCTTCTGATCCAGTTCGGGCTTCAGGCGGCGATCAACATGGGTTCGTCCTTGCATCTTATGCCGACCAAGGGCATGACCCTGCCGTTCATCTCTTACGGCGGCTCCTCGCTGCTCGCTCTCGGGTTCGGCATGGGCATGGTTCTGGCTTTGACACGCAAACGCTTCGGCCCCCTGGAATGAGGAGGCCGACGGACTTGAGCGCGACGACCCTCGACGCGAACGCCAACAAAGTGATCGTGCTGGCCGCCGGCGGCACCGGCGGACACATGTTCCCGGCCGAAGCGCTGGCGCGCGAGCTGCTGTCCCGCGGCCGCGCGGTGACGCTGGTCACCGACAAGCGCGGCCACGCCTTCGGCGAGAATCTGCCGGAGGTGCCGGTCCACCGCATCCGCGCCGCCTCGCCCGGTGCAGGCATCGTCGGCAAGCTGAAGGCAGCCCTGCAGATGGGTCTCGGCCTGCTGGAGGCGCGGGCGCTGATGCGCCGGCTCGACCCCGCCGCGGTCGTCGGCTTCGGCGGCTACCCGTCCGTACCCACCGTCTATGCCGCCATCCAGTCCAGGGTGCCGGCCCTGCTGCACGAACAGAATGCCGTGCTGGGCCGCGCCAACCGGATGCTGATCGCCGGGGCCAGCCGCATCGCCGTCGCCTTCCCCGGCATCGAGAAGCTGGGCGAGGCGCAGCGCGCCAAGATCGTCCGCACCGGCAACCCGGTACGCCCGGCGGTCGCCGCCCGCCGCCTCTCCCCGTACGAGGCGCCCGGCGCCGCCGGCCCGATCCGCCTGCTGGTGATGGGCGGCAGCCAGGGTGCCCGCGTCTTTTCCGAGGTGATCCCCGCAGCGCTCGCCCTGCTGCCGGAGGAGATGCGCGCCCGCATCCATCTGGCGCAGCAGTGCCGTCCGGAAGACCTGGAAGCCGCCCGCGACGCGCTGGAGCCGCTGGGCCTCGCCCGGCTGGAGTTGCAGACCTTCTTCCGCGACGTGCCGGAGCGGCTGGCCGCCTGCCACCTAGCCGTGACCCGCGCCGGCGCCTCCACCATCGCCGAGCTGACCTGCGTCGGCCGTCCGGCGATCCTGGTGCCCTACCCGCACGCCACCGACGACCACCAGACCGCCAACGCCCGCCATCTCGCCGAGGCCGGCGCCGCCTGGCTCGTGCCGCAGCCCTCCTTCACCGCCCAGGCCCTGGCCGAGCGGCTGTCCTCCCTGCTGGCCGACCCGCAGGCGCTCGCAGCATCGGCGCGGGCCGCCCACGAGTGGGGCACCGCCGACGCAGCCACTGCGCTGGCCGACGCCGTGCTGGCGATGCTGGACGGCGGCCCGACCGCTCGTGCCGACGCTTACTCCGACCACGACCAATCCCACCACGCCCGGCGCTCGTCCGCCGGCGCCAGCGCCAAGGGGGCCGCGGAATGATGAAACCCATGCGGAATCTGACGCGACCGACGCCGCGGCCGCTGCAGGACTGGCCGGCGGACATGACGCGGACCGAGGGCGGCTGGTACAACCGTCCCGGCTGCCCGCTGGTGCCGCGCTTCCTCGCCGAAGGCGGCTTCCTGCGTGACCGCCTGTCGATGATCCACGGATCGCAGCCCCTCCCCGACGACCTGTCCGATGAGGCGGTCGACGCCACCCTTCGCCTGATGCTTCGCCGCGGAAAGTAAGCCTGACATGCGCGCCCTCCCCCTCTCGATCGGCACCATCCACTTCGTCGGCATCGGCGGCATCGGCATGAGCGGCATCGCCGAGGTGCTGCGGAACCTGGGCTATACCGTCCAGGGCTCCGACCTCGCCGAGAACGCCAACGTCAAGCGCCTGCGCGAGCTGGGCATCAAGGTGTTCGTCGGCCATCGCGGCGAGAACATCGCCGGCGCCGCCGTGGTCGTCGTCTCCTCCGCCGTCAAGCGCGACAATCCGGAGGTGGTGGCCGCCCGCGCCGCCCTGGTGCCGGTGGTCCGCCGCGCCGAGATGCTGGGCGAGCTGATGCGCCTGAAATGGGCCATCGCCATCGGCGGCACCCATGGCAAGACCACGACGACCTCGATGGTCGGCCATATGCTGGAGCATGCCAACCTCGACCCCACGGTCATCAACGGCGGCATCATCAACGCCTACGGCTCCAACACCCGGCTCGGCACCGGCGACTGGATGGTGGTCGAGGCGGACGAGAGCGACGGCACCTTCGTGAAGCTGCCGGCCTGCATCGCCGTCGTCACCAACATGGATCCGGAGCATCTGGACTTCTACGGCACCTTCGACAACGCGCGGGCCGCCTTCGACAGCTTCGTCCAGAACATCCCCTTCTACGGCTTCGCCGCGCTCTGCATCGACCATCCCGAGGTGCAGGCGATGATCCCCCGCGTGTCGGACCGTCGCATCGTCACCTACGGCTTCTCGCCGCAGGCCGACATCCGCGCGGTCAACGTGGAGCTGGGTCCCGACGGCGCCAAGTACGACGTGCTGATCTACGACCGCCACACCGGCGAGAGCCGCGCCATCGCCGGCGTGCGCCTGCCGATGTACGGGCCGCACAATGTCCAGAACTCGCTGGCCTGCTTCGCCGTCGGCAACGAGATGGGCCTGCCCGACGTGGTGATGCGCGACAGCATGGCCAAGTTCCAGGGCGTGAAGCGCCGCTTCACCAAGACCGGCGAGGCCAACGGCATCACCGTCATCGACGATTACGGCCACCACCCGGTGGAAATCGCCGCGGTGCTGAAGGCCGCGCGCACCGCCGGCACCGGCCGCACCATCGCCGTGGTCCAGCCGCACCGCTACTCCCGCCTCGCCGCCCTGTTCGAGGAGTTCTGCACCTGCTTCAACGACGCCGACGCCGTGATCGTCGCCGACGTCTATGCCGCCGGTGAGACGCCGATCGAGGGCGTCAGCCGCGACAGCCTGGTGGAGGGCCTGCGCATGCACGGCCACCGCCATGTCGTGGCCCTGCAGAACCAGCAGGAACTGGCGCAGGTCGTGCGCGAGATGGCGCGGCCCGGCGACTTCGTCGTCTGCCTGGGCGCCGGCAACATCACCCAGTGGGCGAACGCCCTGCCGGGCGAGCTGACCGCCCTCTATGGCGCCACGCGATGACGGCAGCGCCCCGCATGAGCCCGGCAGACGGCCACCTGCCCAACGGCCATCTGATGACACGGATGCCCGCCGTGCGCGGCCGGCTGACCGCCGACGCTGCGCTGGCGCCGGTGACGTGGTTCCGCGTCGGCGGCCCGGCCGAGGTGATGTTCCGCCCGGCCGACGCCGACGACCTCGCCGACTTCCTGGCCGCCCTGCCGGCCGAGGTGCCGGTGACGGTGATCGGCGTCGCCTCCAACCTGCTGGTGCGGGACGGCGGCGTGCCGGGCGTCACCATCCGGCTCGGCCGCGGCTTCACCGACATCGCCGCAGACGGGATGACGCTGACGGCCGGTGCGGCGGCGCTCGACCTCAATGTCGCGATGGTCGCCCGCGACGCCGGGATCGCCGGGCTGGAGTTCCTCTCCGGCATTCCCGGCACCATCGGCGGCGCGTTGCGCATGAACGGCGGGGCCTATGGCCGCGAACTGGCCGACGTGCTGGTCTCGGCCACCGCGGTGGCGCGCGACGGCCGGCGGCTGGAGTTCAGCCATGCCGGCATGGGCTTCACCTACCGCCACAGCGCCGCGCCGGAAGACTGCATCTTCACCGGCGCCGTCCTGTGCGGCGAGCCCGGCAATCCGCTGGAGATCGCGCGCCGCATGGCCGAAATCTCCGACAAGCGCGCCGACAGCCAGCCGGTCCGCTCCCGCACCGGCGGTTCGACCTTCAAGAATCCGGACGGCCACAAGGCCTGGGAGCTGATCGACAAGGCCGGCTGCCGCGGCCTGTCCATCGGCGACGCCCAGGTGTCGGAAAAGCACTGCAACTTCCTGATCAACAACGGCACGGCCACCGCCGCCCAGCTGGAAGCGCTGGGCGAGGAGGTCCGCCGCCGCGTGTTCGAGACCAGCGGCGTCACGCTGGAGTGGGAAATCAAGCGCATCGGCGTTCCCGCCGCCGAAGGAGCCGCCCAATGACCGAAGCCCTGCTCCACGCCCACAAGAAGCATGTCGCCGTCCTGATGGGCGGCTGGTCGGCCGAGCGCGAGGTGTCGCTGGTCAGCGGGGCCGGCGTCGCCAAGGCGCTGGAGGAGGAAGGCTACCGCGTCACCGCCGTCGACGTGCAGCGCGACCTGGGCGGGCTGATGAACGCCCTGAGCAACCCGCGCCCCGACGTGGTGTTCAACGCCCTGCACGGCCGCGGCGGCGAGGACGGGACCATCCAGGGCGTGCTGGAGTTCCTCGGCCTGCCCTACACCCATTCGGGCGTCCAGGCCGCGGCCATCGCCATGGACAAGGCGATGACCAAGCGGGTGCTGGACACCGTCGGCATCCGCTCCCCCAAAGGCATGGTGCTGTCCCGCGGGGAAATCACCGGCGGTACCCACCCCATGCCGGCGCCCTATATCGTCAAGCCTGTGGACGAAGGCTCGACCGTTGGCGTAACCCTGGTCCGCGAGGGGCAGAACAGCCCGGTCGGCGATGCGTGGACCTTTGGCGAGCGCGCGCTGATCGAGGAGTTCATCCCCGGTCGCGAGCTGACCGTGGGCGTCATGGGTGACCGCGCTTTGGCGGTGACCGAGATCGTCTTTCAGGCTCAGGTCTACGACTACACCGCGAAATACAGCGCCGGCCACGCCGTCCACACCATCCCCGCCGCGGTTCCCGAGGCGGTGGCGGAAGAAGCGAAGCGGCTGGCGGTGCTTGCGCACCACACCCTGGGCTGCCGGGGCGTGTCGCGTAGCGACTTCCGCTGGGATGACAGCCGGCCGGGAACGGACGGTCTGTACTTCCTGGAGATCAACAACCAGCCGGGCATGACGCCCCTGTCGCTGGTGCCCGAACAGGCCGCGCATGTGGGGATCACCTACGGCGCGCTGGTCGGCTGGCTCGTGGAGAACGCCGCATGTCAGCTCGCCTGATGGCCGACCCGGATTTTCGCGCCGCCGCCGCCGGTGCGCGCGCCCGGGACGAGATGCCGACCCCGCCGCGCGCCATGGCCGCGTCGGCGCAGAAAGGCAAGCGGCGCCGCGCCTGGCCGCGCTGGACCCGCTCCGCCGTCAAGGCGGCGCTGCTGCTGGTGCCGGTGCTGGGGCTGACCGCCGCCGCCGGCTCCGCCTGGAAGCGCGGCACCCTGGCCGACACGCTGGAGGCGGCGCAGGACAGCGTCATCCGGCTGACCGGCGACCTGGGCTTCCGCCTGTCGGAGATCCTGGTTGTCGGCCGCAGCGAGACGGAGCGCGACGCCGTGCTCGACGCGCTGGGCGTGCGCCGGGGCGAGCCGATCCTGTCGATCGATCTGGCCGACGCCAAGCAGCGGCTGGAGGAGCTGCCCTGGGTGTCTTCGGCCTCCATCGAGCGGCGGCTGCCCGGCTTCCTCTATATCCAGCTTTCCGAACGCCAGCCGATGGCGATCTGGCAGCATGACCGCCAGTTCACCGTCATCGACCGCGCCGGCCGCCCGCTGGCCGACGCGGCGGAACTGGCGCGCCGCGGCAACCAGCGGATCGAGACGCTGCCGCAGGTGATCGGCGCCAATGCTCCGCAGCAGGTCCACACCCTGCTGTCGGCGCTGGATGGTGCGCCGACCATCGCACCGATGCTGTCCTCGGCCAGCTGGATCAGCGACCGCCGCTGGAACCTGCAGCTCAGCAACGGCGTGACGGTGAAGCTGCCGGAAGGCACCGCCGACATGCGCCGCGCCCTGCGCCAGCTGGAACAGATGCAGACGGCCAGCCGGGTGCTGGACCGCGACATCGTCGCCATCGACATGCGCCTGCAGGACCGCGCCGCGATCCAGACGTCGTCCACCGCCCAGCTTCCGGGCTGGGACGACGATACGAAGAAGAAGAACGGCAAGAAATCATAAGGCCGATCGGCGGCAGGCTCTTGTGGGGAAGCGCTTATCGCCGGCAGACAAGAGTTGAAGGGAAGTCTTGGGGGGCATGTTCGGGATGGGATTCAACGGTGCCAAGAAGCCGAAGCGGCCGGCCCGTGGCGGGATCGTCACGGCGCTGGACGTCGGCTCGACGAAGGTGTGCTGCGTCATCGCGCGGATGGAGGAGCCCGGCTCCCTCCGCGTGATCGGCGTCGGCCACCAGATCGCCACGGGCATCCGCGCCGGGACCATCATCGACATGGAGGCGGCGGAGACCTCGATCGGCGCCGCCGTGCATGCCGCCGAACAGATGGCCGGCGAGACGGTGCACGACGTCGTCATCAACCTGTCGATGGGCAACCCCCGCTCCCACGCCTTCACCGCCACCGTCCCGGTTTCCGGCCAGGAGGTGACGGAGGGCGACATCCGCCGCGCCATGGCCCATGCCCGCACCCTGCAGGCCGGCCCCGATCAGGCGCTGATCCACACCATCCCGCTGAGCTTCACCCTGGACGGCATCCGCGGCATCCGTGATCCCAAGGGGATGAGCGGCCATACGCTGGGCACCCAGCTGCATGTGGTCACGGCGGCCAAGGGCGCCATTCTCACGCTGGGCGCCTGCGTCGGGCGCTGCCATCTGCATGTCGAATCCGTCGTGGTCAGCCCCTTCGCCTCCGGCCTCGCCTGTCTGGTGGAGGACGAGATGGAGATGGGCGCCGCCTGCGTCGACATCGGCGGCGGCGGCACCACCATCTCGATCTTCGCCGAGGGCAATCTGGTGTGGACCGGCTTCGTGCCGCTCGGCGGACGCCACGTCACCAACGACATCGCCCACGGTTTGACCACGCCGCTGTCCCATGCCGAACGGCTGAAAGTGCTCTACGGCAGCGCCCGGGTGAACCCGGCCGACGAGCGCGAGATGATCGAGGTGCCGCAGATCGGCGAGGACGAGCGCAGCGGCAGCGGCACCGCCAGCCACCCGCGCTCCTTCCTGGTCAGCATCATCCAGGCGCGGATGGAAGAGATTTTCGAAGAGGTGCGCAGCGCCATCGAGCAGTCGGGCCATTCCAAGCTGGTCGGCCGGCGCGTGGTGCTGACCGGCGGCGCCAGCCAGCTGCCCAACACGCGCGACATGGCCGCCCCCATCCTGGACAAACAGGTCCGCATCGCCCGTCCCACCCGGATCGCCGGCCTCAACGAGGCGCATGGCGGACCGGCCTTCTCGACGGTGGCGGGCCTTCTCCTACATGCCGTCCGCAATCCGACGGAGCTGATGGTGACCGGCCAAGAGGCGGTCGCGTCAACCGGGCTCCTCGGCCGCGTCGGCCTGTGGCTGCGGGAGAATCTGTAGATGACTCTCCCCGCCGCCGCCATTCACCGATTCCCGATCGGACAGACACCGGACACAACCGGGCGCCGGTCGCGGCATATCAAACATCAAACCCAACGAAAACAGGTTGTGGAGGCCTGAATAGAATGATCAACGTGACCATCCCCCAGATCGAGCCCGAGTTGAAGCCGCGCATCACCGTGTTCGGCGTCGGCGGCGCCGGCGGCAATGCCGTCAACAACATGATCAAGTCGAACCTGGAAGGCGTTGACTTCGTCGTCGGCAACACCGACGCGCAGGCGCTGAAGGGTTCCTTGTGCGAAAAGCGCATCCAGCTCGGCACGGGCACCACCCGCGGCCTGGGCGCCGGCTCCAAGCCGGATGTCGGCCGCGCGTCGGCCGAGGAGCAGATCGACGAGATCGTCCAGTATCTCGAAGGCTCCAACATGGTGTTCATCACCGCCGGCATGGGCGGCGGCACCGGCACCGGTGCGGCACCGGTCATCGCGCGCGCGGCCCGCGAGCGCGGCATCCTGACCGTCGGCGTCGTCACCAAGCCCTTCCATTTCGAGGGCGGCCATCGCATGCGGCTGGCGGAAGGCGGCATCGCCGAACTGCAGCAGTATGTCGACACCCTCATCATCATCCCGAACCAGAACCTGTTCCGCATCGCCAACGAGAAGACGACCTTCGCGGATGCCTTCAAGATGGCCGACGACGTTCTGCACTCGGGCGTGCGCGGCGTCACCGACCTGATGGTGATGCCCGGCCTGATCAACCTGGATTTCGCCGACATCCGGTCCGTCATGACCGAGATGGGCAAGGCGATGATGGGCACCGGCGAGGCCGGCGGCGAGCGCCGCGCCATCGAGGCCGCCGAGGCCGCCATCTCCAACCCGCTGCTGGACGACGTGTCGATGAAGGGTGCCCGCGGCGTCCTCATCAACATCACCGGCGGCTACGACATGACCCTGTTCGAGGTCGACGAGGCGGCCAACCGCGTCCGTGACGAGGTCGATCCCGACGCCAACATCATCTTCGGCTCGACCTTCGACAGCTCGCTGGACGGCGTGATGCGCGTGTCGGTCGTCGCCACCGGCATCGACGCCGCGGCGATGAGCAACCCGCGCACCCTGCATCCGGTCAACCTGTCGCTGGTCCCCGGCGACCGCGCCAAGAAGCCGGCCGCTCCCGGCAACCTGACCGGCGCCCCGGCTCCGGCCGCCGCCCAGGCCTCGGCCATCCCCAGCGCCGCAGCCGGTCTGCGCACGCCGCAGCCGGTCACCGCCGGTGCCGCCGCCATCCAGCACGACCCGGCCCAGCAGCAGCCGGCCCACCCGCAGGCCGCCCAGCAGCATGCGGAGGCGCCGAAGCCGTCGGCCGGTCCGCTGCATGGCGAGAACCAGGGCGGCCACTTCTTCGCGCCCAAGCCGGCCGATGCCGGTCCGCGCCAGCCGGTGACCGTCGGTGCCGCCCCGCTGTCGACCCCGCAGCAGCCGGCTCCCCAGCAGCACGCCCCCCAGGCGCCGCAGATGCAGGGTCACCAGCAGCCGCAGCAGCATCAGCCGCAGCAGCAGGCGCCGATGGCCGCTCCGCAGCACCACCATGCCCCGCAGGGCCATCAGCAGCACCCCGGCGGCCTGTCCGTCGGTCCGGCCCCGGCCCCCGCGCCGGAACCGGCGCCGGCCCGCAAGGGCAACTTCCTGTTCGGTCTGGTGACCGGCCTCGGCCGCAAGTCCGAACCGGCGCACCCGCCGGCGCCCCAGCCCGTGCATCAGCCGGCCCCCCAGGCTTACCAGCCGCAGCAGGCTCCGCAGGCCTATCAGCCCCAGAGCTATCCGCAGCAGCAGCCGGCCTATCCGCAGCAGCCGCAGGCTCCCCACCAGGGCTACCCGGCGGGCCAGTATCCCGCGACCCCGCAGCAGCAGCCGGTCTACCCGCCGCAGCAGAGCGCTCCGCAGCAGGCTCCGGGCTATCCGGCCGCTCCGCAGCCGCAGGCTCCCGCCCCGCGGGTGGATGCCAAGCCGGGCGAGCAGGAGGAACTGGACATTCCGGCCTTCCTGCGCCGTCAGGCGAACTGAGCGGACGGACCGCCCGGACGTGAACCCACCTTGGCCGCCGGACCCTTTCCGGCGGCCGGCCGATCCCGGCGAAAGCCGGAGATAACCGCCGTCGCCGCAGCCTCCTAATCGCGGCGCCGGCGGCTCCACAACCTGACCGAACCTTTCGGACCCCGGTGGCGCCCTCGTGCGTCTCCGGGGATTTTTTGTTGCCTCTTTTATGCATGGCTAAGCTGATTGCTTGTATTGCGCACCACTTTTGCCCTGCAACAAACGGTAACAATGAGTGATTTGCCGATTTCCAAGCTCGAGTGTTACCTATCAGCATGGTCGAAAGCGAACGCCGCCGACGTGATGATCTTCCAAGATCTTGCGGCGCGGCGTTGCTGGGAACCTCTCCTTCACGACCAAGATGGAAAAGACATCGTGGCCAACAATCGCAGCAACGCGGACGGCATGTTCCAGCAGACCCTGAAGAAGTCGGTGACCATCGCCGGCGTCGGGCTGCATTCGGGCGTCATCGTCACGCTGACGATTTCGCCGGCCGATGCGAATTCCGGGATCACCTTCCTGCGCACCGATCTGCGCGGTGCGGCCGCCGTCATTCCGGCGCGCTGGGACACTGTGGTCGACACCCGCCTGTGCACCGTGATCGGCAACGATCACGGCACCACCGTCGGCACGATCGAGCATCTGATGTCGGCGCTGGCCGGCTGCGGCATCGACAACGCCATCGTGTCGCTGGACGGCATCGAGGTGCCGATCATGGACGGCAGCGCCGCCCCCTTCGTCGCCGCCATCGAGCAGGCCGGCATCGCCGTGCAGAAGTCGCCCCGCCGCATCATCCGCATCCTGAAGCCGGTCGTCATCGGCGACGGCGTCAAGAGCGCGTCCTTCACCCCGGACGACGCCACCAGCTACAGCTTCGAGATCGACTTCGACAGCGCCGCCATCTCCCGTCAGGCCCGCGCGCTGGAGATCGACCCGGACAGCTTCAAGGACGAGATCAGCCGCGCCCGCACCTTCGGCTTCCTGCATGAGGTCGAGGGGCTGCGCAAGATGGGCCTCGCCCGCGGCGGCTCGCTGGACAACGCGGTGGTCATCTCCGGTGACACGGTGATGAACGCCGAGGGCCTGCGCTTCAAGGACGAGTTCGTCCGCCACAAGATCCTGGACGCCGTCGGCGACCTGTATCTGGCCGGCGCGCCGATCGTCGGTCATTTCCACGGCGTGCGCTCCGGCCACGCGCTGAACAACCAGCTGCTGCGCGCTCTGTTCGCCGACCGCAGCGCCTGGCGTTACGAGACGGCGGTGTCGCTGCCGGTCGCGCGCCGCGGCCTGGAGCAACTGGCGGTCGCCTGATCGCCACCGTCTTTCCTGAATGTCTGCCCCTGCCCTCCCCCACCGGGGAGGGCTTTTTCTTTGCGCGCAACTCCCCTCCCCTGCCGACATGGTGAGTCACGCAAAAGAATAGCGCCCTCCCCTCTCGGAGCGGGCGCCGCGCGCAAATTTGGATAGCTTGCAGGTTTGTGAGTTGTTTCAGTATTTTAGGTAATTTTCTTTATGCGAAACTTTAGGCGGGTGGGAGACGGACCAGCCTCCCCTACTCCGCCACCGCCATCTCCGCCTCATTGCCGGCATACTCGCCGAAGCGGATGTCTTCCTTCAGGATGTGCTTGCCGAGCCAGTCGGAGCAGAACAGGAACACCTCCTCGCCACTGATCCGGCCGCCATCGGCGCGGAAATCGTCGCGGTAGCTTTCGACCTGTTGGGTCAGCCGGTCGTGCAGGGCCTTGTGCGCGGCGAAGGTCGGATAGTTCAGCCGCTCCATCTGCGCCTCCTCCTCCGCGAAATGATGGCGGGTGTAGGCGATCAGTTCGTTGAGGATGCCTTCGATGAGGGCGGGGTCCTGGCGATTGGCCTCATCATACAGCTTGTTGACGATGGCGATCAGGACGCGGTGATCCTCGTCCAGCGCGTCGTTGCCCACGCTCATCCAGCGCGACCACTGAATTGGCTCCATGGCGTTTCCTTCGTCCCCCGTTTGCTCGGCACCGGGTGGGCGGGTGCGGGCGTTGACCGCCCGTCGGCACCGCCCTCCGCTGGAGGAGCGGGCCGCCTGCCCGGCATGGTTTCGCTTTTCCTATAAGCGTTGTCTGATTTCACTCCCCCCATCCCCGTCCGTCAATCCGACCGAACGGGGATGCGACATTTTGGCGAACGCGGGATTCGGGATCAGGTCAGCCGCCGATCCTGGCCAGCCATTCGTCCTCGGTCAGGATCTCGACGCCCAGTTCCTTGGCCTTGGCCGCCTTGCTGCCGGCATCGGCTCCGGCGACCAGATAGTCGGTCTTGCCGGAGACGGAGCCCGCCACCTTGGCGCCCAGCGACTCGGCGCGCGCCTTCGCCTCCGACCGGGTCATCCGCTCAAGCGTGCCGGTGAAGACCACCGTCTTGCCGGCGATGGGGGAGTTGCTGGCCTTCGGCACCTCGGCCTCCAGAACGGTCAGCCTCTCCATCAGGCCGTGGACGATGGCGAGGTTGCGCTCCTCGGCGAAGAAGCCGGCCAGTTCCTCCGCCGCGACCTCGCCGACATCCGGGGTGGCGACCAGATCGAGCCAGGGCTGACCCGGCGCCTGCCCGGCCGCGCGCTCCATTGCCGCCCGCCACTCGGCCAAGGTGCCATAGCGTTCGGCCAGCGCCTGGGCCGCCGGCTTCTTGACGCCCTTGATCCCGAGCGAGGCGATGATGGTCTCCAGACGAAGCGCATCGTTGCCGGCCCCATCTTTGCCAGCATAGAAATCCAGCTTCGCCCCACACTCCGGATCGGCGAACCAGCCGATGATGGCGTCGGCGGTGGCACGGCCGACACCCTTCAGCTCATGCAGGTCGCGCCAGTCCTGGCCCGGCATTGCCCGTTCCGCCGCCAGCATGCCGTCGACCCAGCCCTGCATGGTCTTGTACTGGCGGGCCAGCGACTTGGCCGTCACCTCGCCGACATGGCGGATGCCGAGCGCGTAGATCACCCGGTGCAGGTCGATGCCGCTGCGGCGCTGCTCGATCGCCTTGAACAGGTTCTGGACCGACTTCTCCTTCCAGCCCGGCCGGCCGATCAGTTCGACACGGCCCTCCAGGGTGAAGATGTCAACCGGGGACTTGATGAAGCCCTCGTCCCAGAACTCCTCGATGATCTTCTCGCCCAGCCCTTCGATGTCGAATGCGTCGCGCGAGACGAAATGGCGGAGTCGTTCCTTCGCCTGGGCCGCACAGATCAGGCCGCCGGTGCAGCGCCGCACCACCTCGCCGGCCTCGCGGATGGCGAGGCTGCCGCAGACCGGGCAGGTCTCCGGTGCAACATAGGGGATGGAGTCGGCGGGGCGCTGGGACAGCACCACCTCCACCACCTGCGGAATGACGTCGCCGGCGCGTTGGACCACCACGAGGTCGCCGACGCGGATGTCCTTGCGGGCGATCTCGTCCTCGTTGTGCAGGGTGGCGCGGCTGACGACGACGCCGCCGACGGTGATGTCCTCCAGTTCCGCCACCGGGGTCAGCGCACCGGTGCGGCCGACCTGGATGGTGATGTCTTTAAGCCGGGTCTGCGCCTGTTCGGCCGGGAATTTGTGGGCGATTGCCCAGCGCGGCGCCCGGCTGACGAAGCCAAGCCGCTGCTGGAGTTCCAGGCTGTCGACCTTGTAGACGACGCCGTCGATATCAAAGGGAAGGCCAGCACGACGCCGGCCGATGCCCTCGTAATAGGCCAGCAGCTTGTCCTTGCCGTCGCACAGCTCCGCCGGCCGGTTCAGTTGGAAGCCCCAGCCCTTCAGCCGCTCGCGGATACCCCATTGCGTCTCTGCGATCGGTTCCGACACCTCGCCCAGCGCATAGCCGAAGAAGCAGAGCGGCCGGGCGGCGGTGATGGAGGGATCGAGCTGGCGCAGGCTGCCGGCCGCCGCATTGCGCGGGTTGGCGAACAGCTGCTCGCCCTTCTCCGCACGGGCGGCGTTCATCGCCAGGAAGTCGTCGCGGTTCATATAGACCTCGCCGCGGACCTCCAGGACTTCCGGAAAGGGAGCCGGCAGGCGGTGCGGCACGTCGCGGATGGTGCGGACGTTGGCGGTGACGTTCTCGCCCTCCGCCCCGTCGCCGCGGGTGGCGGCCAGCACCAGTTCGCCCCTCTCGTAGCGCAGCGAGCAGGACAGCCCGTCGATCTTCGGTTCCGCGACAAAGGTCAGCGGCGCATCGTCGGACAGACCGAGGAAGCGGCGGACGCGGGCGTCGAACTCTGCCACATCCTCCGGCGCGAAGGCGTTTCCCAGCGACAGCATCGGGACGGCGTGACGGACCTTGCCGAAGCCGGCGGCCGGAGCGGCGCCGACCCGCAGGCTGGGCGAATCGGCACGCCGCAAGTCTGGAAAACGCGCTTCGACGGCGAGGTTGCGGCGGACCAGCGCGTCATAGTCGGCGTCGGAGATCTCCGGCTGGTCCTGCTGGTGATAGAGCCGGTCATGATGGGCGATCTCGGCGGCCAGCGCCGCCAGCTCCGCCGCGGCCTGGTCCGGCGCCAGGGCATCGACGGCGATGCTGCGGGGATCGGGCGGCGTGTCGAACAGGTCCTGCATGGCGCGTCTCATGACGAATCGGGAGCTTCCGAAGAAGGGCCGCGCAGGATAGCGCATCGGGCGACTGCGAGGGCAAGTCCCTATATACTGGCTGACACACCCTTCGGAGTCCGCTGGCCTGATGAGCAAAGCCTATCTGCCGGACCTGCGCATCGACGACCGCATGATCGTCGCCGCCGCGCTGGACCGCATCCTCTACGACGACCCCGACCATTTCGCGGCCGAGGACGCGCGCACCGTGCGCCGGCTGATCCCGCACAGCCGCTCAGCATGGCTGCGGTTGGGCTTCCGCGCCGAGCGGCAGGGGCCGTCGATGAAGGGCGAGGCCGCCGGGATCGGCGATGTGCGGATGGAGGGCGACAAGAAGGTGGTGGAGGGCAGCGTCGGCGAATCGGCGACTTGGCGCTGCGGCCAGTACAAGATCACCAACCACGGCAGCGACCTGGAAATCTGGCAGGTGATGAGCGACGAATACGCGCCCGAGCCCAAGGGCGCCCGGCTGGAGTTCGACGAGAAGGGCGAGCCGGAACGGCTGACCTTCTTCCAGCCGCGAGATATCGAACTGCGGATACCCTTCACCAGCCTCGCCGTCGGCGTGCGGCTGGGCGGCTGGCAGCCTTGGAAGCTGGTGGCAAGCTAGCCCCCCACCTATCCTCCCCCGCTGGGCGGGGGAGGGACTGCCGCTATCTTCCTAAACAAGCACTTGTCTCCTCCCCCGCCCAGCGGGGGAGGATTAAGGTGGGGGCAATCGAAGACGACTATTCACGAACGCCCCCAACCTCACGTCACCCCTGCCGGTAGTTCGGCGACTCGTTGGTGATGGTGATGTCGTGGACGTGGCTCTCGCGCAGGCCCGCGTTGGTGATGCGGACGAACTGGCACTTCTCGCGCATCTCGGCGATGGAGGCGCTGCCGGTGTAGCCCATGGCCGCGCGCAGGCCGCCGACCAGCTGGTGGATGACCGCCGACACCGGACCCTTGTAGGGAACGCGGCCTTCGACGCCTTCCGGCACCAGCTTCATGGTCGACACTTCCTGCTGGAAGTAACGATCCGCCGAGCCGCGCGCCATGGCGCCGACCGAGCCCATGCCGCGATAGCTCTTGTAGGAGCGGCCCTGGAACAGGATGACCTCGCCCGGGCTCTCGTCGGTGCCGGCGAACAGGCTGCCCAGCATGGCGACGCTGGCGCCGCCGGCAATGGCCTTGGCCAGATCGCCCGAATACTTGATGCCGCCGTCGGCGATCACCGGGATGCCGTGCTTCTCGCACTCGTCCACCACATCCATGACCGCGGTCAGCTGCGGCACGCCGACACCGGCGATGATGCGGGTGGTGCAGATGGAGCCCGGACCGATGCCGACCTTGACGGCGTCCACACCGGCGTCGATCAGCGCCTTGGCCGCTTCCGCGGTGGCGACGTTGCCGGCGATGACCTGGGTGTAGCTGGACATGGCGCGGGCGGCGCGGACCTGCTCCAGCACCTTGGCGGAGTGGCCGTGCGCGGTGTCGACCACCAGCACGTCGACGCCGGCGTCGAACAGGGCCTCCGCACGGGCCAGACCGTCATTGCCGGTCCCGGTGGCGGCGGCGACGCGCAGGCGGCCCTTGCCGTCCTTGCAGGCGTTCGGATAGGCCTGCGCTTTCTCGATGTCCTTCACGGTGACGAGGCCGATGCAGCGGTAATCCTCGTCGACGACCAGCAGCTTCTCGATGCGGTGCTGGTGGAGCAGGCGCTTGCCTTCCTCCTGGCTGACGCCCTCGCGGACGGTCACCAGCTCCTTGGTCATCAGCTCGCTGACCGGCTGCTTGGGATCGGTGGCGAAGCGGACGTCACGGTTGGTCAGCATGCCGACCAGCTTGCCGCTGCCGAGCTGATCACGGCTTTCCACCACCGGGATGCCGGAAATGCGGTAGTCGGCCATCAGCTGCAGCGCGTCGGCGAGCGTGGCGTTCGGCGTGATGGTGATCGGGTTGACGACCATGCCCGACTCGAACCGCTTGACCTTGCGGACCTCTTCGGCCTGCTGCTCGATGCTCAGGTTGCGGTGGACGACGCCGATGCCGCCGGCCTGGGCCATGGCGATGGCGAGGCGGCTCTCGGTCACCGTGTCCATCGCCGAGGACATCAGCGGGATGCCCAGCTCGATGGTCTTCGTCAATCTTGTCCGGGTGTCCACGTCGTTCGGCAGGACCGAGCTTTCGGCCGGAACCAGCAGCACGTCGTCGAAGGTCAGGGCTTCGCGGATTTTGGTGTCGCGCGCCATGTGTGAATCTCCCGGAAGATAAACGTGGCGCACTTATACACAAGACCATGGGCTTGTGAACCCGTGCGCACACAGCATCTGTCATGCAAGTGCGAAAAGAGGTCCCCTCCCGCTTCGGGAGGGTGAAATGGTTCAGTCCTCGGCCTTGCCGCCGCGGAAGCCGGTGGCGACGACATAGGTCTCGGACGACTCCGCGCGGCTGGCCGGCGGCTTGGCATGCTTGACCACGGCGAAGTCGCGCCGCAGCCGGTCGAGCAGCGAGCGCTCCGCCCCGCCCTGGAACAGCTTGGCGACGAAGGCGCCGCCGGGGGCCAGCACCTCCTCGGCGAAATCGTAAGCCGCCTCGGCCAGACCCATGATGCGCAGATGGTCGGTCTGCTGGTGCCCGGTGGTGGGGGCGGCCATGTCGCTCAACACCAGATCGGCCGGGCCGCCCAGCGCCTCCTTCAACGCCTCGGCGGCGCCTTCCTCCAGGAAGTCGGCCTGCATGGTGGTGGCGCCGGGGACCGGGTCCATCGGCAGGATGTCCAGCCCGACGACCTTCCAGCCGTCCTTGGCGGTCTGCACCTTCTCCACCGCGATCTGCGTCCAGCCGCCGGGGGCGGCGCCGAGATCGACCACGCGCTTGCCGGGGCCGAGCAGGCGGAACTTCTCGTCCAGCTGCAGCAGCTTGAAGGCGGCGCGCGAGCGGTAGCCGCGCTTGGTCGCCTCGGCCACATAGGGGTCGTTCAGGTGGCGCTCCAGCCAGCGCTTGGAGGATTCCGTGCGCTTGCCGGCGGTCTTCACACGGACCGTGGCACGGCGCCCGCCCGGGCGCGTCGACGGAGTCTTTTCGGTCATGATCGCTGCAGTTCCTCGGTCATCCGGCGCAGGCGGGGAGCCTTTCCCCTCCTGTCCGATCATCTATCCGGTCGCATCGACCGGTTTATTCGCCGGCGGCCCCGATCAGGTCCACCAGAATTCCTTCGCGCAATCCGCGGTCGGCGATGCGCAGCCGTTCCACCGGCCAGACGTCGCACAGCGCGTCCAGAACGGCGCAGCCGGCGACCACCAGATCGGCGCGGTCCTGGCCGATGCAGGGATGGCGGGCGCGGCCGTCGAAATCCTGGGCGACCAGATGGTCGATCACCGCGCGGGCATGGTCCACCCGCAGATAGCTGCCGTCCACCGCCCGCCGGTCATAACGGCAGAGCCCCAGATGCACGCCGGCCAGCGTCGTCACCGTGCCGGAAGTGCCGAGCATCTGCACCTTGCCGGCGGCGATGCGGCTCTGGATGCGGTTGCGCGCCTCGAACGGGGCGATGGCGTCGGCCACCGCCTCCACCATCTGGGTGTAGTTGGCGCGGGTGACGTCGGGGCCGCCATATTCCTCGGTCAGCCCGATGACCCCGCAGCGGATCGAGGTCTGGTCGAGCAGGCGCGGCGCCCTGCCCTTCTCCACCTGCAGCCACATCAGCTCGGTGGAGCCGCCGCCGATGTCGAAGACGATGGCATAGGGATGGGTCGGCTCCAGCAGCGCGGCGCAGCCGGCCAGCGCCAGCCGCCCTTCCTCCTGGCTGGAGATGATTTCGAGCGGGATGCCGGTCTCGCGCTCCACCGCCTCGACGAAGGCGGCGCCGTTGGCGGCGCGGCGGCAGGCCTCGGTCCCGACCGCGCGCACGGCGGTCACGCCCCGGCGCTCGATCTTTGAGCCGCAGACGCGAAGCGCCGCAATGGTGCGTTCCATCGCCGGCTCCGACAGGTGGTCGTTGCGGCTCAGCCCCTCGCCCAATCGGACGATGCGGGAAAAGGCGTCGATGACGCGGAAGCCACCCGGCGCCGATTTGGCGATCAGCAGGCGGCAATTGTTGGTGCCGAGGTCCAGCGCGGCGAAGACCGGGCGCACCAGCGCCGACGAACGCAACCGTCCGGTGTCGTTCTGCCGTTCGCTTTGCACCTGTAGATCCACGTACCGTCCCCGCCGTGCCTAAAGAGCGGAGTGTAACCCGGATCGCTGTCCGGCGGGAACCCTTCTCGACTCGGTTTCCGCCGGCGGCGACCCGCAGGTCACATCTGCGCCAATCACTTGGCTTTCACAAACCTCACTTGGCCTTCACGAAGGGACAGGTGCTGGACTCGATCGGCAGAAAGGCCTCCGATGCCGGGATGCTGCGGACCTGCTTGTAATAGTCCCACGGCGCCTTGCTCTCCGCCGGGGTCTTCACCTGATACAACTCCAGATCGTACAGCACGCGGCCGTCCTTACGGATGCTGCCGGGGGTGCCGAAATAATCGGTCGGCATCGCCTTCATCGCAGCGGTGACCGCCTCGGCATCGGTGGTGCCCGCCGCCTTGACGCCCTTCAGCCAATGCAGGGTGGCGAGGTAGGTATTGGCCTGCTCCTTGGTCGGCATCTTGCCGTGACGCTCGAAGAAGCGCTTCGCCCAGGCCCGGGTCTGGTCGTTCTTGTCCCAATAGAAGCCGCTGGTGACGTACAGCCCCTTGGCGAGGTCGAGACCCAGCGAGTGGATGTCGGTGATGAAGACGATGTAGCCGACCAGCCGCTGGCCGGACTGGGTCAGCCCGAACTCGCCCGCCTGCTTGATGGTGCCGATGGTCTCCGCGCCAACATTGGCGAGCGCCACCACCTTGGCGCCGCTGCCCTGGGCGCTGAGCAGGTAGGAGCCGAAATCGCTGGTGCCCATCGGGTGACGCACGCCGCCGACCACGGTGCCGCCGGCCTGTTTGATCGCTTCGGTCGCCGCCTTCTCCATGGCGGAGCCGAAGGCGAAATCGGCGGTGATGAAGTACCAGCTGGTGCCGCCCGACTGCACCACCGCCTTGGTGGTGCCGACCGCCAGCGACGCGGTATCGTCGGCCCAATGGATGCTGTAGGGCGAGCACTGGGCGTTGGTCAGCTCGGTCGTCGTCGCGGCGCTGATCATCAGCACCTTCTTTTTCTCGCGCGCGACCGCCTGCACCGCCAGCGCGACCGAGGAGACCGGGATGTCGGTCACCATGTCGACGCCTTCGCGGTCGAACCAGCTGCGCACGATGTTGGACGCCACGTCCGGCTTGTTCTGCATGTCGGCGGACAGCACCTCCACCGGCCGGCCGAGCACGCTGCCGCCGAAATCCTCCACCGCCATCCGGGTGGCGAGCACCGCGCCCGTCCCGCCGATGTCAGACGCGAAGCCCGCCTCATCCGCCAGCACGCCGATGCGCACCGGCTGGGTGGTCTGCGCCTGTGCCGACGATGCCGCCCCTGACAGCGCCGTTGTGGCGAGCACGGTCGCCAGCATGAAAGGCTTTAGAAAACGACCCATGCGATCCTCCCCATCCCCGTTTTTGTGTGACAGGCGCGTGCGCCGATCTGCGGCGTCCTGCCGCACCGCTCCTGTCCGTGGATAGCGGGATTTGGTTTCAGGCGCAAACAGTATCGTTTGCAACGTATTGCCCGGAGCCTTGCGAACCTCGCATCGGAAGAGTCCGCGCAAAACAAAAGCCCTCGCTCCGAACTGGGGCGAGGGCTTTCGCATCGGGCATCAACGGCCCAAATGGTGTCGCCAATCAGGCGAGATAAAACTGAGCTATATCGGCCGAACAGTTCGGCAATATCACGTAAGCGCCGGTGGAGTCATGATCTTACTCACCCTCCCTGGTATCGGTCTCTACTGTTCCGCCCAAGCCATCTGCTTGAACGGTAAGGCATTTCCGATGCTCGCTCACTTCACCTCGGTGTCGATTACTGTAAGACGAAGCCTGCTCCCCTTTCACAGAGCTGTCAAGAAAATCGCATGCTGCGGCGCAGTATCATTTTGGGAGGTTCGATCGCCCGTCCAATCGGGGGAGGGCTGGCCTTTTGCCGGGGCCGAACCCACCTTGTGGGGCATGCCGGAACACGATGAGAACACATGGGGCGGGCGGGTCGCGCGATATGCGCGGGTCGGCACCGCCGTTGGCGGGCTGGCCGCGCGGCTGGCGGGCGAGCGCGTGCTGGGAATCCGCGTGGAGCGGGAACGCCACGCGGCGGAACTGCGGGCGGCGCTCGGCGGGCTGAAAGGACCGCTGATGAAGGTGGCACAGATCCTGTCCACCATTCCCGACGCCCTGCCGAAGGAATACACCCAGGAACTGGCCCAGCTACAGGCCGACGCGCCGTCGATGGGCTGGCCCTTCGTCAAGCGGCGGATGGCGAGCGAGCTTGGTCCCAACTGGCAGTCGCGGTTCCGCAGCTTCGAGCACACGGCCGCCGCCGCCGCGTCGCTGGGGCAGGTCCACAAGGCCATCGGCCTGGATGGGCGGGAACTGGCCTGCAAGCTGCAATATCCCGACATGGCCTCGGCGGTGGAGGCCGACCTGCGGCAGCTGGGCCTGATCTTCGCGATCTTCGAGCGTACCGACAGCGCCATCTCCACCCGCCAGATCCAGAAGGAGATCGGCGCCCGCCTGCGCGAGGAGCTGGATTACGAACGCGAGGCCAAACACGCCCGACTTTATCAGTCGATGCTGGCCGGCACACAGGGCGTCCATGTGCCGGACGTGGTGCCGGAGCTGTCGAGCAAACGGCTGCTGACCATGGGCTGGGTGCATGGCCGCAAGATCCTGGAGTTCGTCGCCGAGCATCCGGAGGCCCGCGACGAGTTGGCGATGAACATGTTCCGCGCCTGGTACGTGCCCTTCTACAATTACGGCGTCATCCACGGCGACCCGCATCTGGGCAACTACACGGTCCGGCCCGACCGCTCGATCAATCTGCTGGATTTCGGCTGCATCCGCGTATTCAAGCCCAGCTTCGTCAAGGGCGTGATCGACCTCTACAACGCCCTGCGCACCGAGAACCGCGAACAGGCGGTCGAAGCCTACCGCACCTGGGGCTTCGTCAACCCGTCGAACGAACTGGTCGACGTGCTGAACATCTGGGCGCGCTTCGTCTATGCCCCGATCATGGAGGATCGCCAGCGCAAGATCGAGGAGACCAACGGCGGCCATTACGGGCGCGAGACAGCCGGCAAGGTCCATGCGGAGTTGCGCCGCGTCGGCGGCGTCGAGATCCCACGCGAGTTCGTCTTCATGGACCGCGCCGCGGTGGGGCTGGGTTCGGTCTTCCTGCATCTGAAGGCGGAGCTGAACTGGTACCAGATGTTCCAGGGACTGATCCGCGACTTCGACGTGAACGAACTGGCGGCGCGGCAGAGCGCGGCGCTGGCGGCGCAGGGGTTGCCGCAGGCGGAGTGAGGGGAGTGGGGGCAAAAAAAAGCCTGCGATCCAACAAATGACTTGCCCCCAGACCCTTCCCATCCGCCCACCGTTCAGTCTATAGCTTGCCCCTCCCATGAAGACCGCCGATTTCGACTTCGACCTGCCGCCCGACCGGATCGCCGAGCATCCCGTCCGGCCGCGTGACGCCGCCCGCCTGCTGGAGGTCGGCCCGACCTTGCGCGACCTCATCGTGCGGGACCTGCCGATGCTGCTGCAGCCGGGCGACCTGATGGTCGTCAACGACACCCGCGTGATTCCCGCCCGGCTCGACGGCCGGCGGGGCGAGGTGG
This sequence comes from Azospirillum sp. TSH20, assembly GCF_003115935.1. Lineage (NCBI taxonomy): Bacteria > Pseudomonadati > Pseudomonadota > Alphaproteobacteria > Rhodospirillales > Azospirillaceae > Azospirillum > Azospirillum sp. TSH20. The sequence continues at coordinate 243,762 of NZ_LGQU01000022.1, forward strand.
CGGTGGAGATCACGCTGCACAAACGGCTGGGCGAGCGGGAATGGGCGACCTTCTCCAAGCCCGGCAAGCGGCTGAAGCCCGGCGACACCATCGTGATTGCCGAGGACTTCAGCGCCGAGGTGATCGCCAAGGACGGCATGGAGGTGCGGCTGCGCTTCTCCGCCGGCGGGGCGGAACTGATGGAGGCGCTGCACCGCCATGGCCGGATGCCGCTGCCGCCCTACATCCGTCGCAAGGCCGACGAGGGCGACAACGCCGACTACCAGACCGTCTTCGCCGCCCGCGAGGGCGCCGTCGCCGCTCCCACCGCCGGGTTGCACTTCACGCCGGAACTGCTGGCGGCGCTGGATGCGCGCGGCGTGCGGCGGGTGCCGGTGACGCTGCATGTCGGCGCCGGCACCTTCCTGCCGGTGAAGGTCGACGACATCGCCGACCACAAGATGCACAGCGAATGGGGCGAGATCTCCCCGGAGACCGCCGCGGCGGTGAACGAGACGCGCAAGGCCGGCGGCCGGATCGTGTCGGTCGGCACCACGGCGCTGCGCATCCTGGAGACGGCGGGGCAGCCGGACGGGACGCTGGTTCCCTTCAGCGGCGACACCGACATCTTCATCACCCCCGGCTACCGTTTCCGCATCGTCGATCTCTTGTGGACCAACTTCCACCTGCCGAAATCGACCCTGTTCATGCTGGTCTGCGCCTTCGCCGGCTATGACCGCATGCGGGCGGCCTATAGCCACGCCATCGACACCAACTATCGCTTCTTCAGCTACGGCGACGCCTCGCTGCTGCACAGGACGGACCCATCATGACCGGCATCGGCTTTGACCTTCTGGCGACCGACGGGCGGGCGCGGCGCGGCCGCGTGACCACCGCCCACGGCACCATCGAGACGCCGGCCTTCATGCCGGTCGGCACCGCGGCGACGGTGAAGGCGATGACCACCGACGCGGTGGCCTCGACCGGCGCGGAAATCCTGCTGGGCAACACCTATCACCTGATGCTGCGCCCGACGGCGGAGCGGGTGGCGCAGCTGGGCGGCCTGCACCGCTTCATGAACTGGAACAAGCCGATCCTCACCGACAGCGGCGGCTTCCAGGTGATGAGCCTGTCCGACCTGCGCACCATGTCGGAGGAAGGCGTCACCTTCAAATCGCACCTGGACGGCAGCCTCCACCACCTGACGCCGGAACGCTCCATCCAGATCCAGCACATGCTGGACAGCAACATCACCATGTGCCTGGACGAGTGCACGCCCTTCCCGGCGACCGAGGCGCAAGCCGAATCGTCCATGCGCCTGTCGATGCGCTGGGCGCGCCGCAGCAAGGACGCCTTTGTCGAGCGGCCCGGCTACGGCCTGTTCGGCATCGTCCAGGGCAGCGTCTATCCGGAGTTGCGGGCGGAGAGTGTCGCCGCCCTGAGCGACATCGGCTTCGACGGCTACGCCATCGGCGGGCTGGCGGTCGGCGAGGGTCAGGAGACGATGTTCCGCGTGCTCGATTTCACCGAACCGCTGATGGTCAAGGACCGCCCGCGCTATCTGATGGGTGTCGGCCGGCCGAGCGACCTGATCGGTGCGGTGCGACGCGGCGTCGACATGTTCGACTGCGTGATGCCGACCCGCTCGGGCCGCACCGGACAGGCCTTCGTCCGCCGCGGCACCATCAACATCCGCAACGCCCGCCATGCCCATGACGAGCGCCCGCTCGACGCAGACTGCACCTGCCCCGCTTGCCGCAGCTACAGCCGGGGCTATCTGCATCATCTGTTCAAGGCGGACGAGATGCTGGGGCCGATGCTGCTGACCTGGCACAACCTGCATTACTACCAGGACGTGATGCGGACGATGCGGCAGGCCATCGAGGACGGCAATTTCGAGGAAGTCGCCAGCGCGATGGAGGCCCGCATGAACGAGGGCGACATCGAGGCGACCGTGGACCCCATCGCCAAGCCCGGCAAGCCGCCGAAGCAAGGCCGCCCGCCGAAGGCGGGCAAAGACAGCGATCCGCCGAAGGCAGAGCGGGTGGCGGAGGAAAAGACCGATGACTGAGAACATCTATGCCGGCCTGACCCAGCTCGGCGGCTCCACCGTCCAGCCCAAGACCCCGGAGGAGGCGGTGCTGGAGCGGGTGCCGAACCCGAATCCAGGCACCCCCTACTGCGTGCGTTTCACCGCGCCGGAGTTCACCTCGCTCTGCCCGATCACCGGCCAGCCCGATTTCGCCCATCTGGTCATCGACTATGTGCCCGGTGACTGGCTGGTGGAATCGAAGTCGCTGAAGCTGTTCCTGACCAGCTTCCGCAACCACGGCGCCTTCCACGAGGCCTGCACCGTCGGCATCGGCAAGCGGCTGGTGGACGAGCTGTCGCCAGTGTGGCTGCGCATCGGCGGCTACTGGTATCCGCGTGGCGGCATCCCCATCGACGTGTTCTTCCAGACCGGCGAACCGCCGAAGGGCGTCTGGATCCCGTCGCAGGACGTCCAGACCTATCGTGGCCGCGGCTAAGCCCGCTCCGCTGGCGTCCGCCGACCCGGCGCGGCTGCGCGACGCCATCCGCGACCGTGCGCTGGCGGTGGGATTCGACGCGGTGGGATTCGCCCCCGCCGCGCTGGGACCGGAGGCGCGCGAGCGGCTCGCCCGCTTCGTCGCCGCGGGCCGGCATGGCGACATGGGCTGGATGGCCGAGCGCAGCGACCAGCGCAGCCATCCGCAATCCCTGTGGGACGAGGCGCGCACCGTTATCGCGCTCGGCACCAGCTACGCCCCGCACGACGACCCGCGCCGGCTGGCGGAGCATCCCGACCGCGGCGTCGTCTCCGTCTATGCCCGCAACCGCGATTACCACGACCTCGTGAAGGGGCGGCTGAAGACGCTGGCCCAATGGCTGGCCCACCAGACCAAGACGGGGGTGAAGGTGTTCGTCGATACCGCGCCGGTGATGGAAAAGCCGCTGGCGGCACAGGCCGGGCTCGGCTGGCAGGGCAAGCACACCAATCTGGTGTCGCGCGACCATGGGTCCTGGCTGTTCCTGGGCGAGATCTACACCACGCTGGAGTTGCCGCCCGACCCGCCGGCGCGCGACCGCTGCGGCTCCTGCGACCGCTGTCAGGTTGCCTGCCCGACCGCAGCCTTCCCGGCGCCCTACCAGATCGACGCCCGGCGTTGCATCAGCTACCTGACCATCGAGCACAAGGGGCCGATCCCCGACGAGCTCAAGCCGCTGATGGGCAACCGTATCTATGGCTGCGACGATTGCCTCGCCGCCTGCCCCTGGAACAAGTTCGCCCGCGCAACGGTTGAGCCCGCCTTCCTGCCGCGGGCCGAGTTGACCGCGCCGCGGCTGGCCGATCTGGCGCAGTTGGACGATGCCGGCTTCCGGCAGGTGTTCAGCGGCTCCCCCATCAAGCGCATCGGCCGCGACCGCTTCGTCCGCAACGTGCTGGTCGCCATCGGCAACAGCGGCGATCCGGCGCTGAAACCTGTGGCCGAGGCCCTGCGGGAGGACGCCAGCGACGTCGTGCGCGAAGCCGCCGGATGGGCAGCAGGACGGTTGAGCAGCGCGACAAATCCACACGTTTGAGTGATGTTTCTTCAAACAGACGGCACTCCCCGCCTACCTTGTCGGCGCCCGCGCTGTTGCGCTATCATCCCTGCGGAGGCGTGCATGTCGAACAATGCCGAAGTTCTGAACGCGATCCTGGATCTGAAGACCCACTTCGACGGGAAGTTCGAGCGGGTGGAACAGCGCCTTGACCGTGTAGAACAGCGTCTCGACAGCGTGGAACAGCGCCTCGACCGGGTGGAGCAGCGGCTTGATGGCGTCGACCAGCGCCTTGACGGCATAGACCACCGCCTCAAAGACCTGCAGGTCACCGTCCACAATCAGGGCGAACGCATCAGCCGGATGGAAGGCCGCCTGGACGAACAGTCACGCATCCTCTCCGCGCTGATTCCGACCCGCGTCGCCGCGGTCCCGCCCGCCGCTGAATGAGCGGAGGACGGCCGTCTCCCTCCCCGCTCCCCATCACGGGTATGGCCCGGCCCATCCGGACGAACTGAGCGACGTCGCTCGCCTCGCGCGGCTCGGCTTCGGGCTGTCGCGCGATCTGTTCGACCGCTATGCCGGGCTGTTCGGCATCGACAGCATCCGCGTCTTGAGAGTTCCACGAGCCACGGGCACCGTATTGGCCGCCTGTGCCGCGCACTGGATGATGGACCAGTGGTTCGGCGGACGACCTGTTCCGGTGCAGGCCATCGCCATGGTGGCGGTCGACCCCGCCCTGCGCGGCGCCGGTCATGGCAGCGCATTGATGCGGGCCCTGATGATGGAAGGGCGGAATGCGGGGGCGGCGCTTTCGGTCCTCTGCCCGGCAACCCTTCCCTTTTACCAGCGACTCGGCTTCGGCCGGGGCGGTGTCACCTGCCGCTGGAGCGCTCCACCGATGGCCTTCGCGCGAGCCGGGGCGACGGCAGCTTCGCTCCTGACCGCGGATCCGCTCGATGCCGCGCCGCTGGCGATGCTCCGCCGGCCGTTGCTGGCGGAGCAGAACGGCCTGCCGGAACGGACGGAGGCGCTGTGGACGCTCGCCCTCTGCCCCGATGGCGAACCGGCCGACCTCTATCGCAACGACGACGGCTATATCGCGGTGACGCCGCCGCAGGACCGGTGGCTTGCCGTCGCTGATGCCTGCCTGCCCTCGCCGCGGGCGCTGGAGCCCGCCATGGCCCTGCTGGCCGGTTTCCGTGCCCAGGTCGACCGGGTGACTTGGCGCGGCGGCCCCGACGACACGCTGGCGCTGATGGCCGGAGACGGCGTGACGCTGGAGATGCGCGAGGAGTGGCTGATCCGCCCGCTCGATATAGCGCTGTCGCTGGAGGCGCGCGGTTATCCGGCCGGCCTGTCGGAATCTGCCACTTTTGAGATAAAAGATCATTTAATCCCCGGTAACTGCAGGAAGTATCACCTTGAGGTTGCTCAATCCAGGGGAAACATCTCCGAAATGGAGCAAGTCATTGAACCACCGATCCGCCTGGGCGTGGCCGCCTTCGCCAGTCTGTTCACGGGGCATGCAAGCGCTCGTTCATTGTGGAGAACCGGTTTGCTTCATGGTGAAGAAAAGATGATCGACCGGTTGCACCGCATATTTTGCGGCGCACCGTCGTGGATGCCCGACCGCTTCTGAAATAAGTGGGTTTCCTGACCTGAATCAAACCGGACGTTAACCGAGCTGTGGTTCAATCGTCCCAATGATCGGGAGAAAAGGGTCGCCGCACAGGCGATGCCATCGGGGAGTCCAAAATCCATGACGATCGGAACGCGGATCGCGCTTGGCTTCGCCGCCGTGCTGCTGCTGACCGTGGGCGTGGCGTTCGTCGGCTGGAACAGCCTGAGCACCTATGCCGAGCGGGTCGATTTGGCGTCACACACCGCCGACCTCGACACCCGGCTGAAGTCGGTCCGGCTGGAGGAGGCGCGCTTCGTCACCGAACGCGATGCCAAGGCCGCGGCCAATGTTCCGGGAATGCTGGACGCCCTGCAGAGCGAAGCGCAGGAAACCCGCGCCGCCCTGACCGAGGGCGAGGGCCGGCGTCTGCTGGACGAGGTTCTGTCCGGCATCGACGGCTACCGTGGCGCCTTCGCCAATTTCGTCGCTCAGGACGGCGAGGCGCACGCCCGCACCGCCAGCATGGAAACGCGCGCCCGCGCGCTGCGTGAGATCGCCGAAAAGATCGGCAAGCAGCAGTCCGAACGCTATGATCTGAACATGGCCAGCAAGCGCGGCGCCGATACCGAGCTGCGCCACAGCATGGATACGGCCGAGCGCGCGAACCGTGTGATCGAACGGGTTCTGGAAGTCCGGCGTCAGCAGAGCGAACTCCGCCGCAACACGGACGAGGCGCTGGCCGACCGCATCGTGGCGGCGCTGGACGAGCTGGTGGAGACCACCGACACCGTTGCCAAGGACCTCGTCGGCACCAATGACGAGGAACTCGCCGCCCGGATCGCCGGCGATGCCCGCGCCTATCACGATACCGTCAAGGCCCTGCGCGGCAAGGGCGTCGCGGCGCTCACCGAGGCGGGGGTGGCCACCGGACTCGACGAGGCCGCGCGCGGCGTGCAGGAGCGCGCGGTGGAGTTGCAGCAGAATCAGGCAATGGTGACCGAGGCCCTGAGCGAGGCCTCCAAATACGCCCAGAGCGAGGTGAACGAGGCGGTGATGCTGCGCGGTCTGGCAATGCGGCTGGTGCAGGGCGCCCAATCCGCGATGCTGGGCCAGCGCGATTTTCTGCTGACCGGCACGGCCGACGCCAAGGCCATGGTCGACACCGCGGTGAAGGAGATCCTGGGGCTCGCCGAACAGGCCGGCGCCGTTCTGGTCGACCAGGAAGGGCGCGCGCTGATCGCCGCCATCACCGAGGCCGCGCGGGCCTTCGACTCGGAATTCGCCTCGCTGTCGTCCGCCGTCGCCAAGCAGCACGAGGCATCGGCGGCGATGGCCAAGGCGTCCGCGACGGTCAGCGGGCAGGTCGGCCGGCTGGTCAGCCTGCAGCGCGACGACCGCGAAGCCGGGCGCGCCAGCGCCGGGATGGTGATCGCCGTGGGGGCCGCCGTGGCGCTGATCCTTGGCATGCTGATGGCCTGGATCATCGACCGTGCCATCACCCACCCGTTGCACGCCATGACCGGCGCCATGGGCCGGCTGGCCGAAGGAGACCTGACGGTCGACGTCCCCGGCAGCGACCGCAAGGACGAACTGCGCAACATGGCCGCCGCCATGACCATCTTCAAGGACAACGCCCTGGAGATGCGGCGGATGGAACGCGAGCGGGAGGAGATGCGCATCCAGATCGACGCCGACCGTCGCCGCACGATGAACGAGTTCGCCAACGGCTTCGAACAGGCGGTGTCGGGCGTGGTCATGTCGCTGACCGAATCGGCCAACTCGCTGGGCCGGGATGCGCAGGAGATGTCGTCGGACGCGGCGCTGACCACCGCGAAGTCCACCGCCGTCGCCACGGCCTCGCAGCAGGCGACCGCCAACGTGCAGACGGTCGCGGCGGCGGCGGAGGAGTTGTCGGCTTCCATCGCCGAGATCTCCCGCCAGCTCAACGCCAGTTCCGCCACCGCCTCCGGTGCCGCCGACAAGGCGGTGCAGACCAACAGCATCGTCGAAGGGCTGTCGCTCGCCGCCGAGCGGATCGGCCAGGTCGTCGGCCTGATCGGCGAGATCGCCGAGCAGACCAACCTGCTGGCGCTCAACGCGACCATCGAAGCCGCCCGCGCCGGTGAAGCCGGCAAGGGTTTCGCCGTGGTGGCGACCGAGGTGAAGAACCTCGCCGGCCAGACCGCCAAGGCGACCGAGGAAATCTCCGCCCAGGTCGCGGAAATGCAGACCGCCACCACCAGCGCGGTGGACGCCATCCGCACCATCTCCGAAGCCGTGACCGCCATCAGCGGAACCGTCACCGACATCGCCCATGAGATGGAGCAGCAGGGCAGCGCAACCCGCGAAATCGCCCAGAATGTCCAGCAGGCGGCCGAAGGCACCCAGCAGGTGATGCGCAACATCGCCGAGGTGACCACCGCCGCCACCAAGACCGGCGGCGCCGCCGATGCGGTCCTGACCGCCAGCCGCACGCTCGCCACCCAGGCCGACCGCCTGCGCGGCGAGGTCCAGGGCTTCCTGAACAAGGTACGGACAGCCTGATTTTTCGAGCCTGCTTTTTAGGAGGGGTGCGGCAGCGGAGCCGCACGCCCGACCTCCGCGCCGTCAGGCCGCGGCGGCCGACCAGCGCCGGATCGGCGCGCGGGACAGGGCGGAGTTGCCGTAGGCGCGCAGGGTGGTGACCTCCGCACCGATCCAGTCCGGCAGCGGCACCATCTGGTCGGGAGAGTCCAACTCGACCTCCGCGATGACCAGCCCGGCATTTTCGCCGTGGAAGACGTCGATCTCCCAGCATAGCCCATCCTGACGGTGGCGGTAGCGCGTCTTTTCGATCACCCGCCCTTCGCAGCCATGGAGCAGGAGCTGGCAGGCGAAATCCAGTGCCAGCGGGTGTTCCACCTCGTCCCGGCAAGCGCCCCGCTTCAGCGATTTTATGGTCAGTGTGGCGCGGTCCTCCGCAATGCGGACGCGGACCGTGCTGGCGCCGTCGGACGGCAGGTATCCCTGGAGGATTCGGATGCCATCCCGGCAGAGATGCCGGACATCCTTGCGGACCAGAAAGCGCCGCTCGATTTCCAGTGCCATGGCTAGGCCCTTCGGACGATCTCGCCGACGACCCTAGCGGAAAGTCCCTGCCGGCTTCAACCTCGTCGCTCTGTGCGGAACGCAACCGAGACTGCATGCGCCCGTACTATGATGTGACGATCGGTCGCTACAGGTCCGGGAATGATGCTATCGTCGGTCGATGAACGCCGATCTCTCCGCCTGGATTCCTGGGGCCCTGATTCCCTGGCTGGTCCTGTTCGCCCTCTATGGGCTGCCGCTTCTGCATGTGGCGCTGTCGCGCCGTTGCGGCGGCTGGCGCCCGCCGGCCGGATCGCGCTGCCCGTTCGGGCCACGCGCCGGCTGGTTGGTGATGGTGCTGATGCTGGGGCCGGTCGGATGGCTGATGTTCGCGCTCCGCCGGCCCCGCCGCGCATCTGGCAGATAGCATCAGACAGACAGGCTGGGGATCAGATCCGGCCCATCAGCAGCAGAACGATCAGGACGATCAGCAGCACGCCGAGGATGCCGCTGGGACCATAGCCCCAGCCACGGCTGTGCGGCCAGGCCGGAACGGCACCGAGAAGCAACAGAATCAGGATGATGAGCAGAATAGTGCCGAGCATGGCCTTCTCCCTTCTGGTGGAGCATTTGTGACGGACAAGCGGAAACTGAACGGCATCCCCTGGACTTTGTTCCTGTCCGGCTCGAACGTGACCGCTTGCCACCACCAAGGGGGAAGGGCGCTCCTCCGGCGCTCCCCAAACGCGACGCGCCCAACCGTTCGGCGAGTTCACCCCTGTTGACTGTCGGCGACAGGCCGCTTAGGCTCCTCTCCATGATCGTGCATCGCTTCGACGGCATTCTGCGAATTAGCGGCCCGGTTCTCCTTTGAGAGCCGGGGATTTCGCTCGTCCATTCCGCAGAACCGTCTGAAGGTCCGATCACGCCATGTCCAAGACCATGAACACCGCTGCCGCATCCGCTTCGGATGCCCGTGTCACCGTGCCCGGTCGCCGCGTCGCCTTTTCCCTGGTCGCCGACGCCGATCCCGGCACCCTGCCCCGCATCCTCGAATATGTCGCCAAGCGCGGGCTGGTCCCGCTGACCCTGCACAGCCGGCTGACCGACGATACGCTCGCCATCTCCATGGAGGTCGGCGACCTGCCGCAGGCGGAGACCGACCATATCGGCCGCTGCCTGGGACAGATCCCGATGGTGGCGCGGGTCACCATCGCCGAACTGGCCGCCACCGGGTCTGCGGCCGAACTGGTGGCGGAACTGGCTGCGGCGGAATGAGAAGACGGGAAGCCGGTCAGACCGGCTTCCTTGGCTCACCCCCGGGGGTCGTGGCTTCGGTGGCCTGCGACTCCGGCAGTTCGGAAGACTGCGACTCGGGAACCGGCTCTTCGATCTCCGTTCGCATCAGTTCTGCGGCACGCTGCAGCTTGCGGAACTGGGCGATGGAGAATGGCAGGCTGACCATATAGACGGTGCCGACGATGGACAGCGTCCACCAGGGCTGGCTGACCATCATCGCGGCCAGCAGGCCGACACCGGCCAGCGCAGGCACCACCCAGTGGGCCGGGACCCGCGCGCCCTTGAAGGAGAAGGTCGGCAGGGTGCTGACCATCAGCCCGCCGATCAGCAGCGTCCACGGCACGATGACCGCCGGATGGCCGGGATATTGCGGCCCGATCTCGAACCCCAGGATCATCGGCAGCAGCACGAGGCCGGCACCGGCCGGCGCCGGTACGCCGGTGAAGTAGTTGTAGGCCCAGGGCGGCAGATCGACCACGCCGAGACGCGAGTTGAAGCGCGCCAGACGCAGGGCACAGCACACGGCATAGGCCATGGCGGCGATCCAGCCCAGGCTGCCCGCCCCGTTCAGCCCCCACAGATACATCATGAAGGCCGGCGCGACGCCGAAGCTGATGGCGTCGGACAGGCTGTCCAACTCCGCCCCGAACTTGCTCTGTCCGTTCAGCAGACGGGCGATTCGGCCGTCCAGCGCGTCCAGGATGGCGGCGATGACGATGGCGATGACCGCCGGCTCCCACCGCCCCTGCATGGCGAATCGGATCGCCGTCAGGCCGGAGCAGAGCGCCAGCACCGTCAGGACGTTCGGCAACAGGTGGTTGATCGACAGCCCTTTCAGCCGTGGATGCGGCCGGCCGGGACGGCGGGCCCGGTGCGGGCGGAAGATTTGCTGGCGGAAGACGGGCGGTCGTTTCATCGCCGCACGTCCCCTTGCCGTTGCGGTTCGGTGCCGTTCAGGTCGGCCAGGATCGTCTCGCCGCCGATGGCGGTCTGGCCGACGCAGACCAGCGGGGCGACGCCGTCGGGAAGATAGATGTCGGTGCGGCTGCCGAAGCGGATCAGGCCGAAGCGCTCGCCCGCCTTCACGTCCTGCCCGGCCTTCACCCACCATAGGATGCGGCGCGCCACCAGACCGGCGATCTGGACATAGGCGATCTCGCGCCCGTCCGGCAGACGGTGGCGGAAGGCCATGCGCTCATTCTCGTCGCTCGCCTTGTCCAGCGCGGCGTTGACGAAGGTGCCCTTGTGGTATTCGGCCGCCACGATGGTGCCGTCGGCCGGCACGCGGTTGACGTGGACGTTGAAGACGTTGAGGAAGACGCTGATCCGGGTCAGCGCCTTGTCGCCCATGCCCAATTCCTTCGGCGGCACCGCCTGGACGATCATGGTGACGCGCCCGTCCGCCGGACTGACCAGCAGGCCGGGCCGCGTCGGCGTCACCCGGTCGGGATCGCGGAAGAAATAGGCGCACCACAGGGTGAGCACCAGGCCGATCCAGCCGAGCGGCGCCCAGACGGCGAGACCGAGGATCAGGGAAACCACGGCGAATCCGGCGATGAAGGGCCAGCCGGCACGGTGGATGGGGACGACGACGGTATCGATGGCGGACATCGCCTGCTTTCTTCGTATTTTCAGACCACAGCGAACAGCCATTCTAGCTGTGCGTTCCGAGCCTTTACAGAATTTTAGCGGCCAGCGCCCATGCTGTCGTTTCCGTCGACCCAGAAGCCGAGCGTGCCGCCTTGTCCGTTCCCGATCTGAAGACCATTCAATCGCTGGCCGAAGTGCCGGACGGCGCCCTGCCGATCAATCCCGGTTCGATCGAGGTGACGCCGGAAGGCGTGCTGGGAATCGCCAAGCCGCCCCGCCCCTGCAAGCTGACCTTCATGGCCGACGGCCTGCCCTTCAACGTCGCCGTCCGGCATGAAAGCGCGGACGAAGGCGGCGGGTCGATCTGCCAGATTTGGGCCGATGTCGGCCATGTGCCCTACACCGCCCAGGCCCCGGAGCGCCGCCGCGCCCTGCTGGCGGTCCTGCGCGGGATCGAAGGGCTGCCACATGTCCGCTTCATCGTCCAGGGCGGGCAGAAGATCATCCTGTTCTCGGAAATCCGCCTGGAACATCACGCCTCGCCCGAGGACCTGTTCCACCAGACCACCCTGGTCCTGCAGGAAGCCCGTCCGTTCCTGCGGCTGCTGGGCGAGTATCTGTAGCGCGAGAAGGCGTCAGGAGGCGCCGCTCAGGCGTCCGGCCAGAACGACTCGTCCATCATCTCGGCGAAGCTCCACGGGCACTCCGAGGGAAAAACTCGACGCGAAATGCCGGTTTCGCGTTCGGCCGCAATCAATGAAAGCCGGTATGCATCCTCTACGGACTCCCCAAGCGATGACTTGAGGCTCGGGTTGTCGCGCAAATGGGCGGCAAGCCGATAGCGCTGCTCCTCGATGCTGAGGCGCCAGCTGTTGCCACGCAGCGGCGCCTGATAGCGCCATTTCAGCAAATGAAGGAGCAGAACGACCAAGCGGTTGACCAGTTCACGCTTCTCGCTGCGCCCCATGCTCTCGATCTCCTCGGCGATGTGCTCGATGTCCGCCGCGTCGAGCTTGCCGGCCCGCAGAAGGGCGGCCTGTTCGTTCGCCCAGGCGTAGAAATCGCGGTCGTAGAGGCTGCTTCCATCCATGGCCCACCTCCCCACATCGCCGATCCGCACGGGCGGACCGGAGGCACACTCCCCCGGTCCGCCGCGCGGAATCGCAGTGCTTACTTCGGAACCTTGCCCTGCACGCCTTCGACGTACCAGTCCATCTTCAGGATCTGCTCGTCGGTGGCATGCTTGCCTTCCGGAATGACGACCTTGCCGGACTGGTCCTTGACCGGTCCCTGGAAGGAGTGGCGCTTGCCCGACACGATGTCGGCCTTGATCTGGTCGGCCAGCGTCACGACGTCGGCCGGGATGGCCGGGTTGTAGGGAGCAAGTTCGACCATGCCGGACTTGATGCCGCCCCAGGTGTCGATCGGCTTCCAGGTGCCGTCCAGCACCGCCTTGACGCGGTCGACATAGTAGCCGTTCCAGTCCTCGACGATCGCGGTCAGGTGCGACTTCGGACCGAAGCGGGTCATGTCCGACGACTGGCCGACCGACCACAGCCCGCGCTCCTGCGCGGTCTGGATCGGGGCCGGGCTGTCGGTGTGCTGGACGATGATGTCGGCGCCCTGGTCGGCCAGAGCCTTGGCGGCCTCGGCTTCCTTGCCGGGGTCGTACCAGCTGTTGACCCAGACCACGCGGACCTCGGCCTTCGGGTTCTGCTCGCGCAGCGCGATGGTGAAGGCGTTGATGCCGCTGACCACCTCGGGAATCGGGTAGGAGCCGATATAGCCGATGATGTTCGACTTGGTCATCTTGCCGGCGATCGCGCCGACCACCGTGCGGGCCTCGTAGAAGCGGCCTGAATAGGTGGCGACGTTCTCGGCGCGCTTATAGCCGGTGGCATGCTCGAACTTCACGTCGGGGTGGCGCTTGGCCACCTTCAGCGTCGGGTTCATGAAGCCGAAGGACGTGGTGAAGATCAGCTTGTGGCCGCTGGAGGCCAGTTGCTCGATCACGCGCTCCGCGTCGGCGCCTTCCGGCACATTCTCGACGAAGGTGGTGGTGACCTTGTCGCCCAACGCCTTCTCCACGGCCAGACGGCCCTGGTCGTGCTGGTAGCTGTAGCCGTGGTCGCTGACCGGGCCGACATAGACGAACCCGACCTTCAGCTTCTCCTGCGCGAAGGCGGACCCCATGCCCACGCTCAGCGCGACCGCGGCACCGGCCAAGCCAAGCACCGCCTTGCCCATCGTCCTTCTGTTCACGTCGACGCTCCTTGTTCTTCAGGTCTTTTAGAGTTCTGCTGATCTTTAGATATGGGCTTTGTTTCGATTTCAAAACGACGCGTCAAGCATCGGGATGAAACAGTTTTCCCAGACAGGCCGGCGCGTTCAGGCGGATGCGGGCGACGTCCCGCGAAATCAGCACCAGAACCAGAACGGTAGCCAGATACGGCAGCATCGACAAGAGCTGCGACGGCACGTCAATGCCCAGCCCCTGGACGTGCAGCTGCAGGATGGTGACGCCACCGAACAGCCAGGCGCCCAGCATGGCGCGCGCCGGTTTCCAGGTGGCGAAAACCACCAGTGCCAGCGCGATCCAGCCGCGGCCCGACGTCATGTTCTCCGCCCACATCGGCGTGTAGTCCATCGACAGGAAGGCGCCGCCCAGCCCGGCCATTGCCCCGCCGAACAGCACCGCCAGAAAGCGGATGCGCAGCACCTTGTAGCCAAGCGCATGGGCTGCCGTGTGGTTCTCCCCCACCGCGCGCAGCACCAGACCGGCGCGGGTGCGGTAGAGGAACAGATGCACCAGCGGCACGGCGGCCACCGCCAGATAGACCATCACGTCCTGCCCGAACACCGCCTGCCCCACCACCGGGAGGTCGGTCAGGACCGGGATGTACAGCTTCGGCAGCCCGTCCAGCGGGATGCCGACGAAGCCCTGGCCGATCAGCGCCGACAGGCCGACGCCGAACAGGGTGAGCGCCAGCCCGGTCGCCACCTGATTGGCCAGCAGGAACAGCGTCAGCACGGCGAACAGCGAGGCGGTGGCGGCACCCGCCAGCGCGGCGACGAGGAAGCCGGCGGTGGCGCTGCCGGTCTGCACCGTCACGGCAAAGCCGCAAACGGCGCCGACCAGCATCATCCCCTCCACACCGAGGTTGAGGACGCCCGACTTCTCGACCACCAGCTCGCCGAGGGCGGCGAGCAGCAGCGGCGTCGCGGCGGCGAACATGGCGGCCAAGATCGGGCCGATCAGGGCGAGGTCGTTCATGCCACGGCCCTCCGCGCACCGAAGCGGACCCGGTAGCGGATCAGCACATCGCTCGCCAGCAGGAAGAACAAAAGCATGCCCTGGAACACTCCGGTGATGGCCTTGGGCAGGCCCATGGCGATCTGCGCCGCCTCGCCGCCGATGAAGGACAGCGCCATCAGCAGCGCCGCCAGCAGGATGCCGACCGGATGCAGCCGGCCCAGGAAGGCGACGATGATGGCGGTATAGCCGTAGCCGGGCGAGATGCTGGCGGTGATCTGGCCGATCGGGCCGGCGATCTCGCCCATGCCGGCGATGCCGGCGAGCGCGCCGGACAGCAGCAGCGTCAGCCAGACGATGCGCTTCTGGTCGAAACCGGCATAGCCGGCGGCGGCCGGGGTCAGGCCGATCACCTTGATCTGGAAGCCGATGAAGGTCCGTGCGATCAGCAGCCAGCCGCCGGCCACCGCCAGCAGCGCGAAGAGCGCCCCCAGATGGACACGCGTCCCCGCCCACAGGATCGGCAGCGTGGCATCGGCCTCGAACAGCCGCGATTCGGGGAAGGCGAAGCCGTCCGGGTCGCGGAAGGGGCCATGGACCAGATAGTTCAGCAGCAGCAGAGCCACATAGTTCAGCATCAGGCTGGTCAGGATCTCGCTGGCGTTGAAGCGCAGCCGCAGATAGGCCGGCACCGCCGCCCACACCGCCCCGCCGATCGCCCCGCCGATCACCATCAGCGGCAGCAGCCACCAGCCGCCCTCGCCATAGAAGGCCAACGCCAGCCCGCCGCCGGTGATGGCGCCCAGCGTCAATTGCCCTTCGGCGCCGATGTTCCAGACATTGGCGCGGAAGCCGATGGCGAGCCCGACGGCGCAGAGCACCAGCGGCGTCGCCTTCACCACCAGCTCGCCCAGCCCACGCACCGAGGTCAGCGGCGCGATGAAGAAGGAATAGAGCGCCTTCAACGGGTCGAAGCCCATCGCCATGAACAGGATGAAGCCGCTGAGCAGGGTCAGCACCACCGCCAGCAACGGCGTGGCATAGACCATGGTCTTCGACGCCTGCCCGCGCGGTTCCAGACGGATGAAGCTCATGCGGCGTCTCCGGCGCTCAAAAAACCATCAGACCGCACGCGTGATCTCCCCGTCTTCGTCCGGCGGCGTGCCGAACAGGCCGCCCATCAGCAGGCCGATGCGTTCCACCGTCGTCTCGTGCGTCGGCCGGCTGTCGGACAGGCGGCCGTGGAACAGCACGGAAATGCGGTCGCTCAGCACGAACAGCTCGTCCAAGTCCTGGCTGATGACCAGCACCGCCGCACCCGACCGCGCCAGATCGATCAACGCCTTGTGGATGGCGGCCGCGGCACCGGCATCGACGCCCCAGGTCGGCTGGCCGACGACCAGAAGCTTCGGCTTTTGCAGGATTTCGCGGCCGATGATGAATTTCTGCAGATTGCCGCCGGACAGCGACCGCGCTTCCGCCCGATGGCCATGGGCGACAACGTTGAATCCGCGGATGATGGTCTCGGCATAGGCACGGGCGCGGGCGAAATGGACCATGCCGCCGCGCACCAGAGGCTCGCGGGCATAGCCGGACAGCAGCGCGTTCTCCGACAGGCTCAGTTCCGGCACGGCGCCGCGGCCCAGCCGCTCCTCCGGCACGAAGGCGAGGCCGAGTTCGCGGCGGGCCCGCGGTCCCAGATGACCGGCCGACGAGCCCTCGATCACCACGGCGTCGGCGTCGGCCAGCAGCACCTCGCCGCTCAGCGCCGCCATCAGTTCCGCCTGACCGTTGCCGGCGACACCGGCGATGCCCAGGATCTCGCCCGCCCGCACTTCGAAGCTGACATCCTTCAGGTTGGTGGCGAAGGGATTGTCGGAGGTCGTCGACAGGTGGCGCACCGTCAGACGGGCGGTCCCGGCGGCGCCCTGCGGCGGCCGTTCCGGGGTGGACAGTTCCGCCCCCATCATCATCTCGGCGAGGCTGCGTGCGGTCTCCTGCCGCGGATCGGCGTCGCCCACCACCTTGCCGGCGCGCAGCACCGTCGCGCGGCTGCACAGGGCGCGGATTTCCTCCAGCTTGTGCGAGATGTAGAGGATCGTGCAGCCTTCGGCGGCCAGGACGCGCAGCGTCTCGAACAGCTTGGCGGCCTCCTGCGGCGTCAGGACCGAGGTCGGCTCATCCATGATCAGCAGCTTCGGGTCCTGCAACAGGCAGCGCACGATCTCCACCCGCTGCCGCTCGCCCACCGACAGGTGGAAGACATGGCGGCCGGGGTCGAGCGCCAGCCCATAGCGTTCGGAAACGGTGCGGATGCGGTCGGCGAGCTGGTCCATTGGCCCGGCATTGTCGAGGCCGAGCGCAATGTTCTCCGTCACCGTCAGCGTGTCGAACAGCGAGAAATGCTGGAACACCATGCCGATGCCGAGCCGGCGGGCGCCGGCCGGATCGGGCACCGTCGTCTCCACCCCCTGCCACAGCATCGTGCCGGAATCGGGGTGCAGCACCCCGTAGATCATCTTGACCAGGGTGGATTTGCCGGCCCCGTTCTCGCCCAGCAGCGCATGGATCTCGCCCGGCTGCAGCACGAGGTCGACATGGTCGTTGGCCAGGCAGCCGGGGAATCGCTTGGTGATGCCGCGCAGCTCCAAACGGGGCGGCGGAGCGTCCGGGGGTGAGGTCTCGGCGTGCGAAGGCAAGGGGGAGCAATCCGCGAAAAGGTCAAACCTGCATGGCATTGCCAAAGCCATGCCACCGCTACCAACAGAGTAATCCGGCGGCACCACCGGCCGTCAACAACCGATCCTCTGCCCAACGGTGATGCATCTGCCGCTTTGGTCATCATGCCACAGTCGGCTGCCGCAACCCAGCCTTCCGCAACGCGGCAGACTCTTGCCAGCGGGCCCGTTCGGCCCAACACTTCAGGCTATCGAGTGATGGGGAGGCTAGGATGTCGGCGGGTTACGCAGTGCTGGACCAGCGGAGCGTGGTGGCGGTTTCGGGCGAGGACCGCAAGGCCTTCCTGCAGGGGCTGGTGTCCAACGACGTGCTGCGGGTCACGCCCGACCATGCCGCCTATGCCCTGTTCCTGACCCCGCAGGGCAAGTTCCTGCATGATTTCAGCATCGTCGAGTCGGACGGCGGCGAGGACGCCGTCCTGCTGCTGGATCCGGAAACGGATCGGCGCGCCGACCTGCTGCGGCGGCTGAAGATGTACAAGCTGCGGTCGAAGATCGCCCTGGAAGACCGGGCCGACCGGCTGCGCGTGGCCGTCGCCTTCGGGGACGGCGCGCTGGAGGCGCTCGGGCTGCCTGCCGAACCGGGGGCGGCCCGGCCCTTCGCCGGCGGCGTCGCCTTCACCGATCCGCGGCTGCCGGCCTTGGGCGCCCGCCTGTTCCTGCCGGCCGATGGGGTCGTCGCACTGGCGTCGGCCGGATTGGCGCAGCGTGAGGTTGCGGGCTACGACCGGCTGCGCCTGTCGCTCGGCGTGCCCGACGGCACGCTGGACCTGATCCCGGAAAAGTCGATCCCGCTGGAAAGCCGGATGGACGCGCTGAACGCCATCTCCTGGGACAAGGGCTGCTACATGGGGCAGGAACTGACCGCCCGCACCAAATACCGCGCCCTCATCAAGAAGAAGCTGTTCCCCGTCACCTTCGACGGCGCGGCGCCGGAAGCGGGGACTCCGGTGACGCTGGACGGCAAGGATGCCGGCGAGATCCGCAGCGCCCGCGATGGCGCCGCACTCGCCCTGCTGCGGCTGGAGGATGTGCAGCGTGCGGCCGAAAATCGGCTGACCTTCCAGGCCGGTCCGGTGACGCTGAGTCCGCACGAACCGGACTGGGACCACACCTCAAAGGGGTAGTCACTCACCAAAAGAATTCCCGGAAGGTGAAATAAAACGGGCTCCGTCGCTGTTGTTCCGATGTCTCTCGACACACGAACCTCGTGTCCTCGACACAACGACAAAGGAGCCACCCCCATGCGTCGCATCCTGATCGCTACCGCCGCTTCGCTGGCTCTCATGACCGGAGCCGCCGTCGCACAGACCACTTCGCCGACCGTGGGCAACCCGTCTTCCTCCACCTCCAGCATGTCCAACACCGCGGCCCCGGACGGCACCAAGACCGGCACGACGAAGTCGGATACGATGAAGTCGGACGCCACCAAGTCTGACAGCATGACGTCCGGCAGCGCCGCCACGTCCGGCGGCCTGGGCGGCCAGCTGGCCAGTGCCGACGAGCTGATCGGCAAGAACGTCTACGGCCGGGACAACAACAAGATCGGCGAAATCGAGGACGTCATCCTCGACGCCAACGGCAAGGCCAAGCAGCTGGTCATCAGCTCGGGCGGCTTCCTCGGCATCGGCGAGAAGCAGGTCGCCGTCGATTACAGCGCCGCCAACTGGGATTCGCAGAACAACCGCCTGAACCTGGCCGGCATGAGCCGCGACGACGTGAAGTCGATGCCGGAGTTCAAGTACGACGACACCATGACGTCGCTGAACAAGAGCCGCAAGCCGGCCGAGACTGAGAAGGTCGCACCGGGCGCCGCCCCGACCGCCGGTTCGACCGGCACCACCACCACGAAGTAAGGGGTTTCTGACGGTGTGGGGGTCTGCCCCCCACACCTCACCCCCGCAGCAAATCCACGAACCGTCTGCAGGCCACGATCTCCGCGCGCACGTTCGCGCGGCGCTTCGTGGCCTCGGCGTCTTCGCCCCATTGCTCGATCTGATAGGTTTCGTCCAGCTGCGAGACCTCGAACGCCTCTTCGGCGCTGAGGCGGCCTTCCAGCAAGGCCAGCGCCACGACGATCGACCCGCAGACGCCGGTCGCGGTCTGCAGCGCCGACAGATACCAGTCGTCGGTCCGCTCCACCACCCGGCGCAGGGCGGCCAGCGCCTCCTCCGGCTGCGGCTTCGGCATCAGCCCGGCGCAGACATGCAGCGGCGCGTCATATGTCAGCGCCGCCCAATCCAGCAGCGGCTGCCAGAGCTGCGCCTGCCGTTCCACCAGCGGCTGGGGATGTTCGGCGCGGTAGCACAACAGGTCGGTGCCGGCATAGGCGCTGATGGCCTGGACGATGTCCGGCCGCTTGGCCGGGATCAGGTCAACGGCGGTGCTCGATAGCTGCATCAGCGGCATGGAATGAGCGTCGATCTGGTCGCCCTGCGCGGCCCATTCGTCAGCCACGCCCTGGGCCAGCGGCCGGCTGGAGAAGACCAGCGGCGCCTTGGCGGGGCTGCGCACCGGACGGCCGTCCAACTCGACCTGAAAGCCGCGCTCGGTCTCGCCGACGCCCGCCGCCTTGTAGAAACGCTTCATCGCTTACCCTTCCAAAAGCTCCAGCACCGCGGTGGCGACGTCACGCCCGCGGTGGACGATGCGGTCGGCCCCGGCCCGCTCCAGCTCCGGCACCGCATGGTACCCCCAGGAGACGCCGACCGACCGCACCCGCGCGTTGCGGGCCATCTGAATGTCGTAGGTCGTGTCGCCGATCACAACCGTCGCCGCCTCGTCCGCACCGGTCTCCGCCAGCGCACGCTGCACCATGTGCGGGTTCGGTTTGCCGGGACCGACATCGGCGGTCTGCAGCGTCACGAAACGACCGGTCAGCCCGTGCCCCTTCAGCACCGCGTCCAACCCGCGACGCGACTTGCCGGTGGCGACGCCCAGCAGCACACCCGCTTCCTCCAGAACCGCCAGCGTGTCGACGATCCCGGGAAAGAGCGGCTCGTCCACCTCACCGCGGCTGCGGGCGGATGAGAAGGCGCGCTTGTAACTCTCCGCCACCGCGACATGGGTCTCGGCCTCCCGCTGCGGCAGCAGAAGGGCCACCGCCTCCACCAGCGACAGGCCGACCATGCGGCGAACATCGGCCGGGTCGGGTTCCCCCAGCCCATGCTCGGCCCAGGCCTGGGTCATGGCGTCGATGATGGCGAACTGGCTGTCGACCAGGGTGCCGTCGCAATCGAACAGCGCGAGACGCAGCGGCGCTTTCCCCGCGGAGGCCATCACTCGAAATCCTCGAACGGGTCGTCGCGCAGGTTGGGGCTGAAACCGAAATACTTCCAGGTCGCCTGCATATGGTCGGGCAGCGGCGCCGTCACGTCGATGGTCTTGCCGCCGCGCGGGTGCGGCAGGATCAGCCGGCGGGCATGCAGGTGCAGCTTCTTCGCCACCTCCGCCCCGGCCAGGAAGGCGCCCTGCCCGGCATATTTGCCGTCGCCCAGGATCGGCGTGCCGACGGCGGCCATATGGACGCGCAGCTGGTGGGTGCGGCCGGTCAGCGGCCACATGGCGACGAAGGCCGCCTGCTTGCCGACATTCTCCTGCACAGAATAGACGGTGACGGCGCGCTTGCCCTCTTCCTTGTTCTCCGCCACCCGCTCGCCATGCGGGCCGCCTTCCTTGGCCAACGCGAGGTCGATCTTGCCCTGGTAGGGCGTCGGCACACCGACGGTGACGGCCCAGTAGATCTTGCGCACGGCGCTGCCGCGGAACAGCTCGGTCAGCTTGCTGGCGGCGAAGGTGGTGCGGGCCAGCAGCAGCACGCCCGAGGTGTCCTTGTCCAGCCGGTGGACCAGCTTCGGCCGCTCGTTGCCATCGAAGCGCAGGGCGTCCAGCATGGCGTCGAGGTGCTTGGAGGTGCCGGTGCCGCCCTGCACCGCCAGACCGGCCGGCTTGTTGATGGCGATGACATCGGCGTCGCGATAGAGCACCAGCGCCTGCAACTCGGCGATCTGCTTGTCCGACATGCCCTTGGGCTTGCTGGCCCCCTGACTCGGCCCCTTGACCGGTGCCGCCCAGGCGGCCAGCGGCGGAATGCGCACGCTCTGCCCGGCCACCAGCCGCGACGACGTCTCCGCCCGCTTGCCGTCGATGCGGACTTGGCCCGTACGCAGCAGCTTCTGCAGATAGCTGTGGTTCACGTCGGGGAAATGCCGCTTGAACCAGCGGTCCAGCCGCATGTCGGCCTCGTCGGCCGTGACGATGCGGGTTTCGACCTTGCTGTCGCTTTTGGCTTCAGTCGACGTGGTATCAGCGTGATCGGGAGAGTCAGTCATCAGATGGACACCGAAACAAGAGAACGCACGGCCCACAGGCCGGCAAAGAAGCCCACCACGCTGAACAGCGTCGAGGCGAGGAAGTATCCCGCCGCCGCGGCGATCTCGTCACGGGCGACGAGGACGCCGATGTCCAGCGTGAAGGAGGAGAAGGTGGTGAAGCCGCCGAGCACGCCGACCAGCAGCAGGGCGCGGATTTCCGGCGACGGCGACCATGTCAGGCTCGCCAGTTCCGACAGCACCCCCATCACCGTACAGCCGATCAGGTTGACGATGATCGTCCCCATCGGAAAACGGGTGCCGACCCACTGCGCGATCAGCAGCAGCGTCAGATAACGCGCCACCGAACCGGCGGCACCTCCGACGGCGACGGCGAGCAATGACAGGGGGGATGCGAGCACGGCGCCTCCGGACGAGCGCTTGAAACGGGAAACGAGGGTCGAGCGCCGGATTAGAGCCAGAAACCGGCGGACTTGTCACGCGATGGACTATCGCGGCAGGATCGTCGGCATGGAAACCCTCCCCGCTCCCCTGCCCACCAACACCGCTTTGCTGCTCGTCGACCTGCAAAAGGCCATCGACGACCCGCGCTGGAGCCACGTCGGCCCGCGCAACAACCCCGATGCGGAGGCCAACGTCGCGGCCTTGCTGGCGGTCTGGCGGCGGGAGGGGCTGCCCATCGTCCATATCCGCCACGATTCGACGGAGCCCGACTCCACCTACCGCCCCGGTGGCCCCGGCCACGCCTTCAAGGACGAGGCGATGCCGCTGCCGGGAGAGACGGTGATCGGCAAGCGGGTGAACAGCGCCTTCATCGGCACCGGCCTGGACGACTGGCTGCGCGCCCGCGGCATCGGCGCGCTGGTGGTGGCCGGCGTCATCACCAACAACAGCGTCGAGGCGACGGTGCGGATGGCCGGCAACCTCGGCTACGATGTGCGACTGGCGGCCGACGCCTGCTTCACCTTCGCCCGGAAAGACCGGTCGGGGAGGCTGCGCACGGCCGACGAAGTCCACGACCTGTCGCTCGCCAACATGGATGGGGAGTATGCGACGGTGGTGGACACGGCGGAGGTGTTGGGAGAGGTTTCGCGCTGATTGCCCCCACCCCCTACGCCAGCTTCGCCTTCAAAAACTCCACCGTCCGCTTCCAGGCCAGATCGGCGGCGTCCTTGTTGTAGCGCTCGGCCGAGGTGTCGTTGTGGAAGGCGTGGTTGACGCCCTCGTACACATAAATCTGATGCTCGACGCCGGCTTTCTTCAGCGCCTCGTCATAGGCGGGGATACCGGCGTTCACGCGCTGGTCCAGCCCGGCATAGTGCAGCAGCAGCGGCGACTTCACCGTACCGACCAGCGCCGGGTCGGGGGTCGGGCCGTAGAAGGCGACGCCGGCCTTCAGGTCGGGCGCCTTGACCGCCAGCCGGTTGATCATGCCGCCACCCCAGCAGAAGCCGACCGCACCGACCTTGGCCGAGGAATAGCGGTAGGCCATCAGGTAACTCATGGCCGCGACGAGATTGTTGACCGTCTTGTCGGTGTCGAGCTGACCGATCATGTCGCGGGCCTTGTCTGCATCCTGCGGCGTGCCGCCCAGCGGCGACAGCAGGTCCGGCGCCATCGCCACGAAGCCTTCGGTGGCAAGGCGGCGGGTGACATCCTCGACATAGGCGTTCAGGCCGCGATTTTCGTGGATGACCAGCACAGCCGGAGCCTTGTCGATCAGCTTCGGCCGGGCGAGATAGCCGGACACGTTGCCGGTCGCCCCCTGGAAGCTGATCTTTTCCGCAGCCAGACGGGTGTCGTCCTCACCGACGATGGCGGCGCGGGCATAGTTCGGCTCGATCGCCGCCAAGATCGCGGGGATCGCCGCCGCACCGCCAGCCATTGCTGCCAGCCGTTCCAGGAAGACCCGGCGTGGCAACGGCGCGTGGGTGTATTCGTCGTAGAGGTCGATGATCCGCTGGTCCATCCCCGATGCCCCCTGCTTTGTCTGTGCCGCAGCTCAGCCGGTGCGGTCGCGCATGAGAGTGGGGGCGCCGCGCCGGCTTGGCAACCAGGGGGAGGTTCCGCTTTCGGTCTATGACGCTTCTTATGATGCTTCCGGCGCGACCTCGCTCAGCGGCACCAGTTCCGACGGCTGATACTCCACCAGATGCCCGTCGCGCATCTCCAGAACCCGGTCCATGCGACGGGCGAGGTCGAGGTTGTGGGTCGCCACCAGGGCGCCGACCTTGGCCTGCCGGACGATGGCCGACAGCATGGCGAAGACATGCTCCGCCGTGTGGGGGTCGAGGTTGCCGGTCGGCTCGTCGGCAATCAGCAGCGAGGGAGCGTTGGCCAGCGCGCGGGCGATGGCGACGCGCTGCTGCTCGCCGCCCGACAGGCGGGCCGGCCGGTGGGTGCCGCGCTGTTCCAGCCCGACCATGCGCAGAAGCTCGTCCGCGCGCTGCCGGGCGACCGACTTCGACACGCCGGCGATCATCTGCGGCAGGACGATGTTCTCCCGCGCCGAAAACTCCGGCAGCAGGTGGTGGAACTGGTAGACGAAGCCGATGGAGCGGCGCCGCACCTCGGTCCGCTTGCCGTCGTCCAGGTTGGACACGTCGGTGCCGGCGATGCGCACCGTGCCGGCGGTCGGCCGCTCCAGCAGGCCGGCGATGTGCAGCAGCGTCGATTTACCGGCACCCGACGGGCCGACCAGCGCCACCAGTTCCCCGGCGCCGACGGTCAGATCGACCCCGCGCAGCACCTCCAGCGTCTCGCCCGCCTGTTCGAAGCGGCGGACGATGCCCTTCAGTTCCAGCATCGGCTGCATGACGGCGTTACTCATAGCGCAGGGCCTCCACGGGATCGAGCCGGGCGGCGCGCCAGGACGGATAGATAGTCGCGGCGAAGGACAGGCCCAGCGCCATCAGCGTCACCTGGATCACCTCGCTCCAGTCGATCTTGGCAGGCAGGTGGGACAGGAAATAGATCTCGGCATTGAACAGGTTGGTGCCGGTCAGCCCCTGGATGACCTGCCGGATGCTCTCGATGTTCAGCGCGAAGGAGACGCCGAGCGCGAGACCCAGCAAGGTCCCCGTCACTCCGACGCTGGCACCGGACAGGAAGAAGATGCGCATGATCATGCCGCGCGTCGCCCCCATGGTTCGCAGGATCGCGATGTCGCGCCCCTTGTCCTTCACCAGCATGATCAGGCTGGAGATGATGTTGAAGGCGGCGACCATGATGATCAGCGACAGGATCAGGAACATCACGTTGCGTTCGACCTGAAGCGCCGTGAAGAAGCTGGCGTTCGACTGCTGCCAGTCGACCACCCGGCCCTCCCCAGCCACCGCCGACTGAACGGCGGCGCGGGCGGAGGCGATCTGCATCGGGTCGCTCACGAAAACTTCCAGCGAGGTCACGGCGTCGCCGGTGCGGAAGAAGGCCTGCGCCTCCTCCAGCGGCAGGAAAATGAAGCTGTTGTCGTATTCGAACATGCCGACGTCGAAGATCGCGCCGATAGGGTAGCTGCGCATCCGCGGCACGGTGCCGAAGGCGGTGACGTTGCCCTGCGGTGCGATCAGCGTGATCTGGTCGCCGACCGAAAGGCCCAGGCGCTGGGCCATGCGCACGCCAATGGCGACGCGGTCCTCGCCGAACTCATCCACCGAACCGCGGATGATGTTGTTGGCGAGCGTTGGCCGCACCTTGAAATCTTCCGCCCGCACGCCGCGGATGACGGCACCGGAGGCGACGCCGCGCACCGACACCAGCGCCTGCCCCTCAACCGTCGGGGTGACGTTGACCACGCCCGGCGTGTTGCGCAGCTTGCCGGCCAGGATATCGAAGTCCGGCAGCGGCCCGCCTCGTGAACTGTAGACGTTGAGATGCCCGTTCAGACCGAGCACCCGGCCCAGCAGCTCCGCCCGAAAGCCGTTCATCACCGCCATCACGATGATGAGCGTCGCCACGCCGAGCGCGATGCCCAGCAACGAGAACCCCGCGATGACCGAGATGAACCCTTCCTGGCGGCGCGCCCGAAGGTAACGCATCGCGACCATGCGTTCGAAGGCGTTGAAGATCATGCGGCTGGGATCCTGTGGGGGAGGCCCTGTGGGCGGGCGGAAACGATGCCCTAGATAAGAACGTGAGCGTGGCGGGAAAAGGGCAAAGCCCGGATCGCCGACTTGGGCGATCCGGGCTTCCTCTTCGAGCTAAGCCGATCAGCTCAGCAGCTTCGCCAGCGCCGCCTCGACCGGCAGCTCTTCCTTCTCGCCGGTGGCGCGGCGCTTCAGTTCGACGACGCCGTTCTTCAGGCCGCGCGGGCCGACGACCAGCTGCCAGGGAACGCCGATCAGGTCCATGTCGGCGAACTTGGCGCCGGGACGCTCGTCGCGGTCGTCATAGGCGACCTCCAGGCCGGCCGATTCCAGCTTCGCATACAGCTCCGCGCAGACGCGGTCGGTCTCGGCGTCGCCGGACTTCAGGTTGATGAGGCCGACGTTGAAGGGCGCGACGGCGTCCGGCCAAATGATGCCGTTGTCGTCGTGGCTGGCCTCGATGATGGCGCCCATCAGGCGCGACACGCCGATGCCGTAGCTGCCCATCTCCACCGGGATCGATTCGCCGTTCGGGCCAGCGACCACCGCGTTCATCGGCTTGGAGTACTTGGTGCCGAAGTTGAAGATGTGGCCGACCTCGATGCCGCGGGCCGACACCAGATCCGACTCCGGCACCGGGCTGTTGGCCGGGTCGTGCTTCTCGTCGGTCGCCGCATAGATGCCGGTGACGCGGTCGAAGAAGGGCTGCAGGTCGTCCTCGATGCCGGGGGCGTCCTTCAGCACGTCCAGGGTCATCCAGTCCTTGTGGCAGAAGACGCCGCTCTCGCCGGTCTCGGCCAGGATGATGAACTCGTGGCTCAGGTCGCCGCCGATCGGGCCGGTGTCGGCCCGCATCGGAATCGCCTTCAGCCCGATGCGGGCGAAGGTGCGCAGATAGGCCAGGAACATCTTCTGGTAGGAACGGCGCGCGCTGTCCGCATCGATATCGAAGGAATAGGCGTCCTTCATCAGGAACTCGCGGCCGCGCATCACGCCGAAGCGCGGGCGGATCTCGTCACGGAACTTCCACTGGATGTGGTAGAGGTTCAGCGGCAACTGGCGGTAGCTCTTAACGAAGGAGCGGAAGATGTCGGTGATCATCTCCTCGTTCGTCGGGCCGAACAGCATCTCGCGGTCGTGACGGTCGGTGATGCGCAGCATCTCCTTGCCGTAATCGTCGTAGCGACCGCTCTCGCGCCACAGATCGGCCGACTGGATGGTCGGCATCAGCAGTTCCTGCGCGCCGGCGGCGTCCTGCTCCTCGCGGACGATCTGCTCGATCTTGCGCAGAACCCGATAGCCCAGCGGCAGCCAGGCATAGATGCCGGCGCTGGTCTGGCGGATCATCCCGGCCCGCAGCATCAGGCGGTGCGAGACGATCTGCGCCTCGGTCGGGGTCTCCTTGAGGGTTGGCATGAAGAAGCTGGACAGCCGCATGGCTCTGCTCTCGTGTGCGAGGTGTTCGACAAGGCCGCGCACGCATGGCTCCTGCGGACAGGAACGGACACGGCGGCGGCGGGTGAGCGACTTTAGGAAGGTCGCCCGCACTTGTCCACTGTAAGCCCCCCGCCTGGCCGCCGGCTACCGGGAGCGGCAATAGACGTAGAGGCGTTCCTCGGCACCCGGATCAATCGGCTGGCCGTTGAGATAGAGTTGGTTCCCGACGACGGTCAGCCACACCGCGGTGACGTCGTCAGGCAGAAACGGCACCGACGGCAGGGCGATTCCCATCCGCCGGGCGAGATCGACCGACAGCGGCAGGTCGATGGGGATCGGCGGCTGCGCGCCTGCACTGCCGGCCAAGTCGGCGGGGGCGACCGCGCGGCCATGCACATCCACGCCCGGCCGGTATTCCACGTCGGCGGCCGGCACATGGCGGGTCAGCCGTTGGCACAAGGACAGATCCACCACCGGCCGGTCGCGGGTGGCGTCGGGGGTCAGCGGGACCGGGCCGGGACGCGGCGGCTGGGTTTGCGCCGATGCCGGTGCGGTCGCCAGGGACAACGCCGCCGCCGTCAGCCCGGCGTACAAGATGCCGCGCGGGCTCACAGCGTGTGCCGCTCGGCCACCGGGGCCGGGTTGCGCATGGATTTCCAGTAGATCGACAGGTAGGGCATTCCTTTTTCCGCCTCCTCCTGGGTCCGCGCCGACTGGCGGATGTATTTGCCGATGAAGGGCTTGTTCACATGCTCCAGGTCCACCGCGGCCTTCAGCACCAGGAACTCGCCGATCTTGTCCGGCAGATTGTAATGCCATTTCTGCAGACACTCGGAGGTCACACCCGGCTTCGCCTGTTCGGGTTCGGGCAGGTAGAATTCCTGGTGGTGGTACTGCGAGATCTCCTTCCACGCCTGCGCCACCCGGCCGGGCTTCAGGCGCGGCAACGCCTTCAGGATGCGGACATCGTCATGGAACAGCGGCAGGAAACCCCGCTTTTCCCCCAATTCGGTCAGCATCGTATGCAGGCCGGCCATGACACCGCCCTCGCCGCCCTCGCCTCCGCCCTCGCCGCCGCCGTCCGCCTTCTGCTCGCGCTTGCGGCCGAACAGAGCGCTGAAGAAGCCCTTCTTCGGCTTGGTCTGGCTTCCGCCACCGCTGTCCTGCCCGACCTTGCGCTCGTCCCACAGCGAGTCCCAGGCATATTCCCAGGCGGTGAAGACGGCATTGGAGCGGTCGTCGAGGACCGTCAGCAGATATTCGCGCCCCTCCCGCGCCCAATCGACGTCACCGACGATCGCACGCACCGGACGGCGGCTGAGCACCACCGGCAGGATGCCGACGCGCACCAACTCCTGATAGAACTCTACGAAGGACGGTGTCTGGATGAAGGGCAGGATCGAGCATGGCTGAAGCTCCGGCGCCAGCAGCTCCATGCTTTTCTTCGTCCGCTCCAACAGTTCAATCGACAGAACCGCGGCGAACTGATCGAACCGTTCGTTTTCATTCGCGGCCATCGGCGCCTCGACTGTCGTCCTTCTTCCTGCCACCCGCCGAAGCGGGAAAAGGCTCAACCTGTAAGCGGGCAAAGCGGAATCGCCCCGGCGGACTGGCCCCGGTGGTGATGGTTCAGCCCGGCTGAATAGCCCTGATTGGGAAAAACCCGATGCGAGCTAATCCAAGCAACGCTACCAAGTAAACCGTTAACGTTTTCTGGAGCAGCGCGGAAATTTTCTGTCCGCGACCCTGCCCTGTCTCCTCCCGTCCGCCGGAAAAAGAAAGGCCGCGCGGCAAAAGCGGCGCGGCCTGTCGAGTTTAGGGAGGAATCGCCACCAGGCGTCGGAAAGGGAGGAATATCCTCCCTCATCACTCCAAAAGAGTGAACCCGAGCCTCGGCGATGGCAAGCCCAAAACGGAGGCAGAAGCGCTTTATGCACAAAGTTTTTGCATTTCTGCCCAGCTCTTCGGCGAATGCCGCCGTTCTGAGCGGGCGTTTGCCTATTCCATGGGCGTGTACCCGCGATACCCGGCCTCCACCGCAGCCTTCCAAGGCGGACTCTGGGCAAGCACGACGGCCTGGACCGGACAGTCGGGCTGATGAGCGCCCGGCAGATAGCCCAGGCTCATCAGGAACTCCCCGACGATCTCGCCACCGGTGAAACGGAAGGTCCGGCCGAACAGCTTCACCCATTCCGGCTTGGTCAGCGGATGATGGGCGCGCAGCCAGCCGTCGAAGGAGCCGTGGGTTTCCCGCAATGCGACGATGCGGCGGGCGTTCTCGATCACCGCGTCCACCTTCAGGCGGTTGCGGATGATGCCGGCGTCGGCCAGCAGCCGCGCCCGCTCCGCCTCGCCATAGGCGGCGACCCGGTCGATGTCGAACCCGTCGAAGGCGGCGCGGAAGGCGTCACGCTTTTTCAGGATGGTCAGCCAGGACAGGCCGGCCTGATTGATCTCCAGCACCAGACGCTCGAACAGCACCCGGTCATCGCTGCTGGGAAAACCGTACTCGCCATCATGGTAGGGTCCGTGATGGGGATGGCCGGGTGCGGCCGCGCAATAGGTCACGCTCACCCGCCTCGCTCCTCTCGATGGTCAGAGCAATCCGGCGTCAGAACATGTCCCGCGCCATGTCCCGGAAGGAGATGATGCCGGACCGCTCGATGCCGAAGATCACCAGCCACACCAGCAGGGCGACCAGCGACGTGATCATGAATTTCCGCAGGATGCGCGGCTCGACCGGCGCGGAGGAGGCCATGCCCGGTTCAGGGTTCTCCTGGGTCCGAACGCCCCAGGGCAGCACCGCGAACAGCACCACCCACCAGACGACGACGTAAACGAAGGCTCCAGTCACCCAGTTGTTCATCGTCCCCTCCGCGTGTCAGCCGTCTCAGGCCTGCTCCAGTTCCACCAGCGTCCCGCAGAAATCCTTCGGGTGCAGGAACAGGACCGGCTTGTCATGGGCGCCGATCTTCGGTTCACCGTCGCCCAGCACGCGGGCGCCCTGCTCCTTCAGCCGGTCGCGGGCGGCCAGGATGTCCTCCACCTCATAGCAGATATGGTGGATGCCGCCCGACGGGTTCTTCTCCAGGAAGCCGGCGATCGGCGACTTCTCGCCGAACGGATGCAGCAGTTCGATCTTGGTGTTTGGCAGGGTAACGAAGACCACGGTGACGCCGTGCGGCGGCAAGTCCACCGGCTGCGACACTGCGGCGCCCAGCGTGTCCCGATAGAGTGCGGTCGCCGCCGGTAGGTCCGGAACGACGATGGCGACGTGGTTGAGCTTCCCGATCATGCGTATCCTCTCGCTGGCTGGCCCGTTAGCGGGCTCTGATAAGCCTGTTATACATCAAATCCGTTCTTGGGTTCGGTCAGACGCGGACCAGATGGACCTCCGTCACCGGCTTCTTGCCGTGGGTCGCGTTGAAGCAGCGGCGCACGGCGATCCGCGCCGCCTCCTTCACTTGGGCGTCGTCGGCCCGCGCCGATTTGGGCAGCATCGCCACCGACTCGCGCACTGCATCCACCACGTCCAACAGCAGGTCGCGGTCGGTCGCCTCGTCGATCAGCCCCATCACCGCCAGCTGCGGAGCGGTCAGCAACTCGCCCGTTCCGGTCATCACCAGCGTCACCACGGCGGCACCGTTGTTCACCATGCGGTTGCGGGCGCGCATCATGCCGGTGTCGAGCGGCACCAGACGCTTGCCGTCCACCGCCATGCGTCCGGCGCGCACGTTGGCCACCACCCGCGCGCCCTCCGGCCCGTCGAGCCGAAGGACTTCGCCGTTGGCCGGAACGATGCTGTGGGCGACCTGACACTCCTCCGCCAAGGCGGCATGGGCCTGCTGGTGGCGCTGCTCGCCATGGACCGGGACGGCGATGCGTGGACGCACCCATTGATACATGCGCACCAGCTCGTCCCGCGCCGGGTGGCCGGAGACATGGACCGGCGCCTCGTCCGCCGTCACCAGTTCGACTCCCTGGGCGACCAGCTGATTCTGCATGCGGCCGATGGCGCGCTCGTTGCCGGGAATCTCGCGGGAGGAGAAGATCACCACGTCGCCGCGCGACAGCGTGATCTGCGGATGATCGTTGGCGGCGATACGGGCAAGCGCCGACCGCGGCTCGCCCTGACTGCCGGTGCAGATCAGCACCAGCTTCTCGCGCGGCAGATAGCTGGCGTCATGCTCCGACAGGAACTTCGGCACGTCGGCGAGATAGCCGGTGGCCCGTGCCGCCTCGTTGATGCGCCACAGCGAGCGGCCGACCAACGCCACATGGCGGTCATGGGCGGCGGCGGCGGCGGCGATGCTCTCCAGTCGCGCCACATTGGTGGCGAAGCAGCTGACGGCGATGCGGCGGTCGCGGTAACGGCCGAACAACTCCATCAGGGCATCGCGGACGGTCGCCTCCGACCCGGCGGCGCCGGGCACCAGCGCGTTGGTGCTGTCGCCGACCAGCGCCAGCACCCCGTCGTCACCAATGGTGCGCAGCCGTTCCTCATCGGCCGTCTCGCCGACCAGCGGATCGGGGTCCAGCTTCCAGTCACCGGTGTGCAGGATGGTCCCGGCCGAGGTGCGGATGGCGAGCGCGTTCGGTTCCGGGATCGAATGCGTCATGGTGACGTATTCGACGGAGAAGGGACCGGCTTCCACCGTGCCGCCCAGCGGGATTTCGTGGATCGGCACCGTGCTGCTCAGGCCCTTCTCATGCAGCTTGGCGCGCAGGAAGGCCGCGGTGAAGGGTGTGCAATAGACCGGACAGCGCAGCTCCGGCCACAGATACTGCACCGCGCCCAGATGGTCCTCATGCGCATGGGTCAGCACCAGACCGACCAGATCGTCGCGACGCTCGGCGATGAAGGTCGGGTCCGGCATGATCACGTCCAGCCCGGGCATGGTGTCGTCGGCAAACGAGATGCCGAGGTCCACCATCAACCACTTGCCCTGATGGCCGTAGAGATTGAGGTTCATCCCAATCTCGCCGGAACCGCCGAGCGGGACGAAATACAGTGCGCCATCCTCCGGAACGAAGGTGTCCGCCGGGGCTTCGGACGTTCCGGCGGCTGTCTTGGAGGATTGTGTCATTGGACCGTGTTGCGCTTGTGGATCAGGAGGAGACCGCGGAGCGTCAGCTCGTTGTCGGTGTGTTCGATCACATGGGTAGCCTTGGCGAAAAGAACAGCCAATCCGCCAGTGGCGACCACCCGCATCGGTTCGCCGTACTCCGCCCGGATGCGGGAGACCAGCCCTTCGATCAGCCCGACATACCCCCAGAAGATGCCGGACTGCATGCAGGCGATGGTGTTCTTGCCGATCACCTCGGACGGCGGCTGAATCTCGACCCGCGGCAGCTTGGACGCGGCCCTCTGCAGTGCCTCCAGCGACAGGTTCAGCCCCGGCGCGATCACGCCGCCGCAATAGTTGCCCTCGGCATCCACCACGTCGAAGGTGGTGGCCGTCCCGAAATCGATGACGATCAGCGGCGTCTTGTAGGTCGCCGCGGCAGCCACCGTGTTGACCAGACGATCGGCACCCACCTCCTCCGGCCGGTCGACCAGGGCCTTGGCACCGAGATCGACTCCGGGCTGACCGACGATCACCGGCTCGCAGCCGAAATGATCCTTGCACAGCCGCTTCAGGTTGAAGGTGGCGCCGGGCACCACGCTGGCGATGATCGCGCCATGGATGTCCACCGGCTTCAGCCCCTTCAACGCCATCAGGTGGGTCAGCCACACCATGTATTCGTCGGAGGTGCGTTTAGGATCGGTCGCCGTGCGCCAGATGCCGCGCTGGCGGTCGCCGTCATAGATGGCGAACACCACATTCGTGTTTCCGGCGTCGATGGCAAGCAGCATGGCAAGGTCCTGAAGGCGGTGGGCGTTTGAACTCGGCTGGCGAACTCAGCTTGCAGGGGGCGGCGCGAAGAACACGTCGCCGGCGGCGATCCGCTGCCGCGGCCCGCCGTCCGTTGGATCAAGCAACAGAACGCCGTCGCTGTCCAGATCGGCGAAAGTGCCGGGGATCGTCCGATCGGCCAGCCTGACCAGGATCGCCCCGCCAAGCCCCTTGGCCCGCGCCAGCCACGCCTCGCGCACGGGCGCGAAACCATGGGCGCGCCAGCGGCGGTACCAGGTCGCCAGATGCTCCGCATAGACCTCGAGAAGCGCGCCCGGCCCCATCGGCGGAGCGCCCTCGGCAATCAAGGAGGTGGCGCCATAATCGGCGGTCGCGGGAAAATGCCGCAGGTTGATGCCGACCCCCAGCACCACCCAGGCGACCTTGCCGTCGGCTGCCGGCTCCGACTCGAGCAGGATGCCCGACAGCTTGCGGTCATGCACCAGAACGTCATTGGGCCATTTGCAGCGAACGCCGCTCGGGTCAGGCAGGACCGACTCGGCAGTTTCCGCGATGGCGAGCGCCGCGACGAAGGAGATCTGCGCGGCTTCCGCCGGTGGCAGGCCGGGCCGCAGGATGGTCGTGCTGTATAGATTTCCTTCGGGGGAGGTCCAGGCCCGGCCGCGGCGGCCACGGCCGCTGTCCTGGCGGCGTGCCCAGACGATGGTGCCTTCGGGCGCCCCGGAACGCGACAAGGCCTTCGCTTCGTCGTTCGTACTGCCGACGGAGTCGAAGGCCTTGATCTGGAAGCCCGGAGGCAGGCGCAGACGCGCCGCCTCCGCTTCGAGCGATACCGTCATCGGTCGGATGTCACCCGGCGAACAGGGCCGCCGCGGCAGCCGCCGCACCGTTCAGGATCGGCGCCGGAGCGACGAAGAACAGCAGGGTGAACAGGCTGGTCAGCACCAGGACGCCGGTCATGCTGTCGTCGTCGACCTTGTCGACCACCACTGCGGGTTCATCGAAATACATGATCTTGATGATGCGCAGATAGTAGAAGGCACCCACGACGCTGGTCAGCACACCGACGACGGCCAGCGTGTATTCCTGCGCGGCGACGGCGGCCAGGAAGACATAGAGCTTGCCGAAGAAGCCCGCCATCGGCGGGATGCCGGCCATGGAGAACATGAAGATCGCCATCGTCGCGGCCAGCATCGGGTTGGTCTTGGACAGGCCGGAGAAGTCCTTGATCTCCTCCAGCATCTGGCCCTTGGCCTTCATGCTGAGGATGACCGCGAAGGCGCCGATGTTCATGGCGATGTAGAGCGCCATGTAGATCAGCACGCCGCGCACGCCGTCCTGCGTACCGGTCGTCAGGCCCACCAGCGCGTAACCGACATGGCCGATGGAGCTGTAGGCCATCAGGCGCTTGATGTTGGTCTGCATGATGGCGACGAAGGAACCGATCACCATCGACAGGATGGCGGTCGCCACCAGAACCTGATGCCACTGGGCGGCGAGGTGGCCGAACGGCTCCATCACCACGCGGGTAAGCAGGGCGATGGCCGCCACCTTCGGCGCCGCCGCGAAGAAGGCGGTCACCGGGGTCGGCGCACCCTCATAGACGTCCGGCGTCCACATGTGGAACGGAGCGGCCGAGATCTTGAAGGCCAGACCGGCCATCACGAACACCAGACCGATCACCAGACCCGGCGACACATGGGCGCCGCCGGCGAACAGCGCCGCCACCTTGTCGAACGAAGTCGTGCCGGCGAAACCATAAACCAGCGAAGCACCGTACAGCAGCATGCCCGAGGAGAGCGAGCCGAGGACGAAATACTTCAGGCCGGCTTCCGACGACTTCCCGCTGTCGCGGCGGAAGGCCGCGATGACATAGAGCGCCAGGCTCTGGGTCTCCAGGCCGACATACAGCGAGATGAAATCGTTGGCCGAGATCATCATCAGCATGCCGAGCGTGGCGAAGACCATCAGCACCGGGAACTCAAAGCGGGCCATCTGCTCCCGCTCGTTGAAGCCGAGCGAGAGGACGACCGCAAAGGCCGCGGAGACCAGCGCCAGCACCTTCATGAAGACGCCGAAGGCATCCATCACGAACATGCCGTTGAAGGTGACGACGCGGCCGCTGCCGTAGCCCATCGCCAGGATGGCGGCGAGCAGCATGCAGACGATCGCCAGGTAGGAGACGGGACGGGTGAAGCCGTCGCCGCGGAACACGCCCAGCATCAGCAGGGCGACGCCCGAGAGCGCCAGGAAGATCTCCGGCAGGGCCGGCCAGATGTCGGGAAACACTGCGGTCATGTCGAAGAACCCCTTACCGAGCGGCGACCGAGACACCGGACGCGGCGTGCGACGCGGCCAGCTTGGTCTGGTAGGTCTGGATCAGCTGCTCGACCGATGCCGAGGTGACGTTCAGGAAGCTGCTGGGATAGACGCCCATCCACAGGACGACAACGATCAGCGGCACGAACACCGCGATTTCGCGCGGAGTTATGTCGAACATCGCCTTGACGTCCGGCTTGGTCAGCTTGCCGTAGACAACGCGGCGGTACAGCCACAGCGCGTAGGCCGCGCCCAGAACCATACCGGTGGCGGCCAGGGCGGCGACCCAGGTGTTGTCGCGGAAGACGCCCATCAGCACCAGGAACTCGCCGACGAAACCGGCGGTGCCCGGCAGACCGACCGAGGCCATGGTCATGAACAGGAAGACCACCGCGTATTTCGGCATGTTCTTCACGAGGCCGCCGTAACGGGCGATCTCGCGGGTGTGCAGCCGGTCATAGACGACGCCGACGCACAGGAACAGCGCACCCGACACGACGCCGTGCGACAGCATCTGGAACACCGAACCCTCGATGCCCTGCTGGTTCAGCGCGAACATGCCGATGGTGACGAAGCCCATGTGGGCAACCGACGAGTAGGCGATCAGCTTCTTCATGTCCTCCTGGGCGAGAGCGACCAGCGAGGTGTAGATCACGGCGACGACCGACAGGGTGTAGATCAGCGGCGCGAAATACTCGGTCGCTTCCGGCAGGATCGGAATGTTGAAGCGCAGGAAGCCGTACCCGCCCATCTTCAGCAGCACACCGGCCAGGATCACCGAGCCGGCGGTCGGCGCCTCGACGTGGGCATCCGGCAGCCAGGTGTGGACCGGCCACATCGGCACCTTCACCGCGAAGGAGGCGAAGAAGGCCAGCCACAGCCACAGCTGCATGTTGCGCGGGAACTGGGTGGCGGTGATGGTCGGGATGTCGGTGGTGCCCGCCACGTAATACATGGCCAGGATCGCCAACAGCATCAGGACCGAGCCGAGCAGCGTGTAGAGGAAGAACTTGAATGCGGCATAGACGCGGCGCGGGCCGCCCCAGACACCGATGATGAGGAACATCGGAATCAGGACGCCTTCGAAGAACATGTAGAACAGGATGAAGTCCAGCGCGCAGAACATCCCGATCATCAGGGTTTCCAGCACGAGGAACGCGATCATGTATTCCTTCAGGCGGACCTGCACCGACTCCCAGCTCGCCAGGATGCACAGCGGCATCAGGAAGCCGGACAGGACGACGAACAGCACCGAAATGCCGTCGACGCCCATGTGGTAGTTGATGCCGAACTCGGGGATCCAGCCCGCCTTCTCGACCATCTGGTAGCCGGGATTGCGGGGATCGAAGTTGGCCCAGACCAGAAGGGTCAGGACGAAGGTGACGAGGGTCGTCCACAGCGAGATGTACCGCACGTTCCGCAGCACGTCCGGGGAATTGCCCCGGCAGAACAGCAGGATCAGCGCGACGCCCACGAGCGGCAGGAAGGTCGCGAACGACAGGATCGGCCAGCTAGCCATTGTTGTTGTTCTCCTTCGAAACCGCTCAGCCGAAGACCGACAGCCAGGCGACGAGCAGGACGACCCCGATCACCATGGCAAAGGCGTAGTGATAGACGTACCCCGACTGCAGCCGGCTGGCGCGTGCCGCGACGTCGCGGGTGGCGGCGGCGATGCCGTCCGGCCCCACGCCGTCGATCACCGCCCCGTCGCCAGACTTCCACAGGCCGTAGCCGATAGCCTTGGCCGGACGGGTGAACAGCGCGTCGTACAGCTCGTCGAAGTACCACTTGTTGTAGAGGAACTGGTGGATGCCGCGGAAGGTGGAGGCGATCCGGCCCGGCAGGCGCGGCATCATCACATAGCCGATGTAGGCCATGGCGATACCGATCAGGCCGACCACCAGCGGGGCGATGGCGACCCAGCCCGGGGTGTGGTGGTGCGCGGCCTCGATGGCGTCATGCTCGTGCAGGGTCATGATGGCCTTGCCCCAGAACTCCATCCGGTCGTGGCCGATGAACCACTGGTGGAAACCGAAGCCGGCGAACAGCGCGCCAAGCGTCAGGACCGCCAGCGGGATCAGCATGACGACCGGCGATTCGTGGGCGTGGTCGTAGACTTCCTTGTCCATCCGCGGCGTGCCGTGGAAGGTCATGAACAGCAGGCGCCAGGAGTAGAAGGCGGTCAGCAGAGCAGCCGCGATGCCCAGGGCAAAGGCGAAGCGCCCCACCCCGCTGCCCGAGGCGAAGGCCGCCTCCAGGATCATGTCCTTGGAATAGTAGCCGGCGAAGAAGGGCAGGCCGGCGAGCGCCAGATTGCCGATCCACATCACCGCATAGGTGAAGGGAATCTTGCGCCAGACACCGCCCATCTTCCGCATGTCCTGCTCATGGTGCAGGGCATGGATGACCGAGCCGGCGCCGAGGAACAGCAGAGCCTTGAAGAAGGCGTGCGTGAACAGGTGGAACATGGCCGCGCCGTAGGCCGAGACGCCGGCGGCGAAGAACATGTAGCCGAGCTGCGACATCGTCGAATAGGCGATGACGCGCTTGATGTCGAACTGGGTGAAGCCGATGGTCGCCGCGACGAAGGCGGTCAGGCCGCCGACCACCGTCACAACCTCGAGCGCCGTCGGGGCATATTCGAAGACGGGCGACAGGCGGCAGACCATGAAGACGCCGGCGGTGACCATGGTCGCCGCGTGGATGAGCGCCGACACCGGGGTCGGGCCTTCCATCGCGTCCGGCAGCCAGGTGTGCAGACCAAGCTGCGCCGACTTGCCCATCGCGCCCATGAACAGCAGCAGGCAGGCGATGGTCAGGCCGTTGAAGTCCCAGCTGAGGAAATGCAGCGTCTCGCCGGTCAGCGTCGGGGCCTTGGCGAAGATCGTGTCGAACTGGACCGAACCGGTCAGCACGAAGATCGCGAAGATGCCGAGCGCGAAGCCGAAGTCGCCGACGCGGTTGACCAGGAAGGCCTTCATGGCGGCGGCGTTCGCAGAGGGCTTCTCGTACCAGAAATTGATCAGCAGGTAGGAGGCCAGACCGACGCCCTCCCAGCCGAAGAACAGCTGGACCAGGTTGTCCGCCGTCACCAGCATCAGCATGGCGAAGGTGAACAGCGACAGGTAGCCCATGAAGCGCGGCTTCTGCGGATCCTCGGCCATGTAGCCGATGGAGTAGACGTGCACGCAGGCCGACACGGTGTTGACGACGATCAGCATCACCGCGGTGAGCTGGTCGACGCGCAGCGCCCACTTCACGTCCAGCGTGCCGCTCTGGATCCAGGTCATCAGCTCGATCGTGCGCGGGTTGCCGTGCACGGCGACGTCGAAGAACAGGATCCAGGACAGGATCGCCGAGACGATGACTGCGCCCGCTGTCACGAACTGCGAGACGCGGTCGCCCACGGTCGGCGGCCCGGCGACGACATGGTGGTCGTCGTGGGCATCGTCGTGCGCGTGGTCCAGCTCGTCATGCGAGATGTGATGGGAATGATCGTCATGGGCATGGGCGATCTGGGCGTGCCCGTGATCGTCATGGCCATGACCGTGGCTTCCGTGACCCGCGGCCGCCGGCTCGGCCTTCGGCCCGCCGAACAGCGCGATCGATCCGGCGACGAGGAACGCCAGGAGCGGAAGGAATACGACTAGCACTTCCATGGCGCCGCCTCAGCCCTTCATCATGTTGATGTCTTCGACTCGGATCGAGCCGCGGTTGCGGAAGTAGACCACCAGGATGGCGAGGCCGATGGCCGCCTCGGCGGCGGCGACGGTCAGGATGATCATGGCGAAGATCTGGCCGACCAGATCGTGCAGGAAGGTCGAGAAGGCGACGAGGTTCAGGTTCACCGCCAGCAGCATCATCTCGATCGACATCAGGATGATGATGACGTTCTTCCGGTTCAGGAAGATGCCCAGCACACCCAGCGTGAAGATGATGGCCGAGACCGTCAGGTAATGTCCGAGACCGATCTCCATGATCACACGCCCTCCCCGGTCGTAACCTTGCGAATGACGACCACGTCTTCCCGGCGACGGGAAATCTGGGCGCCGACATTCTGTTTGCGCACGCCCGGACGGTGCCGCAGCGTCAGCACGATCGCGCCGATCATGGCGATCAGCAGGACGATGCCCGACGCCTGGAACAGGTAGACGTACTGCGTGTACATCAGCCGGCCCAGCGCATGGGTGTTCGTGACCTGATCGAGCGCCGGGGTCGGCGCGCCGGCGATGGCGGCGACGTTGGGAGCCACGATCCAGCCGCCGAGCACGGCGGCCAGTTCAGCCAGCAGGATCAGCCCGACCAGCGCGCCCAGCGGCAGCGCTTCCATCGCACCCTTGCGCAGTTCGCGGAAGTTGATGTCGAGCATCATGACCACGAACAGGAACAGCACGGCGACGGCACCGACATAGACGATGACGAGGATCATCGCGATGAACTCGGCGCCCATCAGGACGCAGAGACCGGCCGCCTGGAAAAAGGCGAGGATCAGGAAAAGGACAGAATGAACAGGGTTCCGCGCCGAGATGACCATCACACCGGAGGCCACCAGCAGCGCGGCGAACACGTAGAAGGCGATGCCTTGGAGTATCATCGTTTTTCTCGCTTCCGCTTACCGGTAAGGAGCCTCGGCCGCGAGGTTCTGGGCGATTTCCGCCTCCCAGCGGTCGCCGTTCGCCAGCAGCTTCTGCTTGTTGTAGAAGAGCTCTTCACGGGATTCGGTGGAGAACTCGAAGTTCGGCCCCATGACCACCGCATCGACCGGGCAGGCTTCCTGGCACAGGCCGCAGTAGATGCACTTGGTCATGTCGATGTCGTAACGCGTGGTGCGGCGGCTGCCGTCGTCGCGCGGTTCGGCCTCGATGGTGATGGCGAGAGCCGGGCACACCGCTTCGCACAGCTTGCACGCGATGCAGCGCTCCTCGCCGTTCGCATAGCGGCGGAGCACATGCTCGCCGCGGAAGCGGGAGCTGATGGGGCCCTTCTCATAGGGGTAGTTGATCGTGACCTTGGGCTTGAACATGTAGCGCAAGGTCAGCGCCATGCCGCCCAGCAGCTCGGTCAGGAACAGGCTGCGCGCCGCGCGGTCGAGGAACGCCATGGCCTCTTCGTCTCCTTCCTCGCCGGCAGCCGCCCTTTGGTCGGGCGGCTCGCCGGCACTCAAATCGACATGTCGATGGTGGGTTCGGTTGCCGGCTTTCGCCGTTGCTTACTTCGGCAGCCAGCCGAAGGTCACCAGAACGCCGGCGGTCAGCACGACCCAGAACAGCGACAGGGGCAGGAAGACCTTCCAACCCAGCCGCATCAGCTGGTCGTAGCGGTAACGCGGCACGGTGGCGCGAACCCAGACATAGGTGAACAGGCAGAACGCGATCTTCAGCGCGAACCACACGATGCCCGGCACCCAGGTGAAGGGCGCGAAGGGCAGCGGGGGCAGCCAGCCACCGAGGAACAGGATGCTCGTCATCGCGCTCATCAGGATCATGTTGGCGTATTCGCCAAGGAAGAAGAGCGCAAAGGGAGCCGAGCTGTACTCGACCATGAAGCCGGCGACCAGCTCCGACTCGCCTTCCGGCAGGTCGAAGGGAGCGCGGTTGGTTTCCGCGAGCGCCGAGATGAAGAACATCACGAACATCGGCAGCAGCGGAATGCAGAACCAGACCGTCTCCTGGGCCCGCACGATGTCGGTCAGGTTCAGCGAACCGACGCAGAGCAGCACGGTGATGATGATGAGGCCCATCGAGACCTCGTAGGACACCATCTGCGCCGCGGAACGGAGCGCACCGAGGAAGGCGTAGCGCGAGTTCGAGGCCCAGCCGGCCATCACGATGCCGTAGACGCCCAGCGAGGAGATCGCGAACAGGTACAGCACGCCGACGTTGATGTTGGACAGCACCACCCCGTAGTCGAACGGGATGACCGCCCAGGCGATCAGCGCCAGGAAGAAGGTCAGCATCGGCGCGACGTAGAACACGACGCGGTTGGCGCCTTCCGGCAGGATCTGCTCCTTCGCGAACAGCTTCAGGCCGTCGGCGAAGGGCTGCATCAGGCCGAAGGGACCGACGATCGCCGGTCCCTGGCGCAGCTGCATCGCGCCCATGATCTTGCGCTCGGCATAGGTCATGAAGGCGACGGCCACCAGCAGCGGCACGGTGATCGCCAGGATCTCCAGAACCATAATGATCAGCGGCAGGAGGAAGCCGCTCCAGAACTCAGCCATGGGTGCCAGTCCTCTCCTGAGCAGGGCCCACCAGCGCTTCCGTGCAGTTGGCCATCGTCACCGAGGCCCGGCTGATCGGGTCGGTCATGTAGAAGTTGGTGATCGGCGTCACGAAGGGGGCGGCATCGACCGGGCCCTGCGCGCCGAACGGCGCCCAGTTGGCCGGGGTCATCTCGCCGACCGCACCGAAGATCGGGTTCGCCGCCATCAGCCGCTGGCGCAGCTGACCGTGGGTGTCGAAGGGCAGCGTGGTGCCCAGGACTTCCGACAGGGCGCGGACGATCTTCCAATCCTCGCGCGCTTCGCCCGGCGGGAAGACCGCGAGGCGGGCGAGCTGAGGACGGCCTTCGGTGTTGACGTAGACCGCGTTCTTCTCGGTGTAGGCGGCGCCCGGCAGGATGACGTCGGCGCGGTGGGCGCCGGCATCGCCATGGTGGCCCTGGTAGACGACGAAGGCGTTGCCAAGCTTGGCCATGTCGATCTCGTCGGCGCCCAGCAGGTAGACGAAGTCGATCTCGCCCTTCGACGCGCCGTCGAGGATGCCGTGGGTGTCACGGCCACCCTCGCCCGGCAGGAAGCCGGCCTCGATGCCGCCGACACGCGCCGCGGCGGTGTGCAGGACGTTGAAGCCGTTCCAGTCGTCGCGGAACATGCCGTAGGCCTCACCGACCAGACGGGCGGCGGCCTGGACCGCGAGACCGTCGGCGCGCTGGAAGGCGCCCATGCCGACGATGATCATCGGGTTCTTGGCGGCGCGCAGCGTTTCGGCGAACGGATGGCTGCCGTCGACCAGCTGCTGCAGCGTGTCCGGACCGGAGCCGATCACGCTGTAGGGATAGGTCAGGTCACGCTGCTCGCCGATGGAGGCGATGGTGACGCCACCGGCCAGATAGCGCTTGCGGATGCGGGCGTTGACCAGCGTGCCTTCCCAGCGCGGGTTGGTGCCGACCAGCAGGATCACGTCGGCCTTCTCGATGCCGGCGATGCCCGAATTGAACAGGTAGCCGGCACGAACCGAGGTGTCGAACCGCGCACCGTCCTGACGGCAGTCCAGGTTCGTCGAACCGAGACGCGACAGCAGCTCCTTCAGCGCGAACTGCGCCTCGACATCGACCAGATCGCCGGAGATGGCGGCGACACGGTTGCCGGGCAGGCCCTTCAGGCGCGCCGAGATGGCGGTGAAGGCCTCGGCCCAGCTGGCCGGGACCAGCTTGCCGTTCTGGCGGATGTAGGGGCGGTCGAGACGCTGGCGCTTCAGACCATCGTACGAGTAGCGGCTCTTGTCGTTCAGCCACTCCTCATTGATGTCGTCGTTGACGCGCGGCAGGACGCGCATCACCTCGGCGCCACGGGCATCGACGCGGATGTTCGAGCCGACGGCGTCGAGGACGTCGATGGTCTCGGTCTTGCGCAGCTCCCACGGACGGGCCGTGAAGGCATAGGGCTTGTGGGTCAGAGCACCCACCGGGCAGACGTCGGCGAGGTTGCCCGACAGCTCCGAGCCGATCGCCTTCTCGACGAAGGTGGTGATCTCCATGTGCTCGCCGCGGTAAACGGCGCCGACATCGGGAACACCGGCCACTTCGTTGATGAAGCGGATGCAGCGGGTGCAGTGGATACAACGGGTCATGATGGTCTTGATGACCGGACCCATATACTTGTCCTTGACCGCCCGCTTGTTCTCGCCGTAGCGGCCGCGGTCGAAGCCATAGGCCATGGCCTGGTCCTGCAGATCGCACTCGCCGCCCTGATCGCAGATCGGGCAATCCAGCGGGTGGTTGATCAGCAGGAATTCCATGACGCCCTTGCGGGCCTTCAGGACGGTCTCGCTGTTGGTGCGGACGACCATTCCGTCGCCGCAGGGCATGGCGCAGGACGCGACCGGCTTGGGCGCGCGCTCCATCTCCACGAGGCACATGCGGCAGTTGGCCGGCACGCTGAGGCGCTCATGATAGCAGAAGCGCGGAATCTCGATCCCCAGCTGCTCGCAAGCCTGGAGGATCGAGGTGCCCGGCTCGACCTCGATCTCGATCCCGTCGATGGTCAGTTTCGGCATGGGAACGGGAACTCCTTACTCGGCCGCCAGCGGGGCGCTGTTGCGGTAGGCCTGGATGCGCCGCTCCACTTCCGGACGGAAGTGGCGGAACAGGCCCTGGATCGGCCAGGCGGCAGCGTCGCCGAGCGCGCAGATGGTGTGGCCTTCGACCTGCTTGGTGACCTGCAGCAGCATGTCGATCTCTTCCAGGCGGGCGTTGCCGGTGACCATGCGCTGCATGACGCGGTTCATCCAGCCGGTGCCTTCGCGGCACGGCGTGCACTGGCCGCAGGACTCATGCGCATAGAACTGCGACAGGCGGGCGATGGCCTTCACGATGTCGGTGGATTTGTCCATCACGATCACCGCGGCGGTGCCGAGGCCCGACTGCACTTCGCGCAGGCTGTCGAAATCCATCAGGACGGTGTCGCAGATCGACTTCGGCAGGACCGGAACCGACGAGCCGCCGGGGATGATGCCCAGCAGGTTGTCCCAGCCGCCGCGCACGCCGCCGGCGTGGCGTTCGATCAGCTCCTTCAGCGGGATGCCCATCTCCTCTTCCACGTTGCACGGATTGTTCACGTGCCCGGAGATGCAGAAGAGCTTGGTGCCCGAGTTCTTCGGACGGCCGAGGCCGGCGAACCAGGAGGCGCCGCGACGCAGGATGGTGGGAACAACCGCGATCGATTCGACGTTGTTCACCGTGGTCGGGCAGGAATAGAGACCGGCCTGGGCAGGGAACGGCGGCTTGTTGCGCGGCTGCCCCTTCTTGCCCTCGATCGACTCGATGAGCGCGGTTTCCTCGCCACAGATGTACGCGCCCGCACCGCGGTGGATGTAGACGTCGTAGCTGTAGCCGGTGCCGCAGGCGTTCTTGCCGATCAGCCCCGCCGCATACGCCTCGTCGATGGCGCGCTGGACGTTGGAGCCCTCGTTGTAGAACTCGCCGCGGATGTAGATGTAGCAGGCGCTGGCACCGATGGCGAAACCGGCGATCAGGCAGCCTTCGATCAGCT
Organism: Azospirillum sp. TSH20; assembly: GCF_003115935.1. Lineage (NCBI taxonomy): Bacteria > Pseudomonadati > Pseudomonadota > Alphaproteobacteria > Rhodospirillales > Azospirillaceae > Azospirillum > Azospirillum sp. TSH20. Next base: position 288,176 of record NZ_LGQU01000022.1, read on the forward strand.
TGTGCGGATCGTGGCGCAGAATGTCGCGGTCCTTGCAGGTGCCGGGCTCGCCCTCGTCGGCGTTGATGACGAGATAGACGGGCTTGTCGGTCACGTTCTTCGGCATGAAGGACCACTTCATGCCGGTCGAGAAGCCGGCGCCGCCACGGCCGCGCAGCCCCGATTCCTTCACCTGATCGATGATCCAGTCCCGGCCGTTGGCCAGGAAGGATGCCGTGTTGTCCCAGTCACCGCGCTTGCGGGCCGCCTCGAGACCGAAGTCCTGGTAGCCGTAGAGGTTGGTGAAGATGCGGTCCTCATCGCGAAGCATCGCTGTCCCCTCCCCCTCAATCGTCCGCTTGCGCGGTGGTGAAAGCCTTCAGCGTCGTCGGGCCGCCGACCGGCTCCGAGGACTGACGGCCGATCTGCGAACCGGGCTTCGGCGTCTCGCCGCGCGCCAGCGCGTCGAGGATGCGCTCCATATGCTCCGGCGCCACGTCTTCGTAGTAATCGTCGCCGATCTGCACAACCGGCGCGTTGACGCAGGCGCCCGAGCACTCGACCTCGCCCAGCGTGAACTGGCCGTCGGCCGTGGTCTCGCCCACGTCGATGCCGAGCTTGCTCTTGCAGGTGTGGACGATCTCGTCCGACCCGCGCAGCCAGCAGGGGGTGGTGGTGCAGACCTGGATGTGGTGCTTACCGACCGGGTTCTTGTTGTACATCGTGTAGAAGGTCGCGACCTCGTACACGCGGATGCGCGGCATGCCGAGCAGGTCGGCCACGGCGTCCATGGCGACGCGCGGCAGCCAGCCGCCGTTCTGCCGCTGGGCGACGTCCAGCAGCGGCATGCAGGCGCTGGCCTGCTTGCCCTGCGGGTACTTGGCGATGATGCGCTTCGCCAGCTCCAGGTTTTCCGGAGTGAAGGTGAAGCTGGTCGGCTCGGCGTGGCCGTGATCGGAAGCGGGCGCGCTCATCGATCGATTTCTCCGAAAACGATGTCCATCGAGGCGATGTTGGCGACGGCGTCGGCCAGCATGTGACCCTTCGACATGAAGTCCAGGCCCTGAAGGTGGGCGAAGCCCGGCGCGCGGATCTTGCAGCGGTAGGGCTTGTTGGTGCCGTCGGACACCAGATACACGCCGAACTCGCCCTTGGGCGCCTCGATGGCGGTGTAGGTCTCGCCGGCGGGAACGTGGAAGCCCTCGGTGAAGAGCTTGAAGTGGTGGATCAGCGCTTCCATCGAGCGCTTCATCTCGCCGCGCGGCGGCGGGGACACCTTGCGGTCCTGGATCTTGTAGGGACCGGCCGGCATCTCCTTGCAGCACTGGCGGATGATGCGCAGCGACTGCTTCATCTCCTCCATGCGCACGAGATAGCGCGCCCAGCAGTCGCCGGTCAGGCCGACCGGGACGTCGAACTCCATGCGGTCATAGACTTCGTAGGGCTGCGACTTGCGCAGATCCCAGGCGACGCCGGAGCCGCGCAGCATCGGACCGGTGAAGGCCCAGTCGAGCGCCTGCTCCTTCGTGACGATGCCGATGTCGACCGTGCGCTGCTTGAAGATGCGATTCTCGGTCAGCAGGCTTTCGAGGTCGTCCATGAACTTCGGAAAACGCTCGGTGAAGGCCCAGATGTCGTCCAGCAGCCCGTCCGGGATGTCCCAGGCGACGCCGCCCGGCCGGAAATAGTTGGCGTGCAGGCGGGCACCCGATACGCGCTCGTAGAACTCCATGAGGATTTCGCGTTCCTCGAAGCCCCACAGCGCCGGGGTGATCGCGCCGACGTCCAGCGCACCGGTCGTGATCGACAGGATGTGGTTCAGGATGCGCGTGATTTCCGAGAACAGCACGCGGATGTACTGGGCACGCAGCGGCGCCTTGATCTGCAGCAGGTTCTCGATGCCGAGCACATAGGCGTGCTCCATGCACATCGGGCTGACGTAATCCAGGCGGTCGAAATACGGCACGGCCTGGACGTAGGTCTTGTACTCGATCAGCTTTTCGGTGCCGCGGTGCAGCAGGCCGATGTGCGGATCGCAACGCTCCACCACCTCGCCGTTCAGCTCCATCACCAGACGGAGCACGCCGTGGGCGGCCGGGTGCTGCGGCCCGAAATTCATCGTGTAGGGCTTGATCTGCGTCTTGGTCTCCGGACCGGAGGCGCTGATCGCCCCGCCCAGACCAGTCATTGCCGGACCAGTCGAGACGACGCCGGTCGCCGATTCGGTCGAAACGGTCATGCTCACGGCTTCTTGCTCCCGTCCTGGAGGGCCGCCTTCTCATCGCCGGGCAGCATGACGTTGGTCATGCCTTCCCACGGGCTGAGGAAGTCGAAGGCGCGGAAATCCTGGGTCAGACGGACCGGCTCGTAGATCACGCGCTTCTGGTCCTCGTCGTAGCGGGCTTCGACGTAGCCGGTCAGCGGGAAGTCCTTGCGGAAGGGGTGACCCTCGAACCCGTAGTCGGTGAGGATGCGGCGCAGGTCCGGATGGTTCTCGAAGAAGATGCCGAACAGGTCCCACACCTCGCGCTCGAACCAGTTCGCGGCGCTGAAGACGGCGACCGCCGACGGGACGGGCGTGTCCTCGTCGGTGGCCAGCTTCACGCGCATGCGCCGGTTGTGGGTGTAGCTGAGCAGCTGGTAGACGACCTCGAACCGCTCCGCGCGGTCCGGGTAATCGACCGCGGTGATGTCGGTCAGCTGCTCGAACCGGGTGGCCGGATCGTCGCGCAGCGCGGTCAGCACCGCCAGGATGGCCGGCCGTTTGACCGTCACCATCAGTTCGCCGAGCCTCACCTCGACCTTCAGGACGTCGCCGCCGATCTTGGCGGCGATGACGTCCCCGAGTTCCTTCAACGCCTGTTCGGACATGGGTGGGACCCTGCCTTCCTACTTGTCTTCAGCGCGCTTCTCTTCCGGCCACGGGACCGGAGCCTTGTCGGCCCCGGCCGGTCCGGTCCGCTGGGATCAGCGGGCGATGCGGTTGCCGCGCTTGATCTTCTTCTGGAGCTGGAGGATGCCGTAAATCAGCGCCTCCGCCGTCGGCGGGCAGCCGGGCACATAGATGTCCACCGGCACGATCCGGTCGCAGCCACGCACCACCGCGTAGGAATAGTGGTAGTAGCCGCCGCCGTTGGCGCAGGAACCCATCGAAATGACCCAGCGCGGCTCCGGCATCTGGTCGTAGACCTTGCGGAGCGCCGGGGCCATCTTGTTGGTCAGGGTGCCGGCGACGATCATGCAGTCGGACTGGCGCGGGCTGGGACGCGGAATCACGCCGAAACGGTCCAGGTCATACCGGCTCATATAGGCGTGGATCATCTCCACCGCGCAGCAGGCCAGACCGAAGGTCATCGGCCACAGCGAGCCGGTCCGGGCCCAGGCCAGCAGGTCCTCGTACTTCGCCAGCACGAAGCCCTTGTCCTGGATCTCGTCCGAGACCGCGCGGATGTAGGCGTCCTGTTCCGGTCCGGGCGGAATCGGCGCCAGCGGCTTGGCGACCTCTACTCCCATTCCAGAGCTCCTTTCTTCCACTCATAAATGAAGCCGATGGTCAGGATGCCCAGGAACAGCATCATCGACCAGAAGCCGAACAGCCCGATGTCACCCAGGGCGACCGCCCACGGGAACAGGAAGGCGACTTCAAGGTCGAAGATGATGAACAGGATCGAGACCAGGTAGAACCGCACGTCGAACTTGGTGCGCGCGTCCTCGAACGGCTCGAAGCCGCATTCGTAGGGGGAGACCTTCTCGGCGTCCGGGTTCTTCGGGCTGATGACGTAGGATGCCCCCACCATCACCGCGGCCAGCGCGATGCCGATCAGCAGAAACACCAGGATCGGAAGATACTCAATGATCAGCGGAGTCGACACCGCGTTCCTCCCATAAGCCCACGACCACGGGCGCCGTTCCGGCCGGGAAATCGGCGGAAGCGCAAAGCCGTGGCAGCCATGCCTTGGATTAGCCCATCAGACGGGCCGGAATATATGCCGAGACCGTGGGCAAGGAAAGCGCTTTGAATCGCTTTTCACCACGCGGAAGGACAAGCCGGTCCCCGCGCGAGAGCTTGGTAATACCACGTTTTTAAAACGGGGAAAAGGAAAGACAATACGCATGCGAAAAAGGACCCGCGGTTTGCGAGTCCTTTGCACATACTGGCGCGTTGCGCGCAATTTGAAAAAGGAAGTGGCGCGAGTGACGGGACTTGAACCCGCGGCCTCCGGCGTGACAGGCCGGCGCTCTAACCAACTGAGCTACACCCGCGCAGAGCGACTTGTTTCAAAACACCGCACCGTCACAGAGCCAAAGGCTTGAACCGCTTAGTGTTTTTAACTGGAACCGTTTAAGGCCCCCGTCGTTCGGTGGGCGGTTTGTAGTCGCCCCGGCCGCCGCCTGTCAATCACCAAATTGAAAAAAAAAATCACCGGAGCTGACGCCTGCGGCATCGTGGTGCCCCGCCCGCCCGCTCAGGGCAGACGGTGGGCATCGCGACGCAGGGCCTCCAGCCGGTCGAACGCCTGCAGCATGCCCGCCGACAGTTCGCGGTGGTCGACCGCATCCGGTCCGCCGAAGCGGGTCAGCGTCTCTTCCAGCGCGCGGGCCAGATGTTCGGCAACGTCAAGATGCTTCTGTTCCAGGGCCAGCTCCAGCGCGGCAAGGATGCGGTCGCCGAGCCGCCGTTCATTCAAGGTCATGCGTTTCCCCACCCATATCCGGCAACGGGCGGCGAGGCGCCGTCCCGTTTGCGTTTCCGACCGAGAATAGCAGCTTCGCCATTCGTGCGCGGTGGGATTCGCATCGCTGCGACATTTCGGAGGCAGCCCTTCCGGAACCGCCCTACCCCGTGCGATAGTCCGGCCATGACGTTCCGCGACTCGCCCCTCTTCTGTCTCATCGCCGTTCTTCCGGCCCTCGCCGTTTTCGCGGCGGCGGGCCCCGCCATGGCGGCCGCCAACGTATCGGCCGCCCAGGCCGAGGCGAAGGAGATCGCGAAGTCGATGGGCAACTGCACGCCGGCGAAGGTCGAGGTCCTGCGCTACACCGTCGGACGGGAAGGGTCGACGACCTTCAAGGTCGGCTGCACCGAGGACAAGGACGCCTTCGTCGTCGTGCAATGCCGGGCACGCATCTGCACCCTGCTTCGTTGAGGCAAGCCCCACCGGCGAATTCACCGCTCGTTAACCGGGGTCACGCGCAATGTGCAGGATTGGGTGGCCCATGTTTGGCAAGAGCGCTTGGCGAGAGGAATTGCAGGATGATGGGCGCAGGTATGGACGCGGCGCGAATGGGGTCCAGGCGGGGGCGGCTTGTCCTGTCGCTGGCGATTTCGGCGTGGGCGCTGACCGGCTGCACCTCCCCGCTCGGGCTGGCGGCGGCTGGTGCCGATGTCGTGACGCTGAATGCGACCAAGAAAACGATCGGCGATCATATCGTGTCGGCGGCCACCGGGCGCGATTGCTCGATCCTCAGCTTCGAGAAGGACGGCGATTATTGCCCTGACAAGGTCGAGGTCGACCGGTCGCGGCTCTATTGCTACCGCACGCTTGCCGACGTCGAGTGCCACCACATCCCGGACCCCTACCGCAACGGCAACACCGCGCTGGCCAGTCCGCCGCCGGACGTCCGGACGCTGCCGCGCAAGCGGGGCTGGTTCGACGACGCCACGCCCTATACGCCCAACAACGGGTCGTAAGGCGTCAACGCACCTTCTTGGCGACGAAGGCCTTGGCGATCGCCATCATCGCCTTCTCATGATTCGGCCCGCCGGCCGGCGCATTGTGAATGGTGGTGCCCTTCCCCGCAGGCGCTGACTTGCCGGTAGGCGTTGCACGCTGGGGAGCCGGCTGTTCGTCCGGCTCCCGGCCCAGCTGGTTCAGCAGGTTCTCGAGCGCATCGCGGCTGAGTCCGGAGGCCGACGGGCGCCCGCCCCCTGCCCCACCGGCGGCGGCCGGGCGTGCCGCCGGCCTGCTGCTGGCCGGACGGCCGGCCCGTTCGATGGCGGCGGCGGCGATGGCCTTCAGGAAGGGTTGGGCGATGCCGCGCAGCAGGTCGGGATCCTCGACAGCCCAGGCCATCAGGATCTTCTGCGCATTCATCCGGCTGCCCTTGGCCGCCAGGATCGCTTCGCGCACCTTGCCGTCGACATAGGAATTGCTCATCGGGAATCGCCCACCGGGATGTGTCCGCCGACCATGCAAATATCGGCGGTACTGTTCAGGACTGTTGGGCCAACTCGGTTAACAAACGGTTGCGGGTCCCTTCTGGCCGGCGGGAAGAGACCGAAGAAGCGGTTGCTCCAATTGGAGGAGGCGCGGATAGTGGCGGCATGCTGATCGAAACCTTTGCCGACCTGATCTGCCCCTGGTGCTACATCGGCAAGCGCCGGCTTGACCGGGCGCTGATGCAGCGGCCGAACCTGCGCCCGGAAATCCGCTGGCAGCCATTCCAGCTGAACCCGGACATGCCGCGCGGCGGGATGTCGCGCGACGACTATCTCGCCGCCAAGTTCGGCGGGGCGGAGCGGGCGCGGCAGATTCACCGGGTGGTGGAGGATACCGCGGCGCGCGACGGATTGCCGCTGGCGCTCGACCGCATCCAGCGCACGCCCAACAGTTTCGACGCGCACCGTCTGGTCCGCATCGCCGGCCGCCTGGGGCTGGGCAATGCCATGGCCGACGCGCTGTTCGCCGCCTATTTCGTCGAAGGTGTGGACATCGGCGACCCGGACGCGCTGGCCAGCGTCGCCGCCGGACTGGGGATGGACTTCGTCGAGATACGGCATCAGCTCTCCACAGATGCCGAATCGGCGTCAGTCCTTGCCGCCGATACGCTGGCCCGCCAGATGGGGCTGCAGGCGGTGCCCTGCTATATCTTCAATCGCCGCTACGCGCTCTCCGGCGCGCAGGAGCCCGCGAGTTTCCTGCCGCTGCTCGACCTCGGCAGCGAGGAACCGGAGAACCTGTCGGTCGTCTCATGTTGATCCCGGCCCCAAAATGAAGAAGGGCGGCCCGAAGGCCGCCCTCTCCCGCTTTTGGCGTGTCAGGCCGACGTGCTGCTGGCCTTGGCGTAGCCCAGGGTCTTCAGCGCGTCGGCGATCTCCGGCAGGATGCCCGGATCGTCGATGGTCGCCGGCATCTTGTAATCCTGGCTGTCGGCGATCTTCTGCATGGTGCCGCGCAGGATCTTGCCGGAGCGGGTCTTCGGCAGGCGGTCGACCACCAGGGCGCGCTTGAAGTCGGCGACCGGGCCGATCTGCTCGCGCACAAGCTGGACCACCTCCTTGACGATCTCCTCGTGCGGGCGGGTGACGCCGGCCTTCAGGCAGACGAAGCCCAGCGGCACCTGCCCCTTCAGATCGTCGGCCACGCCGATCACCGCGCATTCGGCGACGTCCTTGTGGCTCGACAGCACCTCTTCCATGGCGCCGGTGGACAGGCGGTGGCCGGCGACGTTGATGATGTCGTCGGTGCGGGCCATGACATAGACATAGCCGTCATCATCGACGAAGCCGGCATCGCCGGTCTGGTAGTAGCCGGGATAATCGGCGAGATAGGATTTCTTGAAGCGCTCGTCGGCGTTCCACAGCGTCGGCAGCGTGCCCGGAGGCAGCGGCAGCTTGACGCAGATGGCGCCGATGTCGCCGCGCGGAACCTCCTTCAGCTCGGCATTCAGCACGCGCACGTCCCAGCCCGGCATCGGGCGGGTGGCGGAGCCGTACTTGATCGGGAACAGGTGGACGCCCAGCGGGTTGCCGGAGATCGCCCAGCCGGTCTCGGTCTGCCACCAGTGGTCGATCACCGGGACGTTCAGATTGTCCTCGGCCCAATGCAGCGTGTCGGGGTCCGAGCGCTCGCCGGCCAGGAACAGGGCGCGGAAGTGCGACAGGTCGTACTTCTTCAGGTAATTGGCGTCCGGATCCTCGCGCTTGATGGCGCGGAAGGCGGTGGGGGCGGTGAACAGCGTGCCGACCTTGTGCTGCTCGATCACGCGCCAGAAGGTGCCCGGATCGGGGGTGCCGACCGGCTTGCCCTCGAACACCACGGTGGTGCAGCCGGTCAGCAACGGCGCATAGACGATGTAGGAATGGCCGACGACCCAACCCACGTCCGACGCCGCCCAATACACCTCGCCCGGCTTGACGTTGTAGATGTTGGTCATGGTCCAGCGCAGGGCCACCGCATGGCCGCCATTGTCGCGAACCACGCCCTTGGGCTGGCCGGTCGTGCCGGAGGTGTAGAGGATATAGAGCGGATCGGTCGCCTTGACGGGCACGCACTCCGCCGGCTCGGCCTTCGCCACCGCCTCGGCCCAGTCGACGTCGCGGCCGGCGATCAGCGTCGCCGTCTCCTGCGGGCGCTGCCAGACGATGACGCTGCCCGGCTTGTGGGCCGACTGCTCGATGGCGGCATCCAGCATCGGCTTGTACTTGACGATGCGGTTCGGCTCGATGCCGCAGGAGGCCGAAACGATGGCCTTCGGCTTGGCATCGTCGATGCGGGTCGCCAGCTCGTGCGGGGCGAAGCCGCCGAAGACCACCGAATGCACCGCACCCAGACGGGCGCAGGCCAGCATGGCGACCAGCGACTGCGGGATCATCGGCATATAGAGGAGGACGCGGTCGCCCTTCTCCACGCCCTGGGCACGCAGCGCGCCAGCGAAGCGGGCGACTTGGTCCTGCAACTCCGCATAGGTGATGGTCTGAACGGTCTGGGTGACCGGGCTGTCATAGATGATCGCAGCCTGAGCGCCGCGCCCGCCTTCCACATGACGGTCCACCGCGTTGTAGCAGGTGTTCAGCTCCCCGCCGGTGAACCAGCGGTAGAAGGGCGCGTTGCTGTCGTCCAGCACCTTGTCCCACGGCTTGAACCAGGAGATGTCCTTCGCCGCCTCGCCCCAGAACCCGGCGGGGTCCGACAGGGAGCGGGCATGCATCTGGTCGAAAAGCTCTGCAGTCGTGGTGCTGGCGGTCGGGCTCATGGCAGGGCGTCCCTCGTTCTATTTTGGTACTATTCGGTGCGCATTTCCTCTCGGCCGCGAAACGATCCGTTACGCAGCCTCCACAATCTGCGACAAAAGCATAAGTGCAGGCAAATGTCAGAAGGTCGGGGGTGCGGCGAGCTGTCGCATTCCCCATTCGTGAAACGATGTTCCGGGAATTGGAATAGCCCCGCTGTTTCAGAAGGAGACGCACACCGGCCGAATGGCCAGCCCGACCGACTGCTGGTGGAAACGGTCCTTGTACAGATCGACGATTTCGTGGATCAGCCGCAGCGTCGCCGGGTCGCCATCGGCCAACAGAGTGAGGATTTTGCTGGGTTCCCGCACCAGATGGCCGGTCTGGATGTCGCGCCAGTGGCCGGAGGCGTCGACGACGGTCAGCCCGTTGGGAAAGCGCGGCGTCACCTCCCGGTCCAGGAAGTCGGTCCATTCGCGATCGCTGACGCCAAGCTCGTTGCCGATGTTGCGCCCAAAGAACAATTGCGCCTCGATCATCGCGCCGGCCGCATAAGCCTCGCACACCGTTGGTGACACCGCCGGCGCGGGTGCCAGTTGGGCCGCGGCGGGGCCGGCCAGCAAGAGGAGCGAAAGGACGGCGGACGACAGGCCGGGACCATGGCGCAGGACGGGACGGTTGAAGAGACGCATGGGCGATTCTCCGTTCGGGCGGGAGAGGAAGCGTCGGCGGCGCGATCAGCGACGCTCTGGTCAGGACGCCCCTGGACCGTTATGCATGGATCATGGCCGTCGATCCACCCATCACCGGGATTCGCCCGATCCTGACCGTCGTTCACGGCAACGGCGAGCGCCTGATCGTGGCCCGTCTCACCAACCTGGGCGGCGGCAGCCAGTCCAACCGCTTCGTCCTGCGCCGCGCCGATTTCCGCGCACCCTGGGAGCAGCCGGACAAGGGCTATTTCGGCTATGCCGAGGTTGCCCGCGCCCTGGACGCCAACGGCTGGCGCGGCTGCATCATCGAGGCGATGGCGACCACCGACCTGGAGGAGCGCCGCGCCCGCCAGCTCGCCCGCAAGAAGCTCCATCTGCAATGTGTGGAGGCGGCGATCCGGCGGGCGCAGGAGGGGGAGACGCCCAAAGCGGGCTAGGCTTCCGCGCTCAGCACTTCCCCAGTGCCTTCATGCGCCGATCGAAATCGGCTGCAAGATCGGCGAGCGTCACTTGGCCGAGATGGCGGACGAGCACCGCCTCTGCCTCACGCAATGCCCCGTCGAGGGCGGCATTGACGGCCTGCTCCACCAGGCAACTCGGTTCGTCCGCCGTTGGACCGATGGCGAAGACCCCCGGTTCCCCCAATGCGCGGTGAATGTCCAGCAGGGTGATCCCGTCGAGCGGCCGTGCCAGCCGCCAGCCGCCGCCATGGCCCTTTTCCGACCGCACATGGCCGGCCTCGCGCAGCCCCGCCATGGTCCGGCGGATGACCACCGGATTCGTGTTCAGCATCTCAGCGATCGCTTCCGACGTCAGCGCACCGTCATGCCGGTCCATGTGGATCAGCACATGCAGCATGCGGGAAAGGCGGCTGTCCTGCCTCATCGGTGATCGGTCCTTTCGGGGGTGACGCAGGCGGCCGGTCAACTCAGGCCACTTCATAAGTTACATGGCACATTGACCGCGCCCTTTCATGTAACTTATCGTGTGTCGTGATCGGACGCGGACGGCGCGCCGGTAATTCCGTGGAAAGGCACAGGCATGAACGGAAACGACACGACGACCTATGACGCCATCATCGTCGGCGGCAGCTATGCCGGCATCGCCGCCGCGCTGCAGCTGGCCCGTGCCCGGCGCCGGGTTCTGGTGGTGGATGAGGGACTGCGGCGCAACCGCTTCGCCAGCCACTCGCATGGTTTCCTCGGTCAGGATGGTCGTCCACCGGGAGAAATCGCCGGCGAGGCCCGCAATCAGTTGATGCGCTATCCGACCGTCACCTGGATGACCGGTCGGGCGGAACAGGCCGCGAGGACACCCGAGGGATTCCGAATCACCAGCTCCGACGGCATCGGCTACCGAGGGCGTCGGCTGTTGATCGCCGTTGGTGTGGTCGACGAACTGCCGGCGATCCCCGGTCTGGTGGAACGTTGGGGACGCTCCGTGTTCCATTGTCCCTACTGCCACGGCTATGAGCTGATGCAAGGTCGTATCGGTGTCGTCGCCGTATCCGGGCAATCCATGCACCACGCGCTGATGCTGCCGGATTGGGGACCGACGACACTGCTCCTGAATGGAGCGTTCGAGCCCGACGCCGACCAGTCGGCCCATCTGGCGCGGCGCGGGGTGGCCGTCGAGACTGCCCTCATCAGCGGGATCGACGGCGATTCACCGGAGGTCTCGCTCGCCGACGGACGCAGATTGCCTTTCGCCGGACTGTTCGTGCTGCCGCGAAGCCGCGTTGCAAGCCCGCTGCCCGCACAGCTCGGGTGCGCGACCGAAGACGGACCGCTCGGCACCCATATTCGCGTCGACGCGATGCAGGAAACCAGCATCCCCGGCGTCTTCGCCTGTGGCGATGCGGCACGAGCCGCGGGATCGGTGGCGCTGGCCGTCGGCGCCGGCACGATCGCCGGGACGGCGCTGCACCGGTCGCTGCTGTTCTGCGACGACGACGCCTTGTTCGTCCGCTCCTAACCGATCAGCAGGCCCGCCGCGATGGTCCACATCACCAGGGCGATGACGCCGTCCATCACCCGCCACGCGGTGGGCTTGGCGAACAGCGGGCGCAGCAGCCGGGCGCCGTAGCCAAGCGCGAAGAAGAACAGGAAGGATGCCGTCATCGCCCCCAGGGCGAAGGCGCCCCTGGCCTCGGCGAAGCGGGCGGAGACCGAGCCGACCAGCACCACCGTGTCCAGATAGACATGCGGGTTCAGCCAGGTCAGCGCGAGGCAGGTCAGCAGTGCCGGCAACAGCCCGCCCGGTTCACGATCGGCCGGGTTCAGCCCACTGCCGCCGGCCCACGCCGACCGGGCGCTCCGCAATCCATAGACCAGCAGGAAGGCAGCGCCGGCATAGCGCATCAGCGGTTCCAGCCAGGGCCAGCGCGCCGCGACGGTGGCGAATCCGCTCACCCCCGCCAGGATCAGCACGGCGTCGGACAGCGCACAGGTGGCGCAGATCACCAGCACATGCTCGTTGCGCAGGCCCTGACGCAGCACGAAGGCGTTCTGCGCCCCGATGGCGACGATCAGGCTGAACCCGAGGAACAGCCCCGGCAGGAAGGCAGGCATCAGGGCGGCGGGAGAAAGGTCGGTCATCGCGGCGGCTCCGGAAGCGGCGGATGTCATTCCGCTACCACCTCGCGCTCCTTTGCCGTACTTAACCGTTCTTGCCGTGATTAAGCAGAGCTAAACCATGCTGGACTACCCGCTGCTGGTGGCGCTGGCCGCCGTGATCCGCACCGGCAGCTTCGAGCGCGCCGCCCGGCAGCTGCATGTCACCCCGTCGGCGGTGTCGCAGCGGGTGAAGCTGCTGGAGGAGCGGCTGGGCACCGTCCTTGTGGTCCGTGGCCAGCCCTGCACCGGCACCGCCGCCGGCCTGCGCCTGTGTCAGCACGTGGAGCAGGTGGCGCTGCTGGAAAGCGAACTGCGCGGCACCCTGCCCGGGCTCAACCCGGCCGACGGTCCGGTCACCTTGCGGATCGCGGTGAATGCCGACAGCCTCGCCACATGGTTCGTCGCGGCGATGGCCGAGCTGCCGGGCTGCCTGTTCGATCTGGTGCTGGACGACCAGGACCACAGCGCCGAATGGCTGCGCAAGGGCGAGGTGCTGGCCGCCGTCACCGCCAGCGCGGCACCGGTTCCCGGCTGCAACAGCCATCCGCTTGGCGCACTCCGCTACCGCGCCACCGCCAGCCCGGATTACCTGCGCCGCCATTTCGCCGACGGGGTGACGGCGGACGCCTTGGCGAACGCGCCTTGCCTGACCTTCAACCGCAAGGATCAGTTGCAGGCGCAGTGGCTGCGCATGGTGCTGAGCGACTGCGATCCGGCACAGGCGCCCACTCCGCCGACTCACTGGCTGCCCTCCACCCATGCCTTCGTCGATGGGGCGCTGGCCGGGCTGGGATGGGGAATGAACCCCGACCCGCTGGTTGCCGACCATCTGGCGACGGGGCGTCTGGTGGAGTTGGTGCCCGGCCGGCCGCTGGACGTGCCACTCCATTGGCAGCAGAGCCGGATCGCCGGAACCGCGCTGGCCGACCTGTCGCGCGCGGTCCTGCGCGCCGGACGGCGAGCCCTCCATCCCACCGGCGAAGAGGCAGGAAGCCCGCCCGCCCGATGAAGGCTTTGCCCGCGCCGAGTGCGCGCTTATATGGATTCAACCAATCTCTGGAGGGACTCGATGACCAGCAGCGCCGCCACGGCCGCAAACGACACCCCCGATCTGGGTGCGCTTCCCACCTGGGACCTGAGCGACCTCTATCCCGGCACCGAGTCGCCGGAGCTGAAGGCCGACCTCGACCGGATGGAGCGGGAGTGCAAGGCCTTCCGCGAGCGCTATGCCGGCAAGCTGGCGGCGCTGAACGGCGACGATCTGGCCGCGGCGATCCGCAGCTATGAGGACATCGACGAGACGCTGTCGCGCGTCATGTCCTATGCCGGGCTGGTCTACAACGGCAACATGATCGACCCGGCCATCGCCAAATTCTATCAGTCGGCGCAGGAGCGGGTGAACGACATCTCCGCCCACCTGATCTTCTTCACGCTGGAGATCAACCGGCTGGACGAAAAGGACCTGGCGGCCAAGCAGAAGGCTTCGGCGGCCCTGCGCCATTACGAGCCGTGGCTGCGCGACGTCCGCCTCTACCGCGACCACCAGCTGTCCGACGAGATCGAGCGGCTGCTGCATGAAAAGCACGTGGTCGGCCGCGCCGCCTGGAATCGCCTGTTCGACGAGACCATCGCCAGCCTGCGCTTCCCCATGGGCGGGAAGGACCTGACCTGTGCGGAGGCGCTGAACCGCCTGTCCGACCGCAATCCCGCCATCCGCCGCGAGGCCGGCGAGGTGGTGGGCAAGGTGCTGGGCGAGAATGCGCGGCTGTTCTCGCTGGTCACCAACACGCTGGCCAAGGACAAGGAGATCGAGGACGATTGGCGCAACTATCCGACGCCGACCTCCGCCCGCAACCTGTCCAACCGGGTCGAGGATGAAGTCGTCGACGCGCTGGTCTCCGCCGTCAAGGGCGCCTATCCGGAGCTGTCCCACCGCTATTACGCGATGAAGGCCAAATGGTTCGGCCAGGACCATCTGGATTACTGGGACCGCAACGCTCCCCTGCCGGAGGATGCCGACCGCAGCATTCCCTGGGACGAGGCGCGCGACATCGTGCTGGGCGCCTATGGCCGCTTCTCCCCCCACCTCGCCAGTCTGGGCAAGCGCTTCTTCGACAACCCCTGGATCGACGCGCCGGTCCGCCCCGGCAAGGCGCCGGGCGCCTTCGCCCACCCGACCGTGCCCAGCGTTCACCCCTATCTGCTGGTCAACTACCAGGGCAAGACGCGCGACGTGATGACGCTGGCCCATGAGCTGGGGCATGGCGTCCACCAGATCCTGGCCGGCAAGCAGGGTCACTTCCTGTCCGACACCCCGCTGACGCTGGCGGAAACCGCCTCCGTGTTCGGCGAGATGCTGACCTTCCGCGCCCTGCTGGCGGCGGAGACCGACCCCAAGCGCCGCCGCATCATGCTGGCCGGCAAGGTCGAGGACATGCTGAACACGGTGGTCCGCCAGATCGCCTTCTTCGATTTCGAACGCCGCGTCCACACCGAACGGCGCGAGGGCGAACTGACCTCGGACCGCATCGGTGAAATCTGGATGGCGGTGCAGATCGAAAGCCTGGGGCCGGCGCTGCGCTTCGACGAGGGATACAGGCATTACTGGTCCTACATCCCCCACTTCATCCACTCGCCTTTCTATGTCTACGCCTATGCCTTCGGCGACTGCCTGGTGAACTCGCTCTATGCGGTCTATCAGGATGCCGAACAGGGCTTCGCCGAGAAATATCTGGCGATGCTGACGGCCGGCGGCACGCTGCGCCACAAGGAGCTGCTGGCCCCCTTCGGCCTCGACGCCTCCGACCCCGCCTTCTGGCAGAAGGGGCTCGGCGTCATCCGCGGCTTCATCGACGAGCTTGAGGCCGGCGAGGCGAAAGCCTGACGAATCGGGTGTCTTGACCGCCGTCAAGAGACCATGACCGGCGTGCGGGTATGGTGGCCTTCGGAGCGTCGTCTCCGAAGGCCATCTTTTTTGGAAGCGAACATCATGCTTGCGACCACCACGCCCTCCGCCCCATCCGCTGACGTCCCCCTCCTTGGCTACGAGGCCATGGACCGCGACCACGCCGATTCCCTGGCGCTTTGGCAAGTTGCCCACGACGCCCCCGCCGGCCAACTCCAGGCGCCCTTCGCCGCCTTCGCCAAGCATCTGCGCGAACATTTCGCCCGCGAGAACGCGCTGATGACCCAGCACGGCTTCTTCGCCCTGCATTGCCACAAGGACGAGCACACCCGCGTCCTGAAGGTGGTCGCGACCATGGAAGCCGAACTGGAGGAGGGTAACGAGGCCCGCGCGCGCCTGTATGTGACCGAGCATTTCCCCGACTGGTTCCACACCCATCTGGCGACGATGGATCGGGTGACCGCGGATTTCCTGGCGCAGGCAGAGGGGTGAAGGACAGCGCCGATTGCGCGGCTCTCCTGCCTATTCCGTGAAGCGCTCAGCCTTTGATCGCATCCGGAGGAACGGCATCCGGTCGAGGCGGATCGCTTCTCAGGAATTGGTAAGGAGCATCGCGACGCTGGGCGCGGTGCGATAGAGATCGGGACCGGCCGGAGCCGTATTCAGAAAATAGGACTTCGGAAATTTGGACCGGAGCAGTGGAAGGCTGTCGAAGACGCTGTAGCTGTAGGCGATTCCATCCCCTTCCGATTGAACATAGCCTTTCCCATTGGTCTTTATGAAATCCGCCAGCGGCCAAAGCCCGATCCGGTGAATGGCCTGTTTGACGCGACGGGCCAATGGCCCCCCATGGCCGAAATTGTTGCAATCCGAAATGAACACGGCGTTACCTGCCACTCGGGCCATCTCGCGCACGGCACGCATGTCATCCTGGACATGATGCAAAACACCGAATTCGCAGACCAGATCGAAGCTGTTGTCGGGATAGGGAATGTCGAGAGCGCTGCCTTCGACAAGCCGGTCGGGCCGATGACCCTTGCGAATTGCCTCGGCAATCATCTCGGGAACAGGTTCCAACCCGAAGACCTCGACATCCGGCGCATGCTGAGCCAGCCACAGCCCGACGCGACCGGTCCCACACCCGACGTCAAGCACACGTCGGAACCCATAAAACCGAATGAGTCCGGTCAACCACTGCAAAGCGAATGTATGTTCATCGGCCTGAGAGACATGCATCCGATCATAAAGTTGCGCGGTCTTCCTGTAATAGGCGCGCTGAGTTTCCGACATGTCCGGATCCAATCGAACCAATGATTCTTGCATGGCGGCTTACCAACATGGCCCCGCTCACGCGAACTCAATCATCAAACAGGACAAGGCGCGATGGTACAAAGCGAAAAGGCCCGGCTCAAGGCCAGGCATCGAAGCTACACGACTTTTTTAGAGAACGGATGGTGGGCGCACAAGGACTCGAACCTTGGACCCGCTGATTAAGAGTCAGCTGCTCTACCAACTGAGCTATGCGCCCATCCGTAGGATATGTTCAAGAGATGGTGGGCGCACAAGGACTCGAACCTTGGACCCGCTGATTAAGAGTCAGCTGCTCTACCAACTGAGCTATGCGCCCATCTCTTGCTGCGGTGAACCTGACTGAATTCCTTACTGAAATCAGCCGACTGTTCATCGCGCCGGCCAAGCCGTTGTCCCGGCCGGTGTGGCGCGGTTTATAGCGAAGGGCCTTTGGCCTGTCGATAGCAAAATCGCACCCCATGTGAATTTTTTGGCGCGTGCTTTTCGGTGGCCGGACTCCTGCCCCGGCGGCTACACCGGCGCAGTCGAAACGGGCATCGGAACGGGAGATCGGGAATGGGCGGCTGGACCGAAGGCTATGTCGGCGGCATCGACTATATCCGCGCCGTCTATCGCGACTGGTCGCCGGCCCTGCTCTGCTTCGCGCTGACGCTGCGCGGCTGGCGCCCGCCCGAGGCGCTGCGCCACGGCAGCTTCACCATGGCGGAGCCCGGCTGCGGCCATGGGCTGACCAGCGCGTTGCTGGCCGGCGCCCATCCGGCGGCGCGATTCGAGGCGATGGACTTCAACCCCTCCCACGTCGCCGGCGTCCGCCGGCTGGCCGCCGACGCCGGGCTGACCAACGCCGAGTTCCTGGAGGAAAGCTTCGCCGAGTACGCCCGCCGCGACGGCCCCATGCTGGACGTGGTCGCCCTGCACGGCGTCTGGTCCTGGGTGAGCGGGGAGAACCGCGCGATCCTGCTGGACACGCTGCGCCGCCGGTTGGCGCCGGGTGGTGTGGTCTTCGTCAGCTACAACGCCCTGCCCGGCACGCTCGCCCACATGCCGCTGCGCCGCCTGCTGGTGGAGCGCTGCGCCGAAGGGGACGGTCCCCTGCCCGACCGCATCGCCCGCGCGGTGGAGTTCGCCGCGCGGATGGCGGCGCAAGGCGGCGGCTGGTTCGCCAACACAGAGGGCGTGGTGGAGCGGATCGAGCAGCTTCGCCACAAATCGCCCAACTACATCGCCCACGAATATCTGAACGGCGACTGGACCGCCTTCTACCATGCCGACGTGGCGCGCGAGCTGGCCGGCGCGAAGCTGGAATTCGCCGGCGCCGCCGTGCCGATGGAACAGTTGCACGACCTCACCCTCTCCCCCGCCCAGCAGGCGCTGGCAGATGAGGCGCGCGACCCCGCCCAGGCGGAGACCCTGCGCGACGTGATGACCAACCGCAGCTTCCGCCGCGACCTGTTCGTGAAGGGCGGCGAACGGCTGGGTCGGGCCGAGCGCCGCGCGTTGCTCGGCGAGACCCGTTATGCGCTTCTGGTGGCCGCCGACGACCTGCCGGAGGTCGCGTCCACGCCCATCGGCCGCCTGCCCTTCCCGCGGGCGCTCTACCAGCCGCTGGCCGACGCCCTGGCAGAAGGGCCACAGAGCCTGGACGCGCTGCTCGCCCGGCCGGCCCTGGCGGGGCAGGGGGAAGAGGCGGTGCTGCGCGCGCTGGTGCTGCTGACCAGCCTGTCGCTGGCGGCACCGGTGATGCCGGACGAGGGCTCTGCCGAACGGAAGACTTCAAGCGACCGCTTCAATGCCGCCGTGCTGGAACGCCATCGCTTCGGCGACACGCCGGGGCAGCTCGCCTCGCCCCTTCTGGGCGCCGGCGTGCCGGTGTCACGGATCGAGGCTCTGTTCCTCCTGGCCGCCCGCCTGGGCGAGGAGCCGGCCGCCTTCGCCTGGAATTACCTGTCGGCCGACGGCATCGTGCTGGGGCGCGATGGCGAGCGTTGCATTGGGGATGAAGCCAACCGCGCGGAACTGGCGCGCCGTCATGCGGCCTTCGTGCAGCGGCGATTGCCGTTGCTGCAGGGACTCGGGGTGGCTTGAGGGCTGGAGTGCCGGCGTCAGCGCTCCGCCGCCGTCTTTGGCAGCTTTTCGGCAATGCCGTAAAGCGCCTCGCGACGGCGGATTTCGGCGAAGACGTCGTCGGGATGGATGTTCAGCGTCGCCCACAGGACAGACAGGTTGTAGAGCAGGTCGGCGCTTTCGTTGATGACGCCCTGGCGATCCTCGTTCATGGCGTCCAGCGCCACCTCGACCGCCTCCTCGCCCACCTTCTTGGCGATCTTCTTCGGGCCGGCGGCGATCAGCCGCGCGGTCTTGGAGTGCGCCGGATCCATCTGCTGGCGGTCGAGGATGGCGGCATAAAGGCGGATCAGGTCGTCGGTCATCAGGTGGGATTTGTCTCGTGTGCGGGCGACGGAAGCATCGTTTCGATAACGTGATCGCTCCGCGACGGAATTACCATCCCCCATAGGCGCGGTGAGGCGCCGCACGATGGCCTTATGCCTTGCGGCGCGGCGACGTTTCAGCTCACCGGGTCATAGGAATGGTCGGCCTTCGGACGCTCGTCCAGCAGGGCTTCGCCGGTGCTGACGAAATAGACGACCTCGGCGATGTTGGTGGCGTGGTCGCCGATGCGCTCCAGGTTCTTGGCGATCATCATCAGGTGCATGTGCGCCGTGAACTGGTCCGGCGCCGCCAATGCTGACCGTTCCACCTCCGCAACGAGGCTGGTGTAGAGGGCATCCACCTCGTCGTCGGTGCGCCAGATGCGCAGGGCCGCCTCGCCGTCATTGTCGACATAGGCGTCGATCACGGCGCTGAGGCGCTCGCGCACCAGCCGGCCGAGCTGCGGAAGCCCCGCCATCGATCCGGCGTCGGGCAGGCTGAAGATGGCAACAGCCCGCTTGGCGGTGTTGGCGGCATGATCGCCGATCCGTTCCAGATTGCCGGCGATCTTCAGCGCCGCGATCACCTCGCGCAGATCGTCGGCAACCGGTTGACGCAGAGCCAGCAGGCGCATGCAGTGGGCTTCGATGTCATGCTCGAAGGAGTCGAGTCGCGCATCCGATTCCACGATTTCCCGCGCAAGCTCGGGATTGCGCTGGGCCAGACAGGTCAGCGCCTGGTCGATCTGCGTCTCCGCAGCGCCGGCCATCTGAACGATGGCGGATTTCAGCCGCTTCAGCGCGTCCTCGAACGCGGACACGATGTGCGGAGCGGAGGTCTTCATGGTCGCCAAACCCTTCCCGGCGGTCTTGTGCAAAGCCCTCACCATAGCGCCCGGACGTTACGGTACGATGACAGCCCTTATGACCAAAGGCGGTTCCCGCTCCCCCCTCGCCCACCCCGGAAACTGCCTGATTGATTTTGCGGCGCAGCATTGCGACACATGTGTGGAGTCCGTGCTTTCTCCCCCACTCAACGACGTGCCGAACCCGCCATGATCGAACGCCGCTTTGAACAGATCATTTTTGCCAGCCGCTGGCTGCTCGCCCCCTTCTATCTCGGGCTGGTCGTCTCGCTGGGTGCCTTGCTGGTGAAGTTCATGCAGGAAATCCTGCATATCGTCCCGCACGTGCTGGAAATGAGCGAGAAGGACGTGCTGCTGGCCGTTCTGACGCTGATCGACATGTCCTTCGCCGGCAATCTTCTGCTGATGGTGATCTTCGCCGGCTACGAGAACTTCGTCTCCAAGATCGACGTCGCCAATCACGAGGACCGGCCGGACTGGATGGGCAAGGTCGATTTCGGTGGACTGAAGCTGAAACTGATCGCCTCGATCGTCGCCATTTCGGGGATTCACCTATTGAAGGCCTTCATGAACCTGGCGCAGACCTCCCGCGACGAGTTGATGTGGCTGGTCATCATCCACATGACCTTCGTGATTTCCGGCGTTCTGCTCGCCTGCATGGACAGGCTGGAGGGGCACCACGCCCCTGCCGCGAAGTCCGGACCCAAATCTGCAACGGATCAACACTGAACCGGAAAGACGGGCCGGCAAAAGGCCATTGCGGCGCATCATCGACAGGGATAGACACTCTACGGTCACACCGGCTTGCCGGGCCGTCGGCGGATCGGAACGGGCTTGACCGCAGGGCTTCTGCCCGTTGACGGAATATTAACCCTAACACGCCAATGTCCCGATCACCAGACACCGCGCCGCAGCGGTCACCGGTCCTCCGGAGGCTGTCATTGCGGCAGGTATCAGGGCTGCCGGGCGCACTCTCCGCTTGAGCGTGCGGGCGCATTCGACTATGGAACCGTTGGCGGGCATGCTATGCCAGTCCGCCGGCTCGGCCGTCTCAACCGCTTTGATAGAGTTCGTCAGCTCCATGCTCTCCAAACTGCTCGGCGTTCTGTCCGCCGACATGGCGATCGATCTGGGGACGGCCAACACCCTGGTCTATGTCAAGGGCCGCGGCATCGTCCTGAACGAACCGTCCGTCGTCGCCATCGCCAATGTGCGCGGCAAAAAGCAGGTCCTCGCCGTCGGTGACGAGGCGAAGATGATGCTTGGCCGCACGCCCGGAAACATCCAGGCCATCCGGCCGCTTCGCGACGGCGTCATCGCCGATTTCGAAGTTGCGGAGGAAATGATCAAGCATTTCATCCGCAAGGTTCACAACCGCCGCAGCTTCGCCAGCCCGCAGGTCATCATCTGCGTGCCGTCGGGCTCGACCGCGGTGGAACGCCGGGCGATCCAGGAATCGGCGGAGGCCGCAGGCGCCCGCCGCGTCTTCCTGATCGAGGAACCGATGGCCGCCGCGATCGGCGCCGGCCTGCCGGTGACGGAGCCGACGGGGTCGATGGTCGTCGACATCGGCGGCGGCACCACCGAGGTGGCCGTGCTGTCGCTGGGCGGCATCGTCTACTCCCGCTCGGTCCGCGTCGGCGGCGACAAGATGGACGAGGCCATCATCGGCTACATCCGCCGCAGCCACAATCTGCTGGTCGGCGAAGGCTCCGCCGAGCGGATCAAGAAGGAAATCGGCTCCGCCTGTCCGCCCGAGGACGGTGAAGGCCGCATCCTGGAGATCAAGGGCCGCGACCTGATGAACGGCGTGCCCAAGGAGCTGATCATCTCCGAACGCCAGATCGCCGAGTCGCTGGCCGAGCCCGTTTCGGCCATCGTCGAGGCGGTCAAGGTGGCGCTGGAGCACACCGCTCCGGAACTGGCCGCCGACATCGTCGACAAGGGCATCGTCCTGACCGGCGGCGGCGCGCTTCTGGGCAACCTGGACTTCGTCCTGCGCCACGCCACCGGCCTGCCGGTGTCGATCGCGGACGATCCGCTCTCCTGCGTGGCGCTCGGCACCGGCCGCGCGCTGGAGGAGATGAAGACGCTGCGAAACGTCTTGGTCAGCGCCTACTGATTGGTGTATCCCTGGTTGGAAGGCCTCCGGTCCCACGCTCTCTCAGAGCGGCTGAGGACCGGAGACGGACCGCGTATCTGGACGGGAATTTCCTGTGAAGCCACGCTCATCCGGCTCCGTCATCCGCCTTGCCGCCCCTTTGCGGGCTCTCGCGCAGCGTTTCTCCTTCCTTCTGCTGGTTCTGGCCTCCGTCGCGCTGATGATGGTGGGCAAGATCGAGTCCGTTTCGGTGGACAGCGCCCGCGCACGCGTGACCGATGCCTTCGCCCCCATCCTGGACGCCATCTCCCGCCCCGCCGCGACGGCGGCGCGCGTGGTCGAGTCCGCGGTGGAGCTTGAGAACGCCTTCGACGAAAACCAGCGGCTGAAGGCCGAGAACGCCCGGCTGCTGCAATGGAGGCAGGCGGCGTTGCGGCTGGAGGCGGAGAACAACAGCCTGCGCAGCCTGCTGCGCGTCCGCCCGGAGCCGGCCGTCAACTACATCGCCGCCCGCGTCATCGCCACGCCCGGCAGTTCCTTCGTCCGCACGCTGGTGGTCACCGCCGGCCGACGCGACGGGGTGCGCAAGGGACAGGCTGCTCTGGCCGGCGCCGGTCTGGTCGGCCGGGTGATCGAGGTCGGCGAATGGTCGTCCCGCGTCCTGCTGCTGACCGACATCAACGCCCGCACTCCGGTGATCCTGTCGAACACGCGCCAGCGCTCGATCCTGGCCGGCGACAATTCCGATCAGGCCAAGCTTCTGTACCTGCCGCCCGACTCGCCGATCCAGGTGGGAGAGCGGGTGGTGACCTCGGGTGACGGCGGTCTTTTTCCGCCCGGCTTGCCGGTCGGCGTGGTGACCGCGGTCAGCGAACGCGGCATTCGCGTCCTGCCCAGCGCCGATCTGTCGCGCGTCGAATATCTGCGCCTGGTGGATTTCGGCCTGCCGAGCACCGATCTGGACCCGTCGCCGGATTCCAAGTGAACCGGATGTGGAAGTGAGCTGGATGTGGACGTGAGCCGGACGGACGGTCCGCCGACCGGAGGATTGCCGATATGACGGCGACTTTCTGGCAGAAGGTGGACAAGACCGGGCGCAATCTGGCGCCCTTCGCCGTCACGGTGATGATGGTGCTGGTCGGCATGATCCCGGTGCCGGTGCCCGGCTACGCCCCGGTGGCCCCGAACCTGACGCTGGTTTCGGTCTATTACTGGACGATCCACAGGCCTGACCTGATGCGTCCGGGGGTGGCCTTTCTGATCGGGTTGCTGCAGGATTTCCTGGTCGGCGGACCGCTGGGCGTGAATGCGCTGCTGCTGGTCGTCGCCCAATGGGCGGTGCTGAACCAGCGCCGGGTGTTCCTGGCCAGCACCTTCGCCCTGCTGTGGTTCGGCTTCACGCTGGTTATGGCGGGTGCCGTGCTGCTGCAATGGCTGGCCTTCACGGTGCTGGACGCTGCCGCGCTGTCGATCCTGCCGGCGCTGTTCCAGGGCCTGCTGACGGTGGCTGTGTTTCCTGCGGTGGGTTGGCTGCTGATCCGCGTCCACCGCGCGTTCCTGAACGGGTAAAGGGCCCCGACGGATCTCATGAGTTCAATCGATCGCGACACCGACCGCTCCCGCCTGCTGGCGCGCCGCGCCCTGGTGCTGGGCGGCATCAAGCTGGCCGGCCTGTCCGCGCTGGTCGGTCGCCTGTATTACCTGCAGGTCGTCGAGTCGGCCCGCTACACCATGCTGGCGGAGGAGAACCGCATCAGCCTGCGGCTGATTGCGCCCTCGCGCGGCAACATCGTCGACCGTTTCGGCGTGCCGCTGGCGGTCAACGAGCAGAACTATCGCGTCGTCGTGGTGTCGGAACGCACCCACAACATCCAGGAGACGCTCGACAAGATCTCCCGCATCGTGCCGCTGACCGATGGCGACCGCCGCCGCGTGCTGCGCGAGTTGCATCGCAAGCGCCGATTCGTGCCCGTCACCGTGCGCGAGAACCTGACCTGGGAGCAGGTGGCGACGCTGGAGACCAACACCCCCGACCTGCCCGGCGTGGCGATCGAGGTGGGCGAGCTGCGGCATTACCCGCAGGCGGACGCGACCGCCCACATCCTGGGCTATGTCGGCGCCGTATCGGAAGCGGAGCTGAGCGGCAACAGCGATCCGGTGCTGTCCCTGCCCGGTTTCCGCATCGGCAAGGCCGGCATCGAGAAGTTTCACGAGAAGGTGCTGCGCGGCACCGCCGGCACCAGCCAGCTGGAAGTCAATGCGGTCGGCCGCGTCATCCGCGAACTCTCCCGCGACGAGGGGCAGTCGGGCCGGGAAATCCAGCTGACCATCGACATGGCCCTGCAGCGCTTCGTGCAGGAAAGGCTGTCGCAGGAGGTCAGCGCCTCGGCGGTGGTGATGGACGTGCACACCGGCGGCATCTACGCCCTGTGCTCGCACCCCAGCTACGATCCCAACCAGTTCACCATGGGCATCAGCGCCGAGCTGTGGGAGGAGTTGCTGTCCAACCCGGCGACTCCGCTGAACAACAAGGCGGTGGTCGGCCAATACCCACCGGGCTCCACCTTCAAGATGATGGCGGCTCTGGCGGCGCTGGAATCGGGGGTGGTCAGCAACCGCCATACGGTGTTCTGCCCCGGCTACCTCGAACTGGGCGACCACCGCTTCCACTGCTGGAAGCGCGGCGGCCACGGCACCGTCGATTTCGTCGGCGCGCTGCGCCATTCCTGCGACGTGTTCTTCTACGACGTGTCGCGCCGGATCGGCATCGACCGCATCGCCGAGATGTCCAACCGCTTCGGCCTGGGCCACCGCACCGACATCGACCTGCCGCACGAGCGCGCCGGCCTGATCCCCTCGATTGCCTGGAAGAAGGCGACGCTGGGCAAGGGCTGGGACATGGGCGAGACGCTGGTCGCCTCGATCGGCCAGGGCTATGTGCTGACGACGCCGCTGCAGCTGGCGGTGATGGTCTGCCGGCTGGCCAATGGCGGCTATGCGGTCAAGCCGCACCTGACCAAGCAGATCAAGACTGTCAGCGGCGAACAGACCGCCTGGCCCGGCATCGGCGTGAAGAAGGAGAATCTCGACATCGTGCTGCGCGGCATGACCGAGGTGGTGAACGCCCCGAACGGCACCGCCTTCAAGTCGCGCATCACCGAAGTTGGGTACGAGATGGCCGGCAAGACCGGGTCCGCCCAGGTCCGCCGCATCACCATGGCCGAGCGCAACAGCGGCGTGAAGAAGAACGAAGACCTGCCCTGGCGCGAGCGCGACCACGCCCTGTTCGTCGCCTTCGCGCCGATCCAGGCGCCGCGCTATGCCTGCGCCGTCTTCGTCGAGCATGGCGGCGGCGGATCGACCGCGGCGGCGCCGATCGCCCGCGACATCCTGCTGGAAACCCAGAAGCGCGACCCCGGCCGTGCCGCCGTCGCCGAAACCCCGCCGCCGAGCGGCATGCCGGAACCCCGGGGCTGAGGTTTCCTGATCGGAACGATGCTTCCAACGAGCGACTGCGCGGGCGCCCTGTTCCCTCAGACCACCTGCAGCCCGAACACCGCGGCGCCGAGAAGACGGGCATCGCTGTTGCGAAGATCGACCGTCACTGGGCGGACGGCATCGGGCGCGTCGATCCAGAGGGTCAGAAGATCGTCCTGCCTGTCCTCGCGCCGGGGGATCGGCACGGCCACCGACGTGGTTTGACCGAAAGCCAGCCTGACCTCGACCGGTGCTGCAAAGTTCAGGGAGAGGAAGACCGACTGCCGCTCGTGATAGGGTAGGCCTGCCAGCGTGATGAGCAGCGACTGGCACGCTGTCTCCGGAATGCGCAGGACGACGACCGCCTGCCTGCTGGTCCAGATCCAATTCTCTTCGTGGTGATGGAAGCCGCTCCAGCCGGACAGAACGGAGCCGATCCCACGCGCCACCGGATATTCCCGTCCACGCAGCAAAGTAGCGATCGGCGGGATTGCCGGGATGTGGCGCCGGCTCCCATCATTGACACCCGCGGCCCGAGGGGCCGATGCGGCATGCGTTCCGGTGAGGCGGTTGCGGGATCGCATCCAATGATCGGTTTGTGCCAGGAAATCGGCGTTCCAGCGCGCCTCGGTCGCAGCCGCCCGCACCGGGTCGAGTTTTCCCTGGGTGCGCAGCCAAGCAAGATCACGCAGGCGCTGCGCACAGACCATGAGCTTCAAGGCCGCAGAATGCTCCTGGGTGGCGAGGTCGGAACCCTGCCATCCGCTGACCCGGTGACTGTTGCTGGCATGCTGCCGCCACCCGACCAAAGGACGCGACCGGTAATGATGGCTTCCGAGCAGCGTTGCCCTGAAGCCGGTGAGGAGATCGAGGCCATATGGACAGAGTTCGGGGTCGAGCGGCGGAAATGCCTCGATCACGGAACGATGATAGGCCGACGAGGCGCCCAGCCAGCAGGGTTCCATCTGGCGGTCGAGCAGTGTGACGGGGTCATCGAAGACCGTGTCCGGCATTTCCGCACCGCTCAGGGAGATCGGGATGCCGCCCTCGCTCAGCAGGAGCGCATTGGACGTGAACAGCCGGCAACCAGGGTTGGCGGCGAAATGGTTGATGATCGTGTCAAGTCGGCCCGGGAGCGTGATGTCGTCGCTGTCCGCCTGGATAAGCAGCGGCGCCCGCGAGAGGGCGACGAGGCTGGGCAGCATGCCATGACCGATCGCTTGGCTATTCCGCATCACCGTCGCGGCCACGTCCGGCCGGCCGCTCAGCCGCTCCAGGGCCACGGAAAGGCTGCCATCATCGGACCCGTCGTCGATCAGAACGAGTTCGGTGTCCGATCGCCATTGGGAAAACAGACTGTCCAGTTGTTGGCCGATCCAGCCGGCATGGTTGCGCAACGGGATGAAGACCGTCGCCGCAAAGCTCTGATGCGGAGCGGCCGGCGGCTGGACGGGGGCATCCTCGGCCCAGCGCTCGATGGCGCCGGCGATCTCGTCGGCAGCATAACAGCTGCTGACGTCCGGATGAGCGTAGATCGCCTCCAATGCCGGGCGAGGCAGGCGAAAACAGCTCTTCAGAGCGCGATAGATCTCGCTCGTCGGTTTGGTCGTGCCGTCGTTCGAATGCGGCAGGCGGAACTCCATCCCCGGAAAGAGTTCGGCCAGTCCATTCTGGATTGCTGTCGGTGCGTTCTCGTGGCGGAACAGCAGAAGGCGGACATTCCCCTTGGTCAGGATCGAGTAGCCGCGTTGCCGATCGAAAGCATGCGCCCGCAGATCGAAACCGAAGGGCGTCTCGATCTCTTCCCGAAACCAGATCAGGGGCGCGCGGATCATCCGCTCAAGATAAAGGCGATTGGGATCGCCATCGGGCGTATCGCGGAGCCACAGATCGCCGACGCGCGCGGCGAGAGCCTCCGCCGTCGCCTCCGCCGTGGCGCCAAGGCAATCCGCGAAGTCGGCGTCGAGGTTCTGCATGGCGACCGAGATCGAGCGGACGATAGGGTCGCGGACACCGCTGACGATGGTTACGGACTCGCCTTTGGCCATGGCCTCGGCCAGGCGGCGGGCAATCCCCGGCGCTTCTGTGTGGAACGGCGGCATGTCCTGCTGGGCCGTCGCCCGCAAGGCGAGAGCATGTGCCAAAGGTTCGTGCAGCCAGGACCCGAGCCCATGACTGTTGAAGACCTCACCAGGAAAGCGCGCGGCCAGCAACTCGGTTATGGAGGTTGTGCAGACCTTGGCATAGGTAAGGACGAGGATCATGGTCTAGCTCATGTGGCAGCGGCAGACAGGGTGATTGGGCGGCCGTCTGGCTGCGGGTCACGTCCCCCGTGGATTACCCGCCGCTGCGTGCCGTTCTTGCAAAGGTAAGACGGTTCCGGATGGATGTCGGACGATTGCAAATGGCAATGGACCCATCCGGCATGTCGTTTCGGATGACGGCATTGACGCCGATCCGGCAATCGTCGCCGATGCTGACTCCGGCATGGATGCGTGCGCCCATTCCGATCATGCACCGCTTGCCGATCCGCACGTCGCTCGCCACGGTCGCATGGGGCAGAACGACGCTGAAATCGCCGACCGCGACCCGCGCACCCAGGACATTGTGCGCAAAGAGATGAACATGCCTGCCAAGATCAACATCGGTGACGAGTGCGAAGGGGCCGACGTAGCACCCTTCCCCCATCTGGGCGTGGGATGAAACCACCGAGGATGGATGGATGATTCGCGGCCAGCGGCAGCCGCGCAGGGCCGGACGCTCGCGGATCGCTTGAGCGTGATCGGGATCGGCAACGGTCAGGAGTGCATCCACCGTCGCGCCATCCACATCATCTATAAAACCAACCTCATGCCCGAGAACCGATCCGGCAGGCCGGTCATCCACAACCCTGCCGACAGTAATTCCCGCGGTCTCCAGAATGCAAATAAGATTACGAGCATTTCTCCCCCCGCCAACCAGCAGCAAGCCCTCAGCTACAGGAGAAACAGAAGCACTCATTCCCATCGCAATTCTTATCTTTCGCGCGTTCTTCATCAGCTAATTAAACTGTATCAGTTCGCATTCATCCGGACAATATGTTGACGCTGAAGCGGTAAACAGAGCCTGTTTTCAATGTTGGACACTTGATTCCATTGCGCAAACTTCTTTTTCGCGCTGTGGTTGGGCAGGAGCGGAAAATGGCTTCGCAAAAGGCGTGAGGCCAAAAGAAAAGCGCGCCCCCGAAGGGACGCGCTTTTCAACAGACCGATGCGGCTTTCGCCAGATCAGTTCTTCGACTTGTCGACCAGACGGCGCTCGGCGATCCACGGCATCATGGCGCGCAGCTTCTCGCCGACCTTCTCGATCTCGTGCTCGGCGTTGCGGCGGCGGATCGCCTTGAAGGACGGCTGGCCGGCCTTGCACTCCAGCATCCAGTCGCGGACGAAGCGGCCTTCCTGGATGTCGGTCAGGACGCGCTTCATCTCGGCCTTGGTTTCGGGCGTGATGATGCGCGGGCCGGTGCGGTAGTCGCCGTATTCGGCCGTGTTGGAGATCGAGTAGCGCATGTTGGCCATGCCGCCCTCGTACATCAGGTCGACGATCAGCTTCACTTCGTGCAGGCACTCGAAGTAGGCCATCTCGGGGGCATAGCCCGCTTCGACCAGCGTCTCGTAGCCGGCGCGGATCAGCTCGGTCAGGCCGCCGCAGAGCACGGCCTGCTCACCGAACAGATCGGTCTCGCACTCTTCCTTGAAGGTCGTCTCGATGATGCCGGCGCGGCCGCCGCCATTGGCCGAGGCGTAGGACAGGGCGATGTCCAGCGCGTTGCCCGAGGCGTTCTGGTGCACGGCAACCAGCGACGGCACGCCGCCGCCACGCTGGTATTCGCTGCGCACGGTGTGGCCGGGGCCCTTCGGCGCGATCATGAACACGTCGAGGTCGGCGCGCGGCTCGATCAGGTTGAAGTGGACGTTCAGGCCGTGCGCGAAGGCCAGGGCGGCGCCCTGCTTCATGTTCGGGGCCAGATCGTCACGGTACAGGTCGGCCTGCAGCTCGTCCGGGGTCAGAACCATCACGACGTCGGCCCAGGCGGCGGCTTCGGCCGGGGTCATCACGGTGAAGCCGGCGGTCTCGGCCTTCTTGATGGTGGCCGAACCCGGGCGGAGCGCGATCCGCACGTCCTTCACGCCGCTGTCACGCAGGTTATGGGCGTGGGCATGGCCCTGGCTGCCGTAGCCGACGATGACGACCTTCTTGCCCTTGATCAGGTTGACGTCGGCATCACGATCGTAATAGACGCGCATTGAGATGGTTCCTTGAATTCGCAACGAACGAAGACTGAGTGCGTTTCCTGCGGCGGATTACTCCATTGAGCAAAGCCGTCCGTCAAGGGAAACAATCGCTCGATGGAGCGGCGAAGCGCAAAGCTTCCTTGCGTTTTTGCCGCCCCAATCTTTCGCAGAATGCTATTCCGCGGGTAACGGCGCCTCAGAACGCCGCCGGTCCCTTCGACATGGCGACCACGCCGGTGCGGCTGGCTTCCACGAGGCCGAGCTGGCTCATCAGGCCGACGAAGTCGTCGACCTGCTCGGTGGTGCCGGTCAGCTCGAAGATGAAGCTGGTCAGGGTGGCGTCGACCACCTTGGCCTGGAAGATGTCGGCGAGGCGAAGCGCCTCGATCCGGCGGTCGCCGGTGCCGGCCACCTTGACCAGCGCCAGTTCGCGTTCCACCGACGGCCCCTCGTCGGTCAGGTCGTGGACGCGGTGGACCGGAACCAGCCGGCCGAGCTGCGCCTTGATCTGCTCGATGATCATCCGGGTGCCGGAGGTGACCAGCGTGATGCGCGACAGGTGCTCGGCGTTGTTCACCTCCGCCACCGTCAGGCTTTCGATGTTGTAGCCGCGGCCGGAGAACAGCCCGATGACACGGGCAAGCACGCCCGGCTCATTGTCCACCAGCACGGCGATGGTGTGCTTTTCGATCGCGTTTTCCATGAGACCCATTCCCCCGTTCGTTCGTCGTCAGCCGATCAGACCAGCACCATGCCGTCTTCCGGCGTGGCATCGGACGGGCTGTCGTCCGGACCGAACAGGATCTCGTTATGGGCCTTGCCGCCCGGGATCATCGGGAAGCAGTTTTCCTTCGGATCGACGGCGATATCGATGATGCAGGGGCGGTCGGTCACCGTCAGCATCTTCTCGATCACCTGATCGACCTCGGCCACCGTGGTGGCGCGCAGGCCGACGCAGCCCCAGGATTCCGCCAGCTTCACGAAGTCCGGCAGGGCTTCCGAGTAGCTCTGGGAATAGCGCGAGCCGTGCAGCAGTTCCTGCCACTGGCGCACCATGCCCATATACTGGTTGTTCAGGATGAAGATCTTGACCGGCGCGCGGTACTGCACGGCGGTGCCGATCTCCTGCATGTTCATCAGGAAGCTAGCCTCGCCCGACACGTCCACCACGATGGCGTCGGGGTGGGCCAGCTGGGCGCCGATGGCGGCCGGCAGGCCGTAGCCCATGGTGCCGAGCCCGCCCGAGGTCATCCAGCGGTTCGGCTGGTCGAAGGGCAGGAACTGGGCGGCCCACATCTGGTGCTGGCCGACTTCCGTCGTGATGTAATGGTCCTTGCCGCGCAGAGCCTCGCGCAGGCGCTCCAGCGCGTACTGCGGCTTGATGACCGATTCGGTGCGGTTGTAGTTCAGGCAGTTGCGGGCGCGCCAGCCCTCGATCTTGCCCCACCACTCCTTCAGCGCGGCCTTGTCCGGCGACTTGGCGCGCGCCTTCCAGATGCGCAGCATGTCTTCCAGCACCGCGCCGCAGTCACCGACGATCGGAATGTCGACCGCGACGTTCTTGTTGATCGAGCTGGGGTCGATGTCGACGTGGATCTTCTTCGAACCCGGCGAGAAGGCCGACAGCTTGCCGGTCACGCGGTCGTCGAAGCGGGCGCCGATGTTGATCATGACGTCGCATTCGTACATGGCGAGGTTCGCCTCGTACGTGCCGTGCATGCCCAGCATACCCAGCCACTGGTTCTCGGACGCCGGGAAGGCGCCCAAGCCCATCAGGGTGGAGGTGATCGGGAACCCGGTGGTCTTGACGAACTGGGTCAGCAGCTTGGCCGCGAAGGGGCCGGCATTGATCACGCCGCCGCCGGTGTAGAAGACCGGGCGCTTGGCGTTGGCGATCAGTTCCACCGCCTCTTCGATGCGGGCGATCTCCGGCTTCACCTGCGGTCGGTAGGTCTTGTGCTTGACCTCCGCCGGCGGGACATAGGTGCCGTCGGCGAACTGCACGTCCTTCGGGATGTCGACCAGCACCGGGCCGGGACGCCCGCTGCGCGCGACATAGAAGGCCTCGTGCAGGGTGCGGGCCAGGCTGTCGACGTCCTTCACCAGGTAATTGTGCTTGGTGCAGGGCCGGGTGATGCCGGTGGTGTCGGCTTCCTGGAAGGCGTCGTTGCCGATCAGGTGGGTCGGCACCTGGCCCGACAGGCAGACCAGCGGAATGCTGTCGCACAGGGCGTCCAGCAGGCCGGTCACCGCGTTGGTGGCGCCGGGGCCGGAGGTCACCAGCACGCAGCCGACCTTGCCGGTCGAGCGCGCATAGCCCTCCGCCGCGTGAACCGCGGCCTGCTCGTGGCGTACAAGGACATGCTTCAGGTCGTTCTGCTGGAACAGCGCGTCGTAGATGGGAAGTACGGCGCCGCCGGGATAGCCGAAGATGATGTCAACGCCCTGATCCTTCAGGGCTTTGATGACGATCTGGGCGCCGGTCAGCTTCTGTTCGGACATCGGTCACGACCTTCTCATGTGGGCGCCTCCTCTAGGGCGCCCGGTTCCTTGGGAACACCAACCCCGCCTGGAGGGGATGCCGTTCATAACAACGGCTTAGCTCCGATGGCGTGTGCTGGGATGGGCAAATTAGTCAAATCATCCGTCATAGGTCAACCCTATTCGCGAATGTTTGCAAAGTTTTTTTGCCGCAGTTTTTCCAATTGTTGCGCGCCCATTGGAGGTGGTCGTCCCGTTCCACCCCCTGCCGCGCCAGCGCTTGCCGCAAACGGAAACGGCGGCCGCACCGAAGCGCGGCCGCCGTTCCGAAAAGGCGACTGAGTTTGCGCAGCCCGTCAGGCGGCGGTCTTCAGCAGTCCGCAGAGCCGGCGGATGCCCTCGCGGATCTGGGCCGGCTTGGTGACGGAGAAGGCCAGACGCAGCGTGTTCTTGCCCGACCGATCGGCATGGAAGGCCGAGCCGGGGACGAAGGCGACGTTGGCCTCCTTGATCGCGCGGGCGAGCAGCTCGGTGCCGTCGACGCCTTCCGGCGCCTCGATCCAGACGAACAGGCCGCCCTCCGGCTTGGTCCAGGTAACGCCCGGCGGGGCGAACTCGTCCAGTGCCGCCAGCATGGCGTCGCGGCGCTCCTTATATTGCGTGCGCAGCAGCTTGATGTGGCTGTCGAAGATCTGCGAGACGACGTCGTGCATGACGATCTGGTTGATCGTGCTGGCATGCAGGTCGGCCGCCTGCTTCATCAGCACCAGCCGGTTCACCACCTCCGGCGCCGCATTGACCCAGCCGATGCGCATTGCCGGAACCATCGTCTTGGAGAAGGTGCCGCCGAAGATCACGTTGGTCAGCTTGCCGCCGTTGCGCTCGCAATCCAGCGCCGCCATCAGCGGCAGATGCTCGCCGTCATAGCGCAGCTCGCAATAGGCGGTGTCCTCGATCACCGGCACGCCGGCGGCCTCGCAGGCGTCCAGGATGGCGTGGCGGCGGGCCAGCGTCACCGTGGTGCCGTTCGGGTTCTGGAAGTCGGGGACGAGGTAGAAGAACTTCGGCTTCTGAGCCAGCGCTTCGTTGAGCGCCGCCATCTCCGGCCCTTCCTCGTCCATCGGGATGGAGAGGTAGGTGGGCTCGTAGGGCGAGAAGGCCTGCAGCGCGCCTAGATAGGTCGGGCGGGTCACCACGATCTTGTCGCCGGGGCCGATCAGCAGCTTGCCGACGAACTCCAGCACCTGCTGCGAGCCGTTGGTGATGAGAACGCCGTCCAGCCCGACATTGACGCCCTTGCCGCCCATGTAGTCGCAAATCCATTCCCGCAGCGGCGTGTAGCCTTCGGTGATGGAGTATTGCAGAGCGGCGCCGGCCCCGGCGTTGGACTGGAAGATCTTCTCGTAGGACCGCGCGATGGCGGAGCTGGGGAACAGGTCCGGGTCGGGAATGCCGCCAGCGAAGGAGATGATCTCCGGACGGTCGATCAGCTTCAGCAGTTCCCGGATTTCGGACGCCGTCATGCCGCCCACGCGGCCCGCGAACACATGACCCCAATCAACCGACACGGTGCTTCTCCTTCGGATCAGTAATTTAGTATCGTTCTCAGGCGGTCGAGCATTGCATTTCGTACCGCGGGCGAACAAGGCAGATCGATGGTATGGCAGCTATGCTGTCCTGTATCACTTACCAGCATATCAGAGAATTTGCCAACAATCTGATGCCGAAACCAAGTGACCTGCCGTTTGGCATAGCGGCGGGTCGATTGCTGGGCCAGCGCAACGGCCTCATTGAGCGGAATCTCGCCATGCAGGACGCGGCGCAGCTCCGGCACGCCCAAAGCCTTCAGCACCGGTAGGTCGTGGGCGAGCGCCTGCTCTCGCGCCAGTGCGTCCAACCGCCGCACCTCCTCCAGCGCACCCTGCTCCATCATCAGATGGAAACGCTTGTCGCATTGGGCGTAGAGGTCGGCCCGCGGCGGGTCGAGCACGAGGATGGTGAAGCGCAAATCCTCCGGCGTGCCCTGGGCCGTTTGGCTCTGCCAGTGGGACAGCGGATGGCCGGTGGCCTCCAGCACCTCCCAGGCGCGGGTCAGGCGGGTGGTGTCGCCGGGGTTCAGCTTGGCCGACGCGGGGTCGCAGGCGACCAGTTCGGCGCGGAACTCCTCGCCGCCGATGGTTGCCAGCCGGGCATGGGCGGCGGCGCGCACCTCGTCGGGGATGGGGGGCACTTCGCTCAAGCCCTGCATGAGGGCCCGCAGGTAGAGACCGGTGCCGCCGACCACCACCGGCAGCCGGCCCTCGGCCTTGGCGGCGGCGATCTCCGCCAGAGCCATATCGCGCCAGCGCGCCGCCGATCCGCGTTCCGCCGCCGGCAGCACGCCATAAAGACGATGGGGAGCCCGCGCCAGATCCTCGGACGGCGGCCGGGCGGTCAGCACGTCCAGATCGGCGTAGAGCTGCATGCTGTCGGCATTGATGACGGTGCCGCCGAACGCCTCGGCAATCGCCAGCGCCAGCCCCGACTTGCCCGATGCGGTCGGGCCGCCGATGACGATGACATCGGTGAGCGTGTTCATCGCCCTTCCATGGGGCCACGGCGTTTCCTTTGCAACACCCATCCGCATGCCCCAACCGCATGCCGACGCCGAAGCTTCGTTGGACCGGACCCCTCGCCTGTGGTAGGCAGCGCGCAAAGGCCCTCTTTTTTGCTCGGGACACCCGCCGATGAACGCCATCGTCACGCTGATCGCCCCCCGTACCGCCACGCTCGACGAGGCCGTCGTCC
Source organism: Azospirillum sp. TSH20 (assembly GCF_003115935.1). Taxonomy (NCBI): domain Bacteria; kingdom Pseudomonadati; phylum Pseudomonadota; class Alphaproteobacteria; order Rhodospirillales; family Azospirillaceae; genus Azospirillum; species Azospirillum sp. TSH20. Next base: position 323,067 of record NZ_LGQU01000022.1, read on the forward strand.
AGACCGCCAAGGCGGCGCTGGTGGGCTTGGGCGCCGATGCCGGCGCGCCGGACTGGCTGGCTACCGGTACCGCCTGCGACCTGCCCTTCGGCAATCTGGCGCCGGAGCAGGCGGAAGCGGCGATCCGCCATGCCCTGAACGGCGCCACGCTGGACATCGTCGCCCAGCCGGCGGCGACCCGGCGCAAGCGGCTGCTGGTCGCCGACATGGAATCGACGATCATCGAGCAGGAGATGCTGGACGAGCTGGGCGACTATGTCGGGCTGAAGGACCACATCGCCGCCATCACCGCCCGTGCCATGAACGGCGAGATCGACTTCAAGGATGCGGTGCGCGAGCGGGTCGCCCTGCTGAAGGGCCTGAAGGAGACGGTGATCGACGAGGTGTGGCAGCGCGCCACCCTGATGCCGGGCGCCGCCCAGCTGGTCGGCACCATGCGCGCCAACGGCGCCGCCTGCGTCCTGGTGTCGGGCGGCTTCCGCTGCTTCACCGGCCGGGTGCGCAGCTGGATCGGCTTCGACGACGACCGCGGCAACGAGTTGGAAGTGATCGACGGCGTGATGACCGGCAAGGTGATCGAGCCGATCCTGGACAAGGACAGCAAGCTGCAGGCGCTGATGGCCTATGCCGGCGAGCACCGCGTGCCGATGGCGGAGACCATGGCCGTCGGCGACGGTGCCAACGATTTGCCGATGCTGCTGGCCGCCGGTCTGGGCGTCGCGTTCCATGCCAAGGCGGTGGTCGCCGCCGAAGCCCGCGCCCGCGTCGACCATGGCGACCTGACCGCCCTGCTCTACGCCCAGGGCTACCGGGCGGCGGAGTTCGTGGGATAAGGAAGGGTTCGCCTTTGCCCCTCACGCCCACACGCCGCGGACATAGGGTGTCAGCTGCGTGTCCGTCAGGATGATGTGGCGGACCAGCCAGTCGGCGGTGAATTTATAGAGCTTCTCGGCGTTCTCGTGGGTGGGTTCGTTGGAGAACTGGTTCGACAGCTCGCTGACCTTCTGGACAGCGGCGCGGTGCATGGCGACATGCTCGTCGAATTTCGGGTAATGCACGATCTGCATGATCCGCTCTTCGCGGGCGAAATGCTCCTTGGTGTATTCCAGAAGCTTGATCAGGATCTTGGCGACGCGAACCGGCTGGAACCGCGGGGCGGCCAGCGCGGCGTCGAGTTCGTTCAGATACTCGATCAGGTGTTTGTGATCGTCGTCGATGGCCGGCTGCCCGACGCTCAACTGCCGTCGCCATGTGATGGCGCCCATGACCTTGCGGCCTCCCCCCTTAACCGGCACCCCGTTGGGGAGGATTATGAATGGTGTTACCACCGCACCCAAACAGCCGCCGGCGTCACACGGCAATTTGACGCACCCGCATGACGCGAACCGGAACGGAGCGGGGCGGATGCGTCGCCGCACCCGCCCCGTTCTACAGACTTACGTTGATAAATCTCAGCCGACGATCGAATACCCGCAATCGACATAGGTGGTGTCGCCGGTGATGCCCTTGGCGCCGTCGGTGGCGAGGAAGGCGGTGGTGTAGCCGACCTCCTCGATGGTCACCAGACGGCCTTCGGGGGCGCGCTCGGCGGCCTTGTTCATCAGCTCGTCGAAATGGGCGATGCCGGACGCGGCACGGGTCTTGATCGGGCCGGGCGAGATGGCGTGGACGCGAATGCCCTTCGGACCGAGTTCCGCCGCCAGATAGCGCACGCTGGCCTCCAGCGCCGCCTTGACGGGGCCCATGACGCCGTAATTGTCGATGACGCGGTTGGCGCCGAAATAGGACATGGTGAACAGCGACCCGCCGTCCTTCATCAGCGGCTCGGCATAGCGGGCCATGCGGATGAAGGAGTGGCAGGAGACGTCCATCGCCTGCTGGAAGCCCTCGCGCGAGCAATCGACGACACGGCCGTGCAGGTCCTCCTTCGGCGCGAAGGCGATGCTGTGCAGCGCGAAGTCGAGCTTGCCCCACTTCTCGCCGATCTTGTCGAACAGGGCCTTCAGCTGGCCTTCGCCGGTGACGTCCACCGGTTCGAAGATCTCGGCCTCCAACTGCTTGGCCAGCGGCTCGACGAACTTCTTGGCCTTGTCGTTCAGATAGCTGACCGCAAGGTCGGCACCCATGGCGCGAAAGGCGCGGGCGCAGCCCCAGGCGATCGACTGGTCGTTGGCAATGCCAAGGACGAGCCCCTTCTTGCCTTCGAGCGTGGCGGCGGCGGGAATGATCGTGGTCATGCGGACTGTCCTGCGGTCGATGGGACGGGAGGAGCGGCCGCAACCCCGGCCGCCTTTCGCCAGGTGAGATCACGCGGCGCTCCTTGTGCAGTGCACCATAAACCAACCGCCGGAGGTCCGCAATGTGCAATGGGCGCGTTCCGCACATGCGCCTCAATCATTGCGCAGCATTGCTCGGAGAGCGTTCAGTAAAAACTGAATTGTTGCCGTTTCAGTCTTTCATTGATCCATATCAAAACGGCCTGCCAGTATGGGACTGGCAGGCCGTTTCTTGATGACATTTCCGTTATGGCGTCACGCCGCTTGTGCGGTCCGCCTCCTTAGCGGGCAACACCCGGCGTAAAAGACGGCGGATCGCTGGCCGGGAAGGATTCCTGCGAGGCCTCGTCGACGATCTCCTCCTCGCACGCCTCCTCATAGATGTCGCCGGGATGGCGGGAGTAGCGATTGACGCCCTGGTTCACATCCTGTGCCGGAATCGCCGCCCGGTCGTTGTGCGACCAGTCGGCCAGCATCGCCTTGCCGGGGCAATAGCCGGTCAGACCGCGCGCCACGAGAGCGCCGCCGGCAAGCGCCATCGCGGCGCCGGTCCAGTTGGGCCGGCGCAGGCCCAGGACCGCCAGCAGCACGCCGCCGGCCAGCGACGCCAGCCGCTCGGTATGCCCGACATTGATGCTGTAACCGCCGCTGGGTCCGTGAATGCGGTCGTTGAGGCCGCGCAGGTTGCGCTGGGCCGTTTCGGTGATGGAAGAGAGTTCCATGTCGGTCCTCCTGAATGCGGGTCCCGGTCGGGGATCGTCCGCCATCGGATCGTTATCGCGTCACTGTTGGGAAACCGGCGGCTGGGGGGTGCCGTTCCCGGACGTCGTCCCGGAAGCAGACCCCGGCGCCGATTGCGAAGTGCCGCCCTGACTGCTTCCCTCCTGGCCGCTGGAACCGGCGGCGCCGCGCGCCTGCTGCAGTTCACGGTTCAGCCGCGCCACCTCCTGCGACAGGCGCTGCACCTCCTGGCGCAGCGGCGCAGCCGAGGCATCGCCGGCGCCCGCCGAGCCGGCGATGGCGGCCAGCGTCGCCGAATCCCGCATCCAATAGGGCGCCACGCCGTAATAGGTGTGGACCGCCATCGCCCATTGGCGGTCGTTCATGTTCGGCCGGTTCTTCTCGTCGAAGCGCGGGGCGTTGGTCAGCTTGTCCTTCGGCACGTTCAGGACATAGCCGTCGCCGGACGGGGAGAACAGCGCCCAAGGCACCGGGAAGTGGCTGTCGCCGATGCCGAGGAAGCCGCCCAGCTCGACCACCGCATAGGCGACCCGGCCGCTGGCGGGATCGATGATCAGTTCGGACACGCTGCCGAGATCCTTGCCGTCCGGGCTGCGCAGCTTGGCGTCCTCAAGCTCGTCGGCGGCGATCGCGCGCGGATGGGCGATGGAGTCCTGCAGGGCCGCCGCCTCGCCCAGGATGGCCTGGCAGGCGGGCGCGTTGCCCTTCTGCGCGGCGGCCTGTGCCGCCTGCTGCAGGGCGCGAAGCTGTGCGGTTTCCTGCTGCGTCACCGGAGCGGGGGTACCGGGGCCGGCAGCCTCAAGAGCCGCCGCCTGCTGTCCCAGCCGGTCGAGCCCGGCCGCGCAGTCGTCGGCCGCCAGCGCGGGCGCGGCGAAGGACAGGGTTCCCAGCGCGGCCAGCAGCAGGGCCGTTGCAGGGGTGGGGCGCGTCATTAGGGCATCCTCCGGCTTGAATCGTCTCATGCTGCATGAACAGCATGGTCAAGCCGGAGGTTCCATCAGCCAGAGATTCCCTGGCGCCGATCTTCCCCCAGTTGTGAAAGGTCAACCCGGAAGGGGCAATCCGCCGCGCTGGACGATGAAGGACTGGATGGCGTCCAGACCCTCGCCCGCCTTGACGTTGGTGAAGACGAAGGGGCGGTCGCCGCGCATCTTGCGGGCGTCGCGGTCCATCACCTCCAGGCTGGCGCCGACCATCGGGGCGAGATCGGTCTTGTTGATGACCAGCAGATCCGAGCGGGTGATGCCCGGCCCGCCCTTGCGCGGGATCTTGTCGCCGGCCGACACGTCGATGACGTAGATGGTGATGTCCGCCAGTTCCGGCGAGAAGGTCGCCGCGAGGTTGTCGCCGCCCGATTCGATGAAGATCAGGTCCAGGTCGGGGAACTTCGCGTTCATCTGGTCGACGGCGGCAAGGTTGATCGAGGCATCCTCGCGGATCGCGGTGTGCGGGCAGCCGCCGGTCTCCACCCCCATGATCCGTTCCGGCTTCAGCGCGCCGGAGCGGGTGAGGAATTCCGCATCCTCCTTGGTGTAGATGTCGTTGGTGATCGCCGCGACCTCCCAATCGTCGCGCATGCGCTTGCACAGCGCGTCGGTCAGCGCGGTCTTGCCGGAGCCGACGGGACCGCCGATGCCGACGCGAAGCGGACCGGCGTGGCTCTTTTCGATAGCGGGGAGAGCGCTCATGAGCGGAACAGCCTCGTATATTGGGTTTCGTGGATCATCGAGGTCCAGTCGACGGCCATCGCCCGGCCGCCGAGATCGTCCAACGGGGCGGCCAGCGCCGCCTCCGCCGCGCCATGCGTGATGGGGTCGAGGGCGGCCAGCGCGCGCTGTCCGTCGGTCTGGCCCAGCGGCACCAGACGAACGCCGGCCGACACCAGATTGGCGGCGAAGGCGTGCAGGTAGGCGGTCAGCGCCGGCCCTTCCGCCACACCGATCAGCGCCGACACCAGCGCCACCGCCACCGCATAAGCGACCGGCCGGCCGGTGGCGGCGATCACCGAATCCCAGCGCGGCAGGTTATCGAGCGGCCATGCGGCGCGGATCGCCAGCAGGAAAGCCTGCCCCTGCGCCCGCGATTCGAGCGCGGTCTCGGCGGACGCGCGCAGGATGTCGGCCCGCTCCACCGCCCAGGCGAAGCCGGTCTCGTCCCCCACCAGCACGGCACGGTGGGCGGCGGCGAACAGCATGCCGTCGGTGCGCCCGGCGCCGTGGCGCAGGATGCCGTCGAGCCAGACGATCATCGTCGCCCGGTCCCGCACCAGCCCCTGCTCCACCGCCGCCTCGATCCCATGGCTGTAGGAGAAGCCGCCGACGGGAAAGCTGGGCGACAGCCACGCCAGCAGGCGCGTCAGGGCGTGGGTGGAGACGCTGTGATCGACCTCAGTGCGAATGCCCATGCCCGCCGCCATGCGAATGCCCGCCATAGGCGCCGCCTTCCGGCATGAAGGGGGCGATCACATCGCGCACCTCCGCCCCCAGCCCGCGCAGCATGTCCTCGATCACATGATCGCGGCGCAGGCGGATGGTGTCGCCGACGATCTGCACCGGCAGGTGACGGTTGCCGAGATGCCAGGCGACCCGCGCGAAGGCCTCGACCGGGCCGGGTACGCGGACTTCCATCAGCTCCTCAGAGGCGGCGACCACGCGCAGGAAGCTGCCGTCGATCAACTCCAGCCCGTCGCCGTCGTCCAGCGCCACCGCCCGCGGCAGGTCGAGCAGGAAGGCGCCGCCGGCATCGTCGGTCATCGCCATGCGGCGGCGGAAACGGTCATCGAAGGCGAGCGTCACGGTGCCGGCCGCCTGCTCGACCGGCCAATGGCCGCGGGCGTGGACTCGGGTGGCGCGGCGGGTGGGATCGGTCATCAGCGAAGCCGTTCGAAGGGGGTCGGGTGGCCGAAGAAGCGGCCGGCCAGATCGCTGACCAGCGCCGCGTCCCCGGTGGTGAAGAAGCGCAGGCCCCGTTCGGCAGGATCTGGCCGGTATTCGGGGTGACGATCGAGATACTGCTCCAGCGAGCGGGCGGTCAGCGTCGGCTGGCACAGCACCTCCACCCCCGGCGGCAGCGCGCGGGCGAACAGGTGGCGCACCAGCGGGTAATGGGTGCAGCCCAGCACCACCGTGTCCAGCGGCTGGCTGCCCATCTTGTCCAGCAGCACGCGGACATAGCCGGCGACCGCCGGTTCGATCTCGTCATCCGACGCGCCGCGCTCGATCAGCGGCACGAGGTCGGGACAGGCCTGCTGCACGACGCGGACCGAAGGCGCGCGCTTGCCGATCTCCCGCGGGAAGGATCCGGAATTGACCGTCGCCGCGGTGGCGAAGATTCCGACACTGCGCGGCTCGGCCAGATGGTCGGGCGGAACGGTGTCGATCATCCACGGCACGCGGGTGATCGCCTCCACCATCGGCACCAGCACGCCCAGCACGTTGCGGCCGGGATGGGCCGACGGCAGCCATTCCTGCTGCAAACGGCGCAGCGCCACCGCGGCTGCGGTGTTGCAGGCGATGACGACCAGCCGGCAGCCCTGGGCGAACAGCCGATCCATCCCGGCGATGGTCAGCCGATAGATGTCGTCCTCGCTGCGCGGGCCGTAGGGAGCGGCGGCATGGTCGCCGAGATAGACGAATGGCCGGTCGGGTGCCGCATCCACCAGGGCGCGCAGCACCGTCAATCCGCCATGTCCTGAGTCGAATACACCGATCAACTGTTTGAGCCTTCGCAACCATTACCCTCTCCCGCCCCGGGAGAGGGAGGGACCCGCCGAAGGCGGGAGGGTGAGGGGGGTTCCGGACATGGATCTAATCCTTGGAATACCCCTCACCCTTCCCAAGCTTCGCTTGGGCCCCTTCCCTCTCCCGGGGCGGGAGAGGGAGCGTACCATCAGAACAGGAAATACCGCTGCGCCATCGGCAGGACGTCGGCCGGTTCGCAGGTCAGCAGTTGTCCGTCCGCCCGCACCTCGTAGGTTTCCGGGTCCACCTCGATGTGCGGGGTGGCGTCGTTGTGGATCATGTCCTTCTTGCCGACGGTGCGGGTGCCCTGGACGGCGATCAGCTCGCGGTGCAGGCCAAGCTGGCGGCCGACCTCCAGTTCCATCGCCTTGGCGCTGACGAAGGTGACGCTGCTGGCCTGGAGCGAGCGGCCGAAGGCGCCGAACATCGGGCGGTAATGCACCGGCTGCGGCGTCGGGATGGAGGCGTTCGGATCGCCCATCAGCGCGGCGGCGATGGTGCCGCACTTGATCACCATGTCCGGCTTCACCCCGAAAAAGGCCGGCGACCACACCACCAGATCGGCGAGCTTGCCGACCTCGACCGATCCGACGACATGGCCGATGCCGTGCGACAGCGCCGGGTTGATGGTGTATTTGGCGATGTAGCGCTTGACCCGGAAATTGTCGTTGTCGCCGGTCTCCTGCGGCAGCCGGCCACGCTGGAGCTTCATCTTGTGGGCGGTCTGCCAGGTACGGATCACCACCTCGCCCAGCCGGCCCATCGCCTGGCTGTCCGACGAGATCATGGAGAAGACGCCGAGGTCGTGCAGGATGTCTTCCGCCGCGATGGTCTCGCGCCGGATGCGGCTTTCGGCGAAGGCGACGTCCTCGGGGATGCGCGGGCTGAGGTGGTGGCACACCATCAGCATGTCCAGATGCTCGTCCACCGTGTTGATGGTGAAGGGCCGCGTCGGGTTGGTAGAGCTGGGCAGCACGTTGGCGAAGCTGGCCACCCGTATGATGTCCGGCGCATGACCCCCGCCCGCCCCTTCGGTGTGGAAGGTGTGGATGGTGCGGCCCTTGAACGCCGCGATGGTGTCCTCGACGAAGCCCGATTCGTTCAGCGTGTCGGTGTGGATCGCCACCTGGACGTCGAGCTGGTCGGCAACCGTCAGGCAGGTGTCGATGGCGTCGGGCGTGGTGCCCCAATCCTCGTGCAGCTTCAGGCCGCAGGCGCCGGCGGCGATCTGCTCCAGCAGCGCATCGGGGCGGCTGGTGTTGCCCTTGCCGAAAAAGCCGAGGTTGATCGGCAGCCCTTCGGCGGCCTGGAGCATCCGCTCCATATGCCATGGACCGGGCGTGCAGGTGGTGGCGGAGGTGCCGGCGGCCGGGCCGGTGCCGCCGCCCAGCATGGTGGTGACGCCGCTGTTCAGCGCCTCGTCCACCTGCTGCGGGCAGATGAAATGGATGTGGGCGTCGATGCCGCCGGCGGTGACGATCTTGCCCTCGCCCGCGATCACCTCGGTGCCCGGACCGATGATGATGTCGACGCCGGGCTGGATGTCGGGGTTGCCGGCCTTGCCGATGGCGGCGATGCGCCCGCCGGTGATGCCGATGTCGGCCTTGACGATGCCCCAATGGTCGATGATCAGGGCGTTGGTGATGACGGTGTCGACCGCCCCCTGGTGGCGTGAGCGCTGGCTTTGTCCCATGCCGTCGCGGATCACCTTGCCGCCGCCGAACTTCACCTCCTCGCCATAGACGGTGTGGTCGCGTTCGACCTCCACGATCAGGTCGGTGTCGGCCAGCCGGATACGGTCGCCGGTGGTCGGGCCGTAGAGGGCCGCATACTCGGCCCGGTCGATGCGGTGCGCCATTGTCGTTCGCCCTTCCCTGTCGGCCCGTCAGAGGGCGCCGTTGACCATGCGGTTGAAGCCGATCACCACCCGGTCGCCGCCATAGGCGACCAGAGTCACGCGCCGGGTCTGGCCGGGCTCGAAACGCACCGCCGTCCCGGCCGGAATGTCGAGCCGGAAGCCGCGCGCCTTCTCGCGGTCGAAGGTCAACGCGCTGTTGGTCTCGTAAAAGTGGAAGTGCGAGCCGACCTGGATCGGCCGGTCGCCGGCATTGGCGACGTCGAGTTCGACGGTGTCGCGGCCATCGTTCAGCACGATCTCGCCGGCCGCCGGGAAGATTTCACCGGGTTTCATGGGCTGTCCCCCTCAACGGATCGGCTGGTGGACGGTGACGAGCTTGGTGCCGTCGGGGAAGGTTGCTTCAACCTGGATGTCGTGGATCATGTCGGCCACGCCGTCCATCACCTGATCCCGGGTCAGCACGGTGGCGCCGTCACGCATCAGCTCGGCCACCGTCCGGCCATCCCGCGCGCCTTCCACCACGTAATCGGTGATGAGGGCGACCGCCTCCGGATGGTTCAGCTTGACCCCGCGTTCCAGCCGCCGCCGCGCCACCATCGCCGCCATCGCGACGAGCAGCTTGTCCTTCTCGCGCCCTGTCAGGTTCATCGGGGGATTGCCCTTTCGCCACCCTGTTCGTTACCGGCAATTATGCCACGCCGAAGCGGCGCGCCAAGTGCGTCGTATGACGTAGAGGGTTGAACCAGTTGACGCGCAAGCCTGGGCTCGGCCGTCACACCTCCCACAGCCGCGGCAGGCGGGTGGGCAGGCCGGCGGCCTCGGCGCGCAGGCCGGACCACAGCGTCGCGTAGGCGCGCCGCACCGCACGGGCATCGCCGCCGAGAATGCGCACGATCAGCAGGCCATCCAACGCGGTGGCGCCGATGCGGGCTCCCTCCTGCGGCTCGGCCAGCGCGCGGACGGCGTCGAGATGGGTGCCGGCATCGGGAGCGGCGTGCAGCAGAGTGGCGCAGGCCGCTGCTCCGCCGAAGCCGGCGGGGTGGGCCAGCGCCTCGGCGATGTCGTCGTCCAGATGCAGGGCGTCGGCCCAGATCAGACGGCCGTCGCGGGCGACCTCCCAGGCGTCACGGATCAGGCCACGGGTGACCGTCTCGCCGAAGGCGGCGCGGCCGAAGACCAGCATTTCGCCGGCGATGACGCGGCCGTCACCCGCCAGATTGATCCGGGTCAGGCGGCGAAGACGGGAGCCTTCGAAAACGATCGCCTCCTGCGGCATCCATTCCAGCCAGCCATCGTCCTCCACCGACAAGGCGGTGTCGATGCGGCAGTCGGCGCCGGTTGAGCGGTAGACCTTCTCGGCCGCCTGGGTGGTGACCAGCGCCCTGGCACCCGGCCCGACCGACAGGGCGATGTCCATGCGGTCACCGCCGACCATTCCGCCGGATGTTGTGGCAAGCACCGCGATGGGAAGGTCATCGCGGCGCGGCGTCGGCATCAGCACCCGCAGCGGGTCATGATGGTAGAGAGTCGCCAGTCGGGTCTCGCCGTGGCGATGCTCGAACCGGACGGTCGCCGCGCCATGGACGGCGACCTTCTTTTCCTCACGCGCCGAGCCTTCCGGCCTGTCGGCCACCGCCACCTGAACCAAGCGCCCGCTCCCCGACTGCCAACTGGACTCTGCGGGCGCCAGTCTGCCGGAAGCGGAGCCGTTCAGGCAATGCGGACAAACACCCCGCCCCGCTCAGCCCTCGCCGTTGAAGCAGCCGTTGCGGGCGGCGACCACCGCGACCTGGGTGCGGTTGCGCACGCCCAGCTTCTGCATGATGGCGCGCACATGCACCTTCACCGTGCCCTCCAGCACGCCCAGGCCGCGGGCGATCTCCTTGTTGGAGTGGCCGGCCAGCAGCAGTTCGAAGACGTCGCGCTGGCGGTCGGTCAGGCGGTCGAGGATGTCGTCGTTGCCGCGCGGCCCCTCGGCCAGCGCCCCGTTCAGCACCGCGCGCGGCAGCGGCAGGAAGATGTCGCCGCTGAGCGCCAGCGAGATGGCATGCTCCAGCACCTCTGGCGGGCTGGTCTTCAGCACGTAGCCGCGGGCGCCCATGCGGACGCTGTCGACGATGTCGGCAACCTCGTCGGAGTTGGTGAGGATCAGGACCGGCACGTCGCCCAGCGTCTCCTTCAGCCGGCGCAGCCCGGCGATGGTGCTGCCGCCCGTGTCATCCTCATCCCCGCGCGGCGGGCCTGGATCGTAGAGAACCAGAGCCAGCTCGGGAGTCTGGCGGCCAATGTTCAGCGCTTCATCCAACGACCCGGCCTCCAGCACGCGCGTCCCAGGGCAGATTTCGCCGATGGACAGCGCGAAGCCATGGCGCACCATCGGCTGCTCGTCGACCACCAGAAAAATCCGCGTGGGATTGCCCGCGCTACGCGAACCATCGCGCGCTTGAAGCTCGAACTCCATTGTGTCCCCTTATTCTCAGCGGACCGCTCCTCAGTAGGGCCAAGAACACCAAAAAGCCCCAACGGAAAAGCGGTTCATTCGCGCCGCTCTTTGGCGCAGCTACCCCTAAATATCGAATGAACGGATCTGCGTTCAATTTCCGGCCAAATCTGATCTATTGCCTGTGACTTTCCTGTTCTCACCTTGCGCCGTTGGTTAATGAACCGTATAAATCATCCCGGCATGAAGCGTAAAGCCCGCTGTTCCGAACAATATTGTTCTAATTTTCTATGTTCGGAGTCTGCGTGGGCCGGATCAACCGGTCCGGTCCTTGGCCTGATCCTTCAGGCGCGGACAAAAAGGGGGGATCGCCGCCGCCCGGTGATAAGGGCGGCCCAGCGGAGGATGAACAATGACGACATGGAATGTGATGCTGGTCGACCATGACCGGCTGTTTTCGGCGGCCTTGGCAACGTTGATCGGCGGCGGCCCCTTCCGGGTCAGCGCCCACGCGGCCAGCGCCGACGACGCGCTCGACCTCATTGCCGACGGCGAGGAGCCCGACCTGATCGTGCTGGCGCTCCAGGACGGCATGCCTGAGGAAATCGCCGGCATCCGGCGCCTGCGCGACGGCACATCGGCCCGGATCGCGGTGCTGGCCGACACCATCGCCGACCGCAGCCTGTCCCAGTCGCTGAAGGCGGGCGCCGACGCCTATCTGAACAAGAGCATGTCGAGCGAGAGCCTGCTGCGCTCGCTGCGTCTGGTGATGCTGGGCGAGGTGGTCTATCCGACCCATGTCGCCGGCCTGCTGATGGCCGCCGCCAACGAGCGCCCGCAGCACAGCCCGACCCCGATCGCCATGCCGCCCAGCGTCTACCTGTCGAAGCGCGAGGTGCAGATCCTGCGCTGCCTGCTGGCCGGCCAGTCGAACAAGGCCATCGCGCGCAACCTGCACATCACCGAATCGACGGTGAAGATGCATTTCAAGAACGTGATGCGGAAGATCAACGCGCAGAACCGCACCCAGGCCGCGGTGTGGGCGATACAGAACGGGCTGTCGCCGCTGGTGACGGCGTAGGGGGTTAACTTGGCTAGGTGCGGGCTTCGATGCCCCCACCTTGATCCTCCCCCGCTGGGCGGGGGAGGAGACTAAGTGCTGTATTGGCAGAGTGGCGGCAGTCCCTCCCCCGCCCAGCTCTCGCACAAAGCTTCGCTTTGTGCTGACGCGGCAGGCGGACCATAGGTCCGCTGAGAGCGGGGGAGGTTAGGTGGGGGTCTAACTCCGCCAGAATCCCGCCGCCCCCTATTCCGCCGCGTGGCGATGGCCGGCGTGGCGGCCTTCGCAGAATTCCTCGATCATCTTGCGGCAGAAGGCCGGAATGTCGTCGGGCTTGCGCGAGGTGACCAGACCATGGTCGGTCACCACCTGCTCGTCGACCCAGGTCGCGCCCGCGTTGCGCAGGTCGGTCTGCAGCGACGGCCAGGAGGTCATCCGCTTGCCACGCACGCCGCCGGCGTCGATCAGCGTCCAGGGGCCGTGACAAATTGCGGCGATGGGACGATCCGAATTCACGAAGCTCTTCACGAACTCGATCGCCTTCGGTTCCAACCGCAGGCTGTCCGGATTCATCACGCCGCCCGGCAGCATCAGCGCGTCGTAGCGGCCGGCATCGGTCTGGTCGAGCGTCACGTCGACATCAACCTTGTCGCCGCGGTCATGGTGGTTCCAGCCCTGGATTTGCCCGCTTTTCGGAGCGACCACATGCACGGTGGCACCGGCATCGCGCAGGGCCTTCACCGGCTCGGTCAGTTCCACCTGTTCGAAGCCGTCGGTGGCGAGAACGGCCACGGTCTTTCCATTGAGGTTCTGGGCCATGGAGGGGCCTCCTTCGCTGTTGGTCATGCCGCAGCAACCGGATTACTCCTGCATCGTTCCCTGGGAACTGTCCCGCAATTCCCATGTTGATTGTGACATACGAGACACACATCAGCGAAGGGAGCCCGAATCATGAGGTTCCAGACCCTGTTGGCCGGCCTTGCGCTGGCAGCGACCCTGCCATTCGCCCACATCGAGTCGGTCCAGGCGGCCGATCCGCGTGCCGGCGACGATCTTGTCGGGCTCGAAGTGACCGGTCTGCTCGGCGAAGAATTGGGCCAGATCGTTTCCGTTTCGCCCAGCGCCGACGGCAAGGACACCAGCATCCTGGTCGAGGCCAGCGGCATGCTGGATGTCGGTCACCGCTTCTTCACCGTCCGCCGCTCGCAACTGTCGCCGGGCGAGGACGTGGACACCGTCACCTATAAGAAGACCGCGGAGGACGTGATCCGTCGCATCCACAACGACACCCAGGTCGCGGCGCGCTGAACCGGCGCCCCGCGTGCCGTCAGGCCGCTCAGGCCAGTTCGTCTCAGGCCAGTTCGTCAGGGTGGCAGGGTTTGCAGCCGGTGGGCCAGGGCTCGCCCAGATCCTCCACCACCATACGCCAGGATGCCCCGTCCAGGCGGACGCAGCCGCCGCCGGCGAAATGCAGGGCGATCCCGCCCTCCATCGTCTCCATCGACAGCAACTCCAGGATCCGGCCGCGGTCCTTCAGATCGAAGCCGCGCAGCTTGGCGCCGGTCACCCCGTCCACCCGCACACCGCAATGGACCCGCTCGTAGGGGGCCAGATCGTCGTCGTCGGCGGCGGGGCCGGGACGCGGGCGGTCGGCGGCCTCCCAGCGGAAGCGGTTGACGACCATGACGAACCGCTTGTCGTCGGGCTGGAAGCACATGTCGCCGACCGGCAGGATGGCGTCCTGCAGGCAGGCGGAGACGACCTTCAGGTCCTCCTCGTCTTCGGCGCGCAGGCGGATCGGGGTCATGGCTGAGGCCGTCATGGTCGTGGGCACCTCTCGGGAATGGCCAACCTTATCGGGATGGCGGAGGGGCGCCCCCGCCGCTTACTCGTCGCCGCCGTGGATGCGTTCGATCTCCGCACCGCAGGCAGCCAGCTTCTCCTCCACCCGCTCATAACCGCGGTCGAGGTGGTAGACGCGGTTGACCATCGTCTCCCCCTCCGCCGCCAGCCCGGCAAGCACCAGCGACACCGAAGCGCGCAGGTCCGTCGCCATCACGGGCGCACCGGTCAGCCTCTCCACACCGCGCACCAGGGCCGACGAGCCGTGGACCGTGATCCGCGCACCCATGCGGGTCAGCTCCGGCGCATGCATGAAGCGGTTCTCGAAGATCGTTTCCGTGATCATCGCCGCGCCCTTCGCCGTGCACATCAGGGCCATCATCTGGGCCTGAAGGTCGGTGGGGAAGCCGGGGAACGGCTCGGTCATCACATCGACGCCGTGCAGTTCGCCGTTCGCGCGCGACACGCGGATCCCGTTCTCGATCTCCTCGAAGGCGACGCCGGCCGGAGCCAGCGCCTTGACCGCCGCTTTGATCAAATCGAGACGGGTGTTCATGATGTCAAGACGGCCGCCGGTGATCGCCGCGGCCATGGCGTAGGTGCCGGTCTCGATGCGGTCGGCAACCACCATGTGGCGGGCGCCGTGCAGGCGGTCCGCGCCCTCGATCACCAGCCGGTCGGTGCCGATGCCGGTGATCTTCGCCCCCATCTTGACCAGGCACTCGGCGAGGTCGGTCACTTCCGGCTCGCGCGCGGCGTTGACGAGGATGGTGGTGCCCTTGGCCAGGGTGGCGGCCATCAGCAGGTTCTCGGTCGCACCCACCGACACCTTGGGGAAGACGTATTCCGCACCGCGCAGGCCGCCGGCCGGAGCCTTGGCGACGATATAGCCCGCCTCGATCCGGATGTCGGCGCCCATCGCCTCCAGACCCTTGATGTGCAGGTCCACCGGACGCGCGCCGATGGCGCAACCGCCGGGCAGCGACACCTTGGCCTCGCCGCAGCGGGCCAGCAACGGCCCCAGCACCAGCACGCTGGCGCGCATCTTGCGCACCAGATCATAGGGAGCGGTGGTGTTGGTGATGTCGCGCGCGGTGAAGTCCACGGCACGGCCGGCGCAATCACCGCCGGCACCGGCCATGTGGATCGCCACGCCGTGCTGCAACAGCAGATTGCACAACGTGTTGATGTCGGCCAGGATCGGCAGGTTGGTCAGCGTCAGCGTCTCGTCGGTGAGAAGCGACGCCGTCATCAGCGGCAGGGCGGCATTCTTGGCGCCACCAACGGTGATGGAGCCGTTCAGCGGGCGGCCGCCGCGGATGCGGATCTTGTCCATGGACCTGTTTCTTTCGCGGATACGCGTCGATGAGCGATCGGAGTTAGGAGTGCTCAGAGCCGGGGCAGCGTGACGCCCTTCTGCCCCATGTATTTGCCGGACTTGTCGGCGTAGGACACCTCGCACACGCTGTCGCCCTTCAGGAACAGGAACTGGCACAGCCCCTCGTTCGCATAGACCTTGGCGGGCAGCGGGGTGGTGTTGGAGATCTCCAAAGTGACGTGGCCTTCCCACTCCGGCTCCAGCGGGGTGACGTTCACGATCAGGCCGCAGCGGGCATAGGTGCTCTTGCCCAGGCAGATGACCAGAACGTCGCGCGGGATGCGGAAATACTCGACCGTGCGGGCCAGCGCGAAGCTGTTCGGCGGAATGATGCAGACGTCGGTCTTGCGGTCGACGAAGCTCGAATCGTCGAAGCGCTTCGGATCGACGATGGCGTTGTCGACATTGGTGAAGATCTTGAACTCGTCGGCGACCCGGGCGTCGTAGCCGTAGGACGACACGCCGTAGGAAATCACGCCTTCGCGCTTCTGGGTCTCGACGAAGGGCTCGATCATGCCCTTGGTCTCGGCCATCTCGCGGATCCAGCTGTCCGGCATGATGCCCATCGCGGGGGTACTCCTTGGCGTATCGATTGGGTGGAGGGGTGGTGAGGCTGGTTTGTAGCCGAGCGCGCGGCGAGGCTCAAGAAAAGCCGGGCCGCTTGTGGTGCATGGACGGTTCTTTATCACGGCGCTGGTCTTTGGCACCGCAGGGGCTAAGCTGCGCCGCATGACACAGAGCTTCACCCTGTCCGTGACGGACACCCCCGCCCCGGCCGACTTGGCCGGAGTCTTCGAAGGCCTGCGCGCCTACAACGAGGCGTCGCTCGGCCGCGCTTACGACCGCCGTGATTTGGTTGTGGCCGCCCGTGATGCGGACGGCACGCTGAAGGGCGGGCTGGTCGGCTACACCCTCTGGGACTGGCTGTATGTCGACCTGCTGTGGGTGGACGACTCCACCCGCGGCAGCGGCCTCGGCGGCCGGCTGCTCGCTGCGGCGGAAGCCGAGGCGAAGACGCGCGGCTGCCGCTGGTCGCGACTCTACACCTATGATTTCCAGGCACCGGGCTTCTACCCGAAGCAGGGCTATGAGGTGTGGGCCGAGATGGAGGGCTATCCGCCGGGGCACAAGCAGATCTGGTTCAGGAAGGATTTGGCTTAGGGGGCGGCGCCCCTCGACCGCTCGCCCCCTCCCCGACCCTCCCCCGCTCCGCGGGAGAGGGTGCCTTATGCGAAGCGGCGGCAGCCCCCTCTCCCACCGAAGGTGGGGGAGGGTTAGGGAGGGGGCACAGACGCCTAACTTCCCACTCACTCTCCCCGCTGCCGCGCCTGCTCCTTGCGCTTGCGCAGATTCTCGCGCAGGCGGGCGGCGAGGCGTTCATCACGGTCTTTCACCGCCGGCTTCGGCTTCACCGGTGCCGGCGGAGTGTTCAGCGTCTCGGCGGTGTCGTCCATCGGCGCGGCTCCGCGCAGGGTGTCAGTGGTCGGAATGATGCAGGATCTGGTCGCGCAGGCCGGTCTCGTAACCGACGCCGGTCGCGGTCAGGATCGCGGCGCCGGGGGTGCGCTTCACGATGCCCTTGCGCTCCAGAATGGTCCAGACCGCATCGTTCTGCAGTCCGGTGGCATCCTTGGCGGCGACCACGGCGTGGCCGAGGTGGAAGTGGTTGCCGTGAGCATGCGGCAGGGAGGTGATCTGGAAGCCCCCCTCCTCATCCTCGGCCGGAGCGTTCTCCAGACGGGCGATCTCCTGCAGAAGGGTCAGGGTGCGCAGCTGCAGCGGGTTCAGGTTCAGCGGATTCTTCTTCGGGGGCATCGATGGTCCCATCGGTCCTGGTGTGTCGCGGTCGCGCAGTAGACCGGCAGGGCGGATCGGCTGTCAAGCGTGCGAACCGGTCACGGAAAGGTCGTGGAAGGAGGCTGGCGCCCCGGCCGCCGCTCGGGCATAAGACCGTCGGACCATCGTCATAAGGGTGTCGGACCATGACCATCCTCGTCACCGGGGCCGCCGGCTTCATCGGATCGCATGTCGCGGCGGCTCTGCTGGACCGCGGGGAGAGCGTGCTCGGCCTCGACAACCTGAACGACTATTACGCGGTGGCGCTGAAGGAGGCGCGGCTGGCCCGGCTGACCGGCCGGCCCGGCTTTCGCTTCATCAGGGCCGACATCTCCGACCGCGCGACGGTGGAGGGGCTATGGCCGCAGTTCGCCGATGTGACCGGCGTTGTCCATCTGGCGGCGCAGCCGGGCGTGCGCTATTCGATCGAGAATCCCTATGCCTATGTCGACGCCAACGTCACCGGTCAGGTGACGCTGCTGGAGGCGGCGCGGCGCATGCCGGGGCTGAAGCATTTCGTCTACGCCTCGACTTCTTCGGTCTACGGCGCCAACCGCAAGATGCCCTTCTCGGTGGAGGATCGGGTGGACAGCCCGGTGTCGGTCTATGCCGCCACCAAGAAGGCGGCGGAGATGCTGGCCTTCACCTACAGCCATCTCTACCAGATGCCGGCGACCGGCCTGCGCTTCTTCACCGTCTATGGTCCGTGGAGCCGCCCGGACATGGCGACTTGGCTGTTCGCCGACGCCATCACCGCCGGCCGGCCGATCCGCGTTTTCAACGGCGGCAAAATGAAGCGCGACTTCACCTATATCGACGACATCGTCGCCGGGGTGCTGGCCGCCCTCGACCGCCCGGCCCCGGTGGATGCGGAGACCGGCGCCCCGCACCGCGTCTTCAACCTCGGCAACAACCGGTGCGAGGAGCTGATGCGCTTCATCACCGTGCTGGAGCAGGCTTTCGGCCGCGAGGCGGTCAAGGTGATGGAGCCGATGCAGGCCGGCGACGTGCAGGAGACCGCCGCCGACATCGACCTGAGCCGCCAAGTGCTGGGCTTCGAACCGAAAACCCCGATCGAGATCGGCCTGCCCCGCTTCGTGGAGTGGTACAAGGGCTATCACAAGCTCTGAGCCTTTCCCTCTCCTCCACCGTCCGAGCCACCATGACCTCCACCGCCTATTCGTCCGCGTTGATCGGTGTCTTCCTGCTGTGTCTGGCCGTCGGCTGGTACCTGTCGACGCGGGTTCTGCGCTATCTGCTCGCCAGCAGCATCATGGATATCCCGAACGAGCGGTCGAGCCATCAAGCCCCCACCCCGCGCGGCGGCGGCTGGGCGGTGATGCTGACGGTGGTGCCGGTTTTCGCCATTGCCGGGATCGTTTACGACCGGCCGCTGGAAACCGGGGCGGTTCTGCTGGGCACGCTGGCGCTGATGGGGGTGTCGTGGATGGACGACCGGCGCACCCTATCGCCGCTGCTGCGGCTGGCGGTGCAGGCGCTGGCGGTGGCGTTCGGGCTGCTGGCGCTGCCGTCCGACCAGCTTGTGTGGCAAGGCTGGCTGCCCTGGGGGCTGGACCGGGCGGCGACGGCCTTCCTGTGGCTGTGGTTCGTCAACCTCTACAATTTCATGGACGGGATCGACGGGCTGGCCGGCAGCGAAACCATCCTGATCGGCGGCGGCGTGGCGCTGGTGTCGCTGGTGATGGGCGATTTCGGGCTGACAGGGGTCGCCGGAGCGGCGCTGGCCGGGGCGGCGGCGGGGTTCCTGACCCACAATTGGCGGCCGGCCCGCATGTTCATGGGCGATGTCGGCAGCATCCCGCTCGGCCACATCCTGGCCTTCCTGCTGGCCTCGCTGGCGGCGCGCGGCGATTGGGCGGCGGCGCTGATCCTGCCCGCCTATTACCTGACCGACGCCACCATCACCCTGCTGCGCCGACTGCTGCGCGGCGAGAAGATCTGGCAGGCCCACCGCGAGCATTTCTATCAGAAGGCCGCCAAGGGTGCCGGCCGGCATGACCGGGTGGTGCTGACCATCATCGGTTACAGCCTCGTCCTCGTCGTCGCGGCGCTGGCCGCCGGGACCTTCGGTGCCTGGACGCTGGCGCCGGGCGCGGTCACGGTCGCGCTGCTGCTGGCGACACTGACGCGCATGTCGAAGGCCTGATCCCCATGACCACCGCCTCCCTCGACCTCTCCGTCGTCCTCTACCACCCCGATCCAGACCTGCTGGCCCGCTCGCTCGACACCATCGGTGCCGCGGCCGACCGGCTGTCCGAGGGAGCCGGGGTGCGGACCCGGCTGTGGATCATCGACAATGGCGCTCCGGAGGGCAGCGAGCCGGCGTCGAACCCGTTCCTGCCGTTGCTGAACCGCTATGCCGAGGCCGGCCGGCCGCCGGTGACGCTGATCGCCGGGCATGGCAATGTCGGCTATGGCGCCGGGCACAACCTGGCGATCCGGCAGGGCGACGCGCCTTATCACCTGATTCTGAACTACGACATCCTGCTGGAGCCCGACGCGCTGCTGGCCGGCTGGCGCTATATGGAGGCGCACCCGCGCACCGTGCTGCTGACACCAAAGGTGTTTGGTCCGTCAGGCGAGCAGGAGTTCCTGTGCAAGCGGCGGCCGACCGTGTTTGATCTGGGCCTTCGCGCCTTCGCCCCCGCTTCGATCAAGCGGATGTTCGCAAAGCGGCTGAACCGCTACGAAATGCGCGACATCACCGGCGACAGCGTCGTCACCGGGCTGGAGCAGGTCAGCGGCGCATTCATGCTGTTCCGACGCGACGCGCTGACCCGGCTGGGCGGGTTCGACGACGGCTATTTCCTCTATTTCGAAGATTTCGACTTGTCGCGCCGGGCGATGGCGCTGGGCGAGATCGCCTATGTGCCGGACGTGCGCATGGTGCATTTCGGCGGCAAGGCGGCGCGCAAGGGCAGCGCGCACATCCGCATGTTCGCCCGGTCCGCCCTACGCTTTTTCAATACCCACGGATGGCGGCTGGTCTGAGCTGTGCGACTTCCGCAGCCCCGGCCGGCCGCGGGTCTTCAGCAGCAGCGGGTTCCAGGCGATCATGCGGGCGACCTGCCCCGGCGTCGCCTTCCGGTCGCGCTGGATGACGCGGCGCTTGGCGATCATGCCCGGCAGCCCGCACAGCGCGTCGCGGATGCCGCGGCCGATGGCGCCGGTGCGCCCGCTGCCCAGGCTGCGGACCACCAGATAGACCACCAGCAACGCATGGCCGGCCAAGGCCAGCGGCAGCAGCGGCAGCGGCATGTTCTTCACCATCGTCCACACCAGATTGCGGACGCCGTGATACTGGGCGAAGGTGCCGTACTGCTTGGACACGCCGCTGCTGACATGCTCCACCACCGCGTCGCCGACCTGCACGGCCGGACCGCCGCCGAGGCGGATGCGGAAGCCGAGGTCGACATCCTCGCAGTAGCAGAAGAAGTCCTCGTCGAAGCCGCCGACCGCCTCGAAATAGTCGCGCCGGTACATCGCGGCGGCGGCGCATGGCGAGAAGACTTCACCGCTGTAATAGGGCGGCTTCAGCATGCGGCGGTAATTGACCCGCCAGGCGAAGCCGAAAATGGAATATTGGTCGCCCTCGCCGTCGATCATGCGGGGGTCGTGCGAGAACAGCTGGGTCGAGCCGAACATCGCCACGTCGGGCTGCGCCTGGGCGGCGGTCTGCAGCCGCTCCATCCAGTCGCGGCGCGGGAAGGCGTCGGGGTTCAGCGTGACGATCCAGGGAACGGTGGCACCGGCGGCGCCGATGTTGTTGGCCTTGGCGAAACCGACATTGCTGTCCAGCCGGACCATGCGGAACCGCGGATCGGCGGGCAAGGCGATCCCGTCGACATCCTTCGACGCATTGTCGACGATCACCACCTCGAAGGCGGGGTCGGTCTGGTCGAGCAGACAGCCAATGACGCGATTGACGAATTCGGCGCAGTTAAAGCTGACGATGATGATCCGGCTGTGCCGATCATTTGCACCGTCCACAATGTGTGACATGTCTTGGTAGCGTCCTTATTCACGCGTCCCTATTCAGCTTATAGCCATTCCCACCACCAACCGAAAGCCGGAAAAGGGTTCTGGGACTTTGCGCCGTGGCGTCACCCGGCCAAACCGGATACTAAGGCATGGTTCAATCCACGATACGATCCCAGCACGGACATTCCTGCCCATGCGCGTTCTCCTGACCGGCGCCACCGGCTTCGTCGGCCGCCATACCGTCCCGCTGCTGGTTGCCCGCGGACACCATGTGCGCGCCGCCCTGCGCAGCGCCAAGGAAGGGCCGTGGGAGCCGGCCGTGGTCGGCGACATCGGCCCCGACACCGACTGGACCGCGGCGCTGGAGGGTGTCGATGCGGTGATCCACATGGCGGCCCGCGTCCATGTGATGCGCGACAAGGCCGCCGACCCGCTGGCCGAATTCCGCCGCGTCAACACCGCCGGCACCGTCCGGCTGGCGGAGCAGGCGGCGGCAGCCGGCGTGAAGCGCTTCGTCTTCCTCAGCAGCATCAAGGCGATGGTGGACGAAAGCCGCCCCACCCCGCTGGACGCCGCGACGCCGCCCGACCCGCACAGCCCCTACGGCATCTCGAAGCTGGAGGCCGAACGGGCGCTGGCCGCGATCTCCGCCCGCACCGGCATGGAAGTGGCGGTGATCCGTCCGCCGCTGGTCTATGGACCCGGCGCCGCCGGCAACATGCGGGCTCTGGTGAAGCTGGTGGCGACCGGCCTGCCGCTGCCGCTCGGCGGCATCCACAACCGGCGGAGCCTGATCTATGTCGGCAACCTCGCCGACGCGGTGGTGACGGTGCTTGAGCATGCCCACGCCGCCGGCGGGACCTTCCTGGTCCAGGATGGCGAGCCGGTTTCGACCGCCGATCTGGTGCGCGCCATCGCCGCGGCGCTGGGCCGGCCGGCGCGGCTGGTCCCGGTTCCGCGCGGCCTGATGGCGCTGGGGGCGGCGCTGACCGGCACGCGCGCGGTGTTCGACCGGCTGGCCGGCACGCTGACGGTGGATGACGGTCCCATCCGTGAAAGGCTCGGCTGGCGCCCGCCCCATGACCTTGCGTCCGGGTTGCGCGCCACCGCGGAATGGTTCAAAGCTTCCCGCGGCTGATTACCCGGCCGAATCGGCGATGGCCGGCTTCGGCCCCCGGTTCTCAAGGCCGAACGAATGAACAAGGTTTAGCGGCATGCGTATCCCGTCCGCACGGGCATCCCTGGTTTTCCTGCATGATCTGGTGATGACCGGGGTGGCCCTGGTCGTCGCCCTGTACCTGCGGGTGGGCGGCTCCGCCTTCGGCCTGTATTTCGATGCGCTGGTCATCGCGCTGCCGACGCTGGTCGGCATTTCGGCAGCCGTTTTCGTGCTGTTCGGGCTGTACCGCGGCATCTGGCGCTACGCCTCCATTCCCGACCTGATGCAGGTGGTGCGCGCCGTCACCGTGGCGGTGCTGTGCTTCGTCCTGGCGATGTTCCTGCTGACACGCGCCGAACTGCTGCCGCGCTCCCTGCCGCCGATCCTGTGGCTGGTGCAGATGCTGCTGCTCGGCGGGCCGCGCTTCGCCTACCGCTTCATGAAGGACCGCCGCTTCAGCTGGGCCGAGGCGGTGGAGGGCGTGCCGCGCATCCCCGTCCTGCTGCTGGGCGTCGGCGACGCGGCGGAGCTGTTCATCCGCTCGCTCGACCAGCCGGGCCAGTCGGCCTATCGCGTCGTCGGCATCCTCGACGACAAGGGCCGGCGCATCGGCCATGCCGTGCGCGGCGTGCCGGTGCTGGGCGGCCCGGACGATCTGGAGCAGGTGGTCCGCACGCTGGAACGCAAAGGCGAACGGCCGCAGCGGCTGATCATCACCAAGGGCAATGCCGAACTGAAGGGGGCGATGCTGCGCAGCCTGCTCGACCGGGCGGAGGCGCAGGGGCTCGTGATGTCCCGCCTGCCCAGCCTGACCGAATTCAAGTCGGCGCTCGGCGAAGGTAAGGGCGTGGAGGTGCGGCCGATCGCGCTGGAGGATCTGCTGGGCCGGCCGCAGGCGGTGCTCGACCGCGGCGCCATCTCCGGGCTGATCGGCGGACGGCGGGTGATCGTCACCGGCGCCGGCGGCACCATCGGCAGCGAACTGGTCCGCCAGATCGCCACGCTGGGGCCGGAGCGGCTGATCCTGCTCGATGCTGGGGAATTCAACCTCTACAGCATCGAGATGGAGGTGCGGGAGAGGTTCCCCGGTCTCGACACCCGCGCGGTGATCGCCGACGTGCGCGACCGCGACCGCATCATGCGCCTGTTCCAGGACGAGCATCCGGCCCTGGTCTTCCATGCCGCGGCGCTGAAGCATGTGCCGCTGGTGGAGGCCAACCCGTGCGAGGGCGCACTGACCAACGTGGTCGGGACCCGCAATGTGGCCGATGCCGCGCGCGCCGCCGGCTGCCTCGCCATGGTGCTGATCTCCACCGACAAGGCGATCCGCCCCACAAGCGTCATGGGGGCGGCCAAGCGTTTCGCCGAGACCTATTGCCAGGCGCTGGACGTGCTGCCGCCGCGCGACGGGACCGACCACGCCACCCGCTACATGACGGTGCGCTTCGGCAATGTGCTGGGCTCCTCCGGCTCCGTCGTGCCGTTGTTCACGCGCCAGTTGGCCCAGGGCGGCCCGCTGACCGTCACCCACCCCGACATGCGCCGCTATTTCATGACGGTGCGCGAGGCGGTGGAGCTGGTGCTGCAGGCCTCCGCCCACGGTGCCACCCGGGCGGAGGATCGCGGCAAGATCCTGGTGCTGGACATGGGCGAGCCGGTGAAGATCGCCGATCTCGCCCGCCAGATGATCCGGCTGGCCGGCTACCGGCCCGGCGTCGACATCGAGATCGCCTATACCGGCCTGCGCCCCGGCGAGAAGCTGTTCGAGGAGATCCTGACCGCGGCGGAGGCGCCGAGCCGCACCGAGGCCGACGGCGTCTTCCTCGCCTCCCCCCGGCTGATCGACTATGCGCTGATCAACCGCGCGGTGGGTGAACTGGAGGCGGCGGCGCGGGCCGGCGACGGCGAGCGGGTTCTGTCGATCCTGGGCACCGTCGTGCCCGATTTCCGCGCCGAGGCGGTGCTTCCGTCCGCTGCGACGCAGGCGTGATTCGGGCACTTATTCGGGGCGGGAAAAAAAGTGGGTCGCAGGGTGATTTTAAGCGCTTGCATCCCCCAAAGGCCTGTGGCATAACCCGCGCCACTTCGGGGGGCGGCCAAGCCTGGACGCCTCACCCGGACGCATCGCCCCGGCGATGATCGGTTATCGGGGCTGCCGTAGCTCAGTGGTAGAGCACTCCCTTGGTAAGGGAGAGGTCGAGAGTTCAATCCTCTCTGGCAGCACCATTCCTCCGATCCTGTGATCAGGCGTTCGTATCCGGCGCTGCCGTAGCTCAGTGGTAGAGCACTCCCTTGGTAAGGGAGAGGTCGAGAGTTCAATCCTCTCTGGCAGCACCATCCTTCTTTAAAAAACTCCCTTAAAAAATCAGCGCATCGCTTCCTTGACCTTGCCGCCGAAAGGCCGCAAGAAACGCGCGCAACCGCTTTGCGGTCGCGGGTTCGTTTCGGGAGGATGTCACCATGGCCGGCAACAGCTTCGGCACGCTTTTCCGCTTCACCACCTGGGGCGAGAGCCACGGACCGGCCATCGGCGTCGTCGTGGACGGCTGCCCGTCGCTGATCGACCTCGTTGCGGAAACCGACATCCAGCCCTGGATGGACAAGCGCCGTCCCGGCCAGTCGCGCTACACCACCCAGCGCCAGGAACCCGATCAGGTGAAGATCCTGTCCGGCGTGTTCGAGGGCAAGACGACCGGCACGCCGATCTCGCTGCTGATCGAGAACACCGACCAGCGATCCAAGGACTACAGCGACATCGCCGGGAAATTTCGCCCCGGCCATGCCGACTACACCTACTGGCAGAAATACGGCATCCGCGATTACCGTGGTGGCGGACGCTCCTCGGCGCGGGAAACCGCCTGCCGGGTCGCCGCCGGCGCGGTGGCGCGCAAGGTGCTGGGGTCCGCCATCCAGGTGCGCGGCGCCCTGGTGCAGATCGGCCCGCACAAGATCGACCGCAGCCGCTGGGACTGGGCGGAGATCGACAACAATCCCTTCTTCTGCCCCGATCCGGTCGCGGCCACCCAGTGGGCCGAGTATCTCGACGGCATCCGCAAGAGCGGCTCCTCCGTCGGCGCGGTGGTGGAACTGGTGGCGTCCGGCGTGCCGGTGGGGCTGGGCGACCCGCTCTATGACAAGCTGGACAGCGACCTCGCCTGCGCGATGATGACCATCAACGCGGTGAAGGGTGTGGAGATCGGCAACGGCTTCGCCGCCGCGGAACTGACCGGCGAGTTGAACGCCGACGAGATGCGCATGGGTTCGGACGGACAGCCGCAGTTCCTGTCCAACAATGCCGGCGGCATCCTGGGTGGCATCTCCACCGGACAGGACATCGTCGTGCGCTTCGCGGTGAAGCCGACCAGCTCGATCCTGACGCCGCGCCAGACGGTCGACACCGCCGGCAACGACACCGACATCCTGACCAAGGGCCGCCACGACCCCTGCGTCGGCATCCGCGCCGTCCCCGTGGGCGAGGCGATGATGGCCTGCGTGCTGGCCGACCACCTGCTGCGGCGCCGGGCGGAACGGCGGGAGTGATCGTTCCATGCCCGCCTGCCGCCACGGACAGCGCCTGATCCTCGCCCTGGCGACGCTGATCGCCGCCGCACCAGCGGCTTTGGCGGCCGACAAGCCCTTTCAGGAGTTCGACGAGACCTTCAAGTCCTGGAAGCTCTACTGTCAGCTCTGGACCGGCACGCGGCAGGTGGAGTGCGAGTTGACCGCCCGCGGCACCAACGACCGCACAGCCCGGCTGGTCTGGCTGCGCTCGACCGACAAATGGCGCGAGGGGCTGCGCTTTCGCGTGAATGCCGAAGCGCTGGACCTCGACAAGCTGGTGCGGGTCTGGGCCGACCGGGCGGTGTTCAAGCCCGACTCCCCCTGCAAGCCCTACCGGTTCGAGACCAACACCTGCGCCGTGACCGATCCCGACATCAACCGCCGCATGGTGGAGAAGATGGCTCCGGCGCCGGAAGTCTCCATCGTCGGTCAGTCGCCGGCCGGCGAGAAAACGGAGGTGCGCTTCCCGCTCGCCGGCTTCCGCGAGGCGCTGGAGCGCAGCGACGCCATTCGCGCATCGGCGGGCAGACCCTGGGCGACGAGCCCTGATGCCGATTGATCCCTATATAGCCATACCAGCGACAAGAACCGACGGACTGCCCGCCCAGTGACCGACAGCCATTTCCCCAGCAAGGACGCCATCCTCGCCTTCATCCGGTCCAGCACCACCCCGGTCGGCAAGCGCGAGATCGCCCGCGCCTTCAAGCTGTCCGGATCAGCCGACCGCGAGACGTTGAAGGACCTGCTGCGCGAACTGGAGGCGGACGGCGCGGTGGAACGTGGACGCAACAAGCGCATGGCCCCGCCGCAGGCGCTGCCTGCCGTCGCCGTGCTGCTGGTCACCGGCGCCGATGCGGAGGGCGAGTTGTCGGCCCGCCCGCTGACCTGGACCGGCGAGGGCGACCCGCCGCGCATCTTCCTGCTGCCGGAAAAAAAGTCGCGGGGGGAGGACAAGCCGCTGGCGGTCGGCGACACGCTGCTGGCGAAGCTCGCCCGCATCAACGACCGCCTTTACGAGGCCCGCGTCATCCGTCGCATTGACGGCGAGCGCGAGGGCCGCATCCTCGGCGTCTACCGGCCGAGCGCCGACGGCGGACGCATCCACCCGACCGACCGCCGCCACAAGACCGAGTTCCTGGTGCTGCCGCCCAACCGTGGCGAGGCCGAAGCGGGCGATCTCGTCTTCGCCGACATTCTGCCGGCCGGACGCGCCGGCCAACCGCAGGCCCGCGTGGTGGAGCGTCTCGGCTCCACCGACGAGCCGCGCGCCTTCAGCCTGATCGCCATCCACGCCCACGGCATCCCCACCGCCTTCCCGCATGCCGCCTTGCGCGAGGCGGAACTGGCGGCGGTGCCGGCGCTGATGCAGCGGGAGGATCTGCGCGACATCCCGCTGGTGACCATCGACGGCGCCGACGCCCGCGACTTCGACGATGCCGTGTGGGCGGAGCCGGACAGCGCCCCCGAGAACCCGGACGGCTGGCACCTGATCGTCGCCATCGCCGACGTGTCCTATTACGTACGCCCCGGATCGGCGCTCGACCGGACAGCGTACGAACGCGGCAACTCGGTGTACTTCCCCGACCGCGTCGTGCCGATGCTGCCGGAGGCGCTGTCGAACGGCCTGTGTTCGCTCCGGCCGGGGGAGGATCGCGCCTGCTTGGCCTTCCACCTGTGGATCGACCGCAACGGTGTGCTGATCCGGCATCGGCTGGTCCGCGGACTCATGCGGTCGGCGGCGCGGCTGACCTATGAACAGGTGCAGGATTGCCACGACGGCCGGCCGGACGAGGAAACGGCGCCGCTGGCCGACGGCGTGATCGCCCCGCTGTTCAGCGCGTACGCCCGACTGGCCGCCGCCCGCGCCAAACGCGGCACGCTGGAGTTGGACCTGCCCGAACGCCGGGTGCTGATCGACGAGCGCGGCAAGGTCGCCGAGATCGCCCGGCGCGAACGGCGCGACAGCCACCGGCTGATCGAGGAGTTCATGATCGCCGCCAACGTCGCCGCGGCGGAGGTGCTGGAACGGCGCACCATGCCCGGCCTGTACCGCATCCACGACCGTCCCTCCATGGACAAGATGGAGGCGCTGCGCGGCTTCCTGGCGGAGATCGGACATCCGCTGGCAAAGAGCGCCGACCTGACGCCCAGCCACTTCACCCGCATCCTGCGCAAGGTGGAGGGCACCTCGCACGCGCCGCTGGTCAGCGAGGTGATCCTGCGCGCCCAGGCCCAGGCCGCCTACAGCCCGGACAACATCGGCCATTTCGGGCTGGCTCTGCACCGCTACGCCCATTTCACCTCACCGATCCGCCGCTATGCCGACCTGATCGTCCACCGGGCGCTGATCCGCACGCTGGGGCTGGGCGTCGGCGGGCTGGACGACGAGACGCTGGGCCGACTGGCGGAGATCGGCGAGCATCTGTCCGGCACCGAACGCCGTGCCGCGGTGGCCGAGCGCGACGCGGTGGACCGCTACACCGCCGCCTTCCTGGCCGACCGGGTGGGGGAACGCTTCAGCGGCCGCATCTCCGGCGTCAGCCGCTTCGGGCTGTTCGTCCGGCTGGACGAAAGCGGCGCCGACGGCCTGATCCCGGCCAGCAGCCTGCCCGACGACAGGTACGATCACGACGAGGCCGCACACGCGCTGGTCGGGCAGCGTACGGGACGGACGTACCGCCTCAGCAGCCCGGTCAAGGTGGTGCTGGTGGAGGCCGATCCGGTCAGCGGCAGCACGCTCTTCCGGCTGGCCGACTCAGGCTGACGACTCGGAAGCCGTCGGCACCGTTGCACAATGGCAACGCTTGAGCAATGTGGCCGAATCGTGGCGCGGCCAAGCTTTGGCCACATCGCCACCATACCAGCGTGACCTTGGCGACACAGAATCGGACAATCCGCGACATTGTGGTGCGGCCCGTAATTTTGTCCCGCCCGGCCTCCTGAACGAAGGTGTATCTATCACCCATCCGGGATCGGCAACATCCTCGTCCGGTCCGGCTGCAGGAAAGGGAGGCCGCGGTTCGCCCCATGGCCCAGTTCGATCACAACCTGTGCGATCACGGCGTGTGCGATCCGAATGCACCGCCCCAAGTGCCGCCTTTTAACTTGCCGTCTTTCCGGATCCCCGCGATGTCGAACCTGGCGCGCCGCCTGAGCCGTTCGCTCCGACATCTGGCGTTCCAGCTTCCCACCGCCGCCCTTTTCGCCACCACCGCCTTCGCCGGGCCGCCGCAGGTCGCGATCGTCGCGCCGCCGCCCCCGGTGACGGAACAGGTCTTCACCGTCGGCTTCGGCAAGATCGCCGAGGTCTATCTGGACCCGGTTTCCTTCGACCGTCTGGGGATGGACGGGATGAAGGGCCTGAGCACCATCGATCCGTCGGTGACGGTGGAGCAGACCGGCAACACCGTACGCCTGTACGTGTCTGGCGCGCTGGCGGCGGAGTATGGCGCCGCGGCGGACCGCGATGCCGCCGGCTGGGCGGTTCTGACCACCCGCATCATCGACCGCGCCCGCAGCCAGTCGCCGATCCTGGCGAAGGCGACGCCGGAACGGCTGTATCAGGTCGTCTTCGACGGCGTCACCGCCGACCTCGACGGCTATTCCCGCTATACCGGCGTCCAGCGCGCCAGCAACGAGCGCGCCCAGCGCGAAGGCTACGGAGGCGTCGGAATTTCGCTGGACAGCGCCACCAACGGCCGCGTCACCGTGCACGACGTCATGCCGCACAGCCCGGCCGAGCGCGCCGGCATCGTCGGCGGCGACCTGCTGCTGGCGATCGACGGCGACCTGACGACGCGGATGACCGCGGCGGACATGCGCGAGCGTCTGCGCGGCCCCACCGGAACCCTGCTCACCCTCACCGTCGCCCGCGACGGCGGCGCTCCCCGCCGGCTGCCCCTGCGCCGCGAACGGGTGGTGCCGAACACCGTCACCTATTCGCTGTCCGGCGACGTCGGCATCGTCAAGCTCGACCGCTTCAACGCCACCACGGCCTCCAGCCTGCGGTCGGCGGTGACCTCCATCCGGCAGGCGGCCGGCCCGACGCTGCAGGGCATGGTTCTGGACCTGCGCGGCAATCCGGGCGGGCTGCTGGACCAGGCGGTCGCGGTCGCCGACCTGTTCATCCGCCGCGGCCGGATCATCTCCACCGAAGGACGCAATCCCGAAAGCCGCCAGCGCTTCGACGCCAACCCCGACGACCTGCTCGACGGGCTGCCCCTGGTGGTTCTGGTCGATGGCCGGTCCGCCTCGTCGGCCGAGGTGGTGGCGTCCGCACTGCAGGACTCCGGCCGCGCGGTGGTGGTGGGGGCGTCCAGCTACGGCAAGGGCAGCGTCCAGACGGTCAACCGCCTCCCCAACGACGGCGAGCTGTTCCTGACCTGGAGCCGCATCTACACGCCGGCCGGCTACACCCTGCATCGCCAGGGCGTGCAGCCCACCGTCTGCACCAGCCGGGCCGGCCAGACCGATCCGGAGGCGCTGCTGTCCGACCTGCGCGAAGGACGGCTGCGCCCGGCCCAGATCGCCAGCTGGCGGTCCAAGGCGGCCGACGACGAACATGCGCTGAACGCCCTGCGCGAAGCCTGCCCGTGGAAGGAGCATGAGCCGGAACTGGACCTGCAGGTCGCCATGCGGCTGCTGGCGGAGCCGGCGCTGTACCAGCGGGCGGTCGCCTCCGCGGTGGTCAACACCGTGGCGGAGCGCTGAGCGGATCGGAGGGCGGCGGCGCTGTGGCAATTGCCGTCGGATGCCGATTTCACCGCCCATAACGCTTGACATTGCGGCGTCAGACGGTATTTTCCGCCGCTACGACGCCGCCCCCGCCGGGCCGGCGGGGCACGGATTTTTTGTCGGGATCGAGATCATGGCCAAGCAGAACACCGTCCTCATCAAGCTGGTGAGCACGGCAGACACCGGTTTCTTCTACGTCAAGAAGAAGAACCCGAAGAAGACCACCGAGAAGCTGTCGTTCCGCAAGTACGACCCGGTGGCGCGCAAGCACGTCGAGTTCAAGGAAGCCAAGATCAAGTAAGGCTTGTCCGACACTGAGCTGTGCTTCGAATGAACAAGGCCGCCTTTCTGGCGGCCTTTTCGTTTTTGGCACACCCTTCCAGCATCTTCCGCGCCCTTGCCGGTGCGGCATCCGGTCGCAGCCACTATTTGCGGTGACGGCGACACCACGGATGCATGCATTCCAAAAGGGGCGCTCCGGGCGGACACTCTCCGAAAAGCTCTGGATTTCGGAGGGACCGCCCGTGCCCGACACCCATGCCAGCCCGATCGCCGAGCCACCCACCGCACCGTCAGCCGGATTGTCCGCCGCTGAGCGCCGGCAAACGCTCGCCACCCGCTTCCAGAAGGCGCGCGCCCGCACCGCCGAACTGGTCGCCACCCTGTTGCCGGAAGACCTGATGGTGCAGACGGTGGCGGACGGCGCGCCGGCGAAATGGCACCTCGCCCACACCAGCTGGCTGTTCGAAGTCGCGGTGCTGATCCCCTTCAGCCCCGGCTACCGGCCGGCCGACCCGGCCTTCCTCGACCTGTTCGCCGCCCGCACCGACGGCGGCCCCGCGCCTCCCCGCGTGCTGTCGCGTCCGACGGCGGCCGAGATCATGCGCCACCGCGACCAGATCAACGGCGCGGTGCTGCATTTGATCGATGCGCTGGACGGATCGCTTTGGGAGGCCGCCGAATCGGCGCTGATGATGGCCATCGCCCATGAACGGCGCCACCAGGAGCGGATGCTGCTGCACATCAAGCACGCCCTGTGGTGCAACCCGCTGCGTCCGGCCTATGAAGAGGCGCCGGACCACCCGCATCTCGGCGCCCCGCCCGATGGCTGGCTGGAGCAGCCCGGCGGCCTCGTCGAGGTCGGCAGGCCGGCGCCGCTGCCCGGTTTCGACCATGAGGGGCCGCGTCACCGCGTCTGGCTGGAACCCTACCGGCTGGCCGCCCGCCCGGTCACCTGCGGCGAGTTCCTGGCCTTCATCGACGCCGGCGGCTACAGCGACCGCTCGCTCTGGCTCACCGACGGCTGGGAGACCGCGCACGCCGAAGGCTGGAGCGCCCCGCTCTATTGGGAGCGCGGCGGCTTCGGGTCCGGCGCCCGCTGGCAGGTCTTCACCCTGTACGGCATGCAGCCGCTCGACCCCGACGAGCCGGTTTGCCATGTCAGCTGGTACGAGGCCGACGCCTACGCCCGCTGGGCCGGCAAGCGCCTGCCGCGGGAGGCGGAGTGGGAGGCGGTCGCCGCCGGCTGCGACAGCATGGGCAATCTGCTGGGCTCCGGCCACCGCCACCCCCGCGCCGGGACCTGCCACGGCACCGGCCCCTGGCAGATGTGCGGCGATGTGTGGGAATGGACCGGCGACGCCTTCCTGACGTACCCCGGCTACCGCCGGCCCCACGGCGCGGAAAAGGCCGTTCCGGACGAGGCGGTCAACGGCCGGCTTGCCGCCAACCGCATGGTCCTGCGCGGGGGCAGTTGTCTGACGCCCTTCGACCATGCCGGCCCCTGGACGCGACACTATCTGCGGCCGGAGACCCGGCTGTCGGTGAGCGGGTTCCGGCTGGCGGAAGATGCTTAAGGAGAGACTTGCGGGGAGATTTGTCCGCCCGCGCCGGCGGTCAGCGCCCGCGCCTGCCCCTGGGTGAGGATCCCGCGCTCCGTCAGGCGGGACAGCAGCGCCACGGCCAGTTCGGCCTGGAACAGCGCCTCCCCCTGCGGACCATTGCGCGGGTGGCGGGGGACGCCGAAGGCCTCGGCCAACCGGTCGGGCGACGCGCCGGCCAAAGCTGGATCCAACGCCGCCGCCAACGTACCGAGGTCGAGCGACGGCGGCAGCGCCGGATCGGCGATACCCGCCTGGGCGGCCGACCGCGCGAGGGCGGCGAGGCTCGAGTCGATGCCGATGCCGACGGCGATGCAATTGTGCAGCGCGTCCTGGATCGCCGGCCACACCGCGGCGAACGGACGCTCGCCCGCCACCATGACGGTGCCGATGCCGTGACGGGCGGTCGCCTCGGCCGGGACGGGGTCGATGGGGTCGATCAGCAGGGCGAGCGACACGGTGGGGAAGATGCGCGATCCCACCAGCCGCACGGTGCCGATCGCGATCACAGGACCGCTGTCCGGCTCCACCCCCGCCGTCGCCACCCAGAGAGCGACGAAGGGCAAGGCCGCCAGCGGCTCCTCATCACCGAGCGGGCCGGCGGCATGGGCCACTCGCAGGCTGAGCGTGCGCTTGCCGCTGAGCCCGGCGGCATGGGCCATGCCACGGGCGGGGAAGGACAGGATCGCACCGGCGCTCAGACCCAGATCGGCGATCCGTGCCGACAGCTCGCCCTCTTCGATCCGGCGCAGCATGGCGGTGACGGGAGCGCCGCCACCGCGCGCCCGCTCCATCGCACGGGCCAGATCGTCGCGAAGCAGGGACTTGCCGATGTCGGCCCCCTCCTCCACCGTCAACAGCCGTGCGGCGGCGGGGTTCAGCTGTTCCACATGCCCGAGTTCGTCGAGGACCAGCAGGGGATCGTCGGCCAAGGCCAGCACCGCCCGCAACGCCCGGTCCGCGCGTCCGCCCCCAAGTGGTCCGACCCCCAGAGGGCCGTCGCCAAGCCCGCGCTCACCGCCACGGGCGAGGCTCGCCGCTTCGGCAAGACGCGCCAGCTCGCCGCCCGGTCCGCCGGAGATCGGCTCCAGATCCACCCGGCTGCGGGCACCGGACAGGCGGTCCGACAGACGGTCGAGGTCGCGGAAATGGCGCGACAGGCGGGAGAAGACGAACCAGACCGCCAGCAGGCCCAGTCCGCAGATCGCCAGCCCGCGGGTGAAGGCGGTGCGGTTATCGGCCGCCAGCTGCGTGATTTCCACGCCAAGAAAGACCAGCGCGGCCGCGGCCACCGCCAGTCCAAGCATCACCACGCGCCAAACGCCGCCCTTCATCGGGCCGTCTCCCCGTCATTTCATGCCGAGTCTAGCCGGCAGAACGGAAACGGAGAAGCCGCGTGCGTGTTCAGCGCGCCATGACCGCCGCCCGTGCCCCCTCCACCTGCGTCATGAGGCCGGCCAGCGCGCCGCGCACCTCCCCCGACAGCCCGAACAGCAGCAGCGCCACCAGCGCAACCGCCAGCGCATGATCCAGCAGCGGCCGGGCCGGCCGGCGCGCTCCTGAACGGTGGCGGAAAGGAATTTGGAAGAACGGCATCGCTGGCGGCTCCGGCATGGATCAAGGCGTCAGGATGCCAGCCTACCGGCGGAGAGGACGAACGAACCCTTAACAGCGCTCGATCGACGGCCGATTGCCCCGCTTTTGTCTCGGCTCTATTTCGGTTCGGAGGCGTTTTCAAAGTCGAGACTGCGCTTTCCCCCTGCTGTGGAGGGCTCTACCCTTTGCGGGCAGCATCGCAAATTCGAGTTACCGCCTTTGCGTAAAATACATAGCAATTTGCGACGCGATTTTTGCTGTGCTTTTGCTGCATTTCCTGGTTTGCCTGCTTGTCGGATGATGCTAAGAGTAATGCATCCAACGAAAACACTCCTTTCTGCATAGGCAATTGCTTAGGAGGCCGGCAATGACTTTGGTCTATCGTCCCCTGCCCTATGGCGGGCACGAAGACCGGCGGACGGGCCGCCACCTGCTTCTGGTGGTCGCGCTGATCCTCGCCATTCCGACCGCTTTGGGCGCCGGCTGCACCGTCGATGCTCTGCGCAGCTATGCCGTGGAGGCGCGGCTGTCGCAAGCCGTCGATGCCGCCGCATTGGCCGGCGGTCGGGTGATGTTCGATTCACAACGCGACGGCCACATCCGCAGTTTCTTCGACAAGGCCTTCCCCAACGGCTTTCTGGGATCGAACCTGTCGCCGCTGACGATCGCCGAGGATGCGGCGGCCGGCACGCTGACGGTCAGCGCCCACGCCACCGTCAACGCCATCTTCCTGCGCCTGTTCGGCAAGAAGGAAGTGACGGTGGAGGCCCAATCCGTCGTCCGCCGCGGTCTGCACGCCCGCACTAAGCTGCAATAACTCCCTTTCCGCATTCCAGCCAGCTTCATCGCCGATTCGCGAGGCTCGCATTCGCGGAATGCAGCCCGGCGCCTTCGCAACTGCGGTAGAAGGGACGCACAGCGCCCCTTCCATCGGAGTCCGCGATGCTCGGAACCCTGACGCTCCTGCTGCTCTGCCAACTGGCCGGCGAGTTGGCCGCCCGCCTGCTGCACCTGCCGATCCCCGGCCCGGTGCTGGGCATGCTGCTGCTGTTCGCCGGCCTGCTGCTGCGCGGCGGCGTGCCGGCCGCGATTCAGGACACCGCCGGCGGGCTTCTGCGTCACCTGTCCCTGCTGTTCGTGCCGGCCGGCGTCGGCGTGATGGTGCATGTCACCCGCCTGGAGACGGAGGCGCTGCCGATCATCGTCGCCCTGTTCGGCAGCACCCTGTTCGGCATTGCGGTGACCGCCAAGGTGATGGCCTTCCTGTTGAGCCGCAGCGATCCGCGGCTGGAGGACGTGCGGCCGGCCGGGAATTCGGCGAAGGGAGATCGGACATGAGCGCCGATCTCCACCAGATCTGGGTCTATCTGTCTGCCAGCCCGCTGGCCGGGCTGACGCTGACCCTGGTCGCCTACCAGATCGGCCTGTGGGTGTTCGAGAAGCTGGGCCGCCGCCCGGTGCTGAACCCGGTGCTGATCGCCGTCGCCCTGATCGCCGGCACGCTGAGCCTGTCGGGCATCGATTACCGCACCTACTTCGACGGCGCGCAGTTCGTCCATTTCCTCCTCGGCCCGGCCACGGTGGCGCTGGCCGTCCCGCTCTACAACCAGTTCCAGGAGGTGCGGCGCTCGGCCCTGGCAATGATGGTGGCGCTGCTGGTCGGGTCGGCCGCCTCGGCACTCAGCGCGGTGGCGCTGGTCTGGATCTGCGGTGGCACGAAGGTGACGATCCTGTCGATGGCGCCGAAATCCGTCACCTCCCCCATCGCCATGGGCGTGTCGGAGCAGATCGGCGGACTGCCATCGCTGACCGCGGTATTCGTCATCATCACCGGCATCGTCGCCGCCAGCCTCGGCACTTGGGTGCTGAACCTTGTCCGGGTGAAGGACTGGCGCGCCCGCGGCTTCGGCATGGGCGTGGCGGCGCACGGCATCGGCACCGCCCGCGCCCTGCAGGTCAACGAGGTGGCGGGTGCCTTCGCCGGGCTGGGCATGGGCCTGAACGGGCTGGCGACGGCGCTGCTGCTGCCGACGCTGTACCACTTGATCTGGGGCTGAGGGCGGCAATGGTTGGTGCATCCCGCAGTCCGATTTTCGCCAATCCGGGCTTGACAGCCATGCCGCACCTGCGCACAGTGCGCCCCATGAACACCATCGACCGCAAGAACGCCCTTCTTCGACTTCTCGGCCCGGCGCTTTAAGCGTCCGGGTTCGTCGCGTTCTCCCCCGTTTCCATCGGTCGAAGTGTCTGTTCCATGAGCGATGTTTGCAAAGGCGCCGGCATCGGCGTCGCCCGGCAGGGGCCGGGACTGCGACTTACCGACGGTCGCTGAGCCACTTCCGGCGGCTCTGCGGCCGTACCCCTCGCCGGTCCCTCCGCCTTTCAAAATCCGATCCGCCGCCCCCTCCCGCACAGAAGCGCTTGAGCCCGGGGCCGCCACTGGAGCCGAACGACGCCATGAGCACCGCGACCCAAACCAGCACCGCCACCAACATCCCGACCCTGCCGAAGTCCCCGTCCAAATACGCCCCCTTCCCCCAGGTGAAGCTGACCGACCGCCAATGGCCGTCGCGCACCCTGGACAAGGCGCCGATGTGGTGCTCGGTCGACCTGCGTGACGGCAACCAGGCGCTGATCGAGCCGATGGGGCCGGACCGCAAGCGTGCGATGTTCGACCTGCTGCTGCGCATGGGGTTCAAGGAGATCGAGGTCGGCTTCCCCGCCGCCTCGCAGACCGATTTCGACTTCTGCCGCGAGATCATCGAGCAGGGCAAGATCCCCGACGGCGTCACCATCCAGGTGCTGACCCAGTCGCGTGAGGAGCTGATCCGCCGCACCTTCGACGGCATCAAGGGCGCCAAGCGCGCCATCGTCCACCTGTACAACTCCACCTCGGAACTGCAGCGCCGCGTGGTGTTCGGGCTGGACCGCCAGGGCATCGTCGACATCGCCGTCGCCGGCACCAAGCTGATCAAGCAGCTGGCCGCCGAGACGCCGGAGACCGAGATCGTCCTGCAGTACTCGCCGGAAAGCTTCACCGGCACCGAACTGGATTTCGCCGTCGAGATTTGCGAGGCGGTGATGGAGACCTGGGGCGCTTCGCCCACCAACAAGGTCATCCTGAACCTGCCGGCCACGGTCGAGATGTCGATGCCCAACGTGCATGCCGACCAGATCGAGTGGTTCTGCCGCACCCTGAAGAACCGCGAATCGGCGATCATCTCGCTGCACCCGCACAACGACCGCGGCACCGGCGTCGCCGCGGCGGAGATGGGGCTGCTGGCCGGTGCCGACCGCGTCGAAGGCACCCTGTTCGGCAACGGCGAGCGCACCGGCAACGTCGACGTCGTCACGCTGGCGCTGAACATGTTCACCCAGGGCGTCGATCCGGAACTGAACATCGACGACATCAACGAGATCGTCCGCGTGTCGGAATACTGCACGCAGCTGCCGGTCCACCCGCGCCATCCCTATGCCGGCGAGCTGGTGTTCACCGCTTTCTCGGGCTCGCACCAGGACGCCATCAACAAGGGTCTAAAGGCGCTGACCAAGTCCAACACCGGCAAGTGGGAGGTCCCGTACCTGCCCATCGACCCGCAGGATCTGGGCCGCAGCTATGAGGCGGTGATCCGCATCAACAGCCAGTCCGGCAAGGGCGGCATCGCCTATGTGCTGGAGAAGGACTACGGCTTGCAGATCCCGCGCCGCCTGCAGATCGAGTTCTCCAAGGTCGTGCAGCGCGTCGCCGACGAGACCGGCAAGGAACTGTCGCCCGCCGACATCCATGCCGCCTTCAAGGCCGAGTATCTGGACGCCGACACCCCGCTGGAACTGGTCGAGCATTCGACCGAACCGCGCGGCCCGAACTCCGGCGCCCGCGCCATGAGCGTGGTGATGCGCCGCAACGGCGAGATCATCACCACCAAGGGCAAGGGCAACGGCCCGATCGACGCCTTCCTGGACGCCCTGCGCCAGGGCTGCGGCACCGACCTGCACGTCGTCGACTACCGCGAGCACGCCATCGGCTCCGGCGAGGACGCCCAGGCCTGCGCCTATGTCGAGGTGAAGACCGGCGACAGGACGCTGTTCGGCGTGGGCATCGACGCCGACATCGTGACCGCCTCGCTGCGGGCACTGGTGAGCGCCGCGAACCGGGCGACGCGGTAAGGTTCTGGCTTCGATACCCCCACCTAGCCTCCCCCGCCCAGCGGGGGAGGATTGAGGTGGGGGCATCGCAAGCCCGCACGCCCCCAACCTTGCCCCCACCGCCCCGCCCGCCTATAAGTCCCCACGAAACGCGTCGAGCAACAGCGGACAGCGCTATGATCGTGGTCACCGGCGGGGCCGGCTTCATCGGGTCCAACCTTGTCGCGGCATTGGCTGCGCGCGGCATCACCGACGTGGCGGTCATCGACCGCTTCCGTGATGGCGAGAAGTGGCAGAACCTCGCCAAGCGCGAGGTCGCGGCCCTGGTGCCGCCGGAGCAGACGCTGGCCTTCCTCGACCAGCATGCGGCCGAGATCGACACCGTCTTCCATCTCGGCGCCATTTCCGCCACCACCGAGCGGGATGTCGACAAGATCGTTGCCAACAATGTCGCGCTGACGCTGGAGCTGTGGCGCTGGTGCTCCTGGCGTGGCTGCCGGCTGATCTACGCCTCCTCGGCCGCCACCTATGGCGACGGTGCCGCCGGTTTCGACGATGACGGCTCCTGCGATGGGCTGGCGCGGCTGCGGCCGCTGAACGCCTATGGCTGGTCCAAGCATCTGGTCGACCGCCGCATCGCCCGCGCCGTCGCCGGCGGCGATCTTGTGCCGCCGCAATGGGCCGGGCTGAAGTTCTTCAACGTCTACGGCCCCAACGAAGCCCACAAGGGCGACATGATGAGCGTGGTCGCCAAGCTGTATCCGCAGCTGACGGCCGGCAATCCGGCGCGCCTGTTCAAGTCGCACAAAAACGGCTTCGAGGATGGTGGCCAGCTGCGCGACTTCATCCACGTCGACGACTGCGTCGCCGTGATGCTGTGGCTGTACGACCATCCGGAGGTCAGCGGCCTGTTCAATGTCGGCACCGGCAAGGCGCGCAGCTTCAAGGACCTCGCGCTGGCGACCTTCGCCGCTCTGGGGCTGCCTCCCCGGATTGAGTACTTCGACATGCCTGAGCATCTGCGCGGCAAATACCAATATTTCACGCAGGCGACGACGGATCGCCTGCGCGCCGCCGGGTTCGACCAGCCCTTCACCGAGCTGGAAGAGGGTGTCCGGCGCTATGTGCAGGATTTCCTGTCGCAGCCCGACCCGTACCGCTGACCGGAGTTCCTATGTTCGCCACCCTGCCAGTCGTCGCCTTTCCCACCATCGATCCGGTCGCCATCGCCGTCGGCCCAGTCGTCGTCCGCTGGTACGCGCTGGCCTATCTGGCCGGGTTCGTACTGGGCTGGCGCTATTGCATGGGGCTGGCGCGGCTCGACCCCGATCTGCGGCCCAAGCCCGAGGAGTTCGACGACTTCCTGACCTGGGCGGTGATCGGCACCATCCTGGGTGGGCGGATCGGCTATGTGCTGTTCTACAACCTGCCCTACTACATGGAAAACCCGCTGGACGCCCTTCAGGTCTGGCATGGCGGCATGTCCTTCCATGGCGGCATGGTCGGCGTGCTGACGGCCATCGGGCTGTTCTGCTGGCGCCGCGGCATCTCGCCCTTCGTCTTCGGCGACATCATCGCCGCCTGCGCGCCGATCGGTCTGTTCTTCGGCCGCATCGCCAACTTCATCAATGGCGAGCTGTATGGCCGGCCGGCCCCCGACTTCGCCTATGCCATGGTGTTCCCGCGCGATCCGTTGCAGGTGCCGCGCCATCCCAGCCAGCTTTACGAGGCGGCGCTGGAAGGCGTGGTGCTGTTCATCCTGCTGGCGATCGCCATCCGCACCCCGGCGCTGCGCCACCGGCCGGGCACGGTCGGCGGGCTGTTCCTGATCGGCTACGGCCTGTCGCGCATCATCGTGGAGTTCTTCCGCGAACCCGACCCGCAGTTGGGCTTCCTGTTCGCCGGCGCGACGATGGGACAGCTGCTGTCGCTGCCGATGCTGGCCGTCGGGCTGTGGCTGGTCGTGCGCGGCCGGCGCCACGCCATCGCGGCCTGACGCCATGGCGGGGGACGAAAGCGCCGCTCCGGACACTCTGGCACGCCTGCTGGCCCGCCGGATTGTGATGGACGGGCCGATCAGCGTCGGCGCCTTCATGGCGGAGGCGCTGGGCCACCCGCGCTTCGGCTACTACATGCGGCGCGACCCGTTCGGCAGCGGCGGCGACTTCACCACCGCGCCGGAAATCAGCCAGATGTTCGGCGAACTGGTCGGGCTCTGGTGCGTCGATACCTGGGCGCGGCTCGGCGGTCCCGGCCCCTTCCATCTGGTGGAGTTGGGTCCCGGCCGCGGCACGCTGATGGCCGACGTGCTGCGGGCGGCGGCGGTGCTGCCGCTGTTCCGCGACAATGCCATCGTCCATCTGGTGGAAACCAGCCCGCACCTGCGCGATCGCCAGCGCCAGACGCTGCAGCCGATCCTGGGCGACTCCGTCCAGTGGCACGACCGGCTGGAGGATGTGCCGGACGGCCCGACCATCCTGATCGCCAACGAGTTCTTCGACGCCCTGCCGATCCGTCAGGTGCAGAAGACCAACCATGGCTGGTTCGAGCGGCTGGTCGACATCGACCCCGACAGCACGGAAGGCGAGCCGCGCTTCCGCTTCGTGCTGGAGGCGTTCGGCAGCTCCGGCAGCCGGCTGGTGCCGGACGCACTCCGCGATGCGCCCGACGGCAGCGTGGTCGAGGTCTCCCCCGCATCGCAGGC
Organism: Azospirillum sp. TSH20; assembly: GCF_003115935.1. Classification (NCBI taxonomy): domain Bacteria; kingdom Pseudomonadati; phylum Pseudomonadota; class Alphaproteobacteria; order Rhodospirillales; family Azospirillaceae; genus Azospirillum; species Azospirillum sp. TSH20. The sequence continues at coordinate 364,020 of NZ_LGQU01000022.1, forward strand.
GGTGGCGCGGCTGATCGGCGCCCGGCTGGCGGCGGCTCCTGGCGCAGCGCTGGTGATCGACTATGGCTATGCCCAGGGTCCGGCGGTGGGCGACACGCTGCAGGCGATGCGCCGCCATGCCTATGCCCCCGTGCTGGAGGCGCCGGGCGAGGCCGACCTGACCGCCCATGTCGATTTCGCCGGCATCGCCGCGGCGGCACGGGAGAGCGGCGCCCAATCCTTCGGCCCGGTGGAGCAGGGGGAATGGCTGACCCGCCTCGGCATCCGCCAGCGGGCGTCGGCCCTGTCGGCGAAGGCCAGCCCGGCCCAGGCGCAGGACATCGGCGGCGCGCTGGACCGCTTGATCGATCCGGCGCAAATGGGCAGGCTGTTCAAGCTGGTCGCGCTTGCCACGCCCGGAGCCTTCGCCGACGCCACCCCGCCGGCGGGCTTCTGACCAATAAGTGCCGAAACCGGTTAGAGACACCGCACCGTAACCGCCACCGGAACAATCCGGGCGGACGGTGTATCGCGGCCCCCTGCCCTGTTGGGCATGAGAGAGGCCACAGAACAGGGAAGGACGGCGTTCGTGATCACACTCGGCGCGCTGAACGACATCACCCATATCCGCCACGCCTTTTTCACCCGCACCGGCGGGGTGTCCACCGGGCTCTACGCCTCGCTGAATTGCGGGCTGGGGTCCAACGACTCGAGCGCCGCCGTGCATGAGAACCGTGCCCGCGCCGCGGCGCGCATGGAGGTGGAGCCCGGCAATCTCGTCACCTGCCATCAGGTCCACAGCCCGACCTGCGTGGTGGTGGAGGAGCCCTGGACGCCGGAGACGGCGCCGAAGGCCGACGCCATGGCGACCCGCCAGTCGGGCATCGCGCTGGGCATCCTGACCGCCGACTGCGCGCCCGTGCTGTTCGCCGACAGCAAGGCGCGGGTGATCGGCGCCGCCCATGCCGGCTGGAAGGGCGCCAAGGGCGGCGTGATCGAGGCGACCGTCGCCCGGATGGTGGAGTTGGGGGCCAAGCCGAACCGGATCGTCGCCTGCATCGGTCCCTGCATCGCCCAGCGCTCCTATGAGGTCGGCCCGGAGTTCCCCGCCCCGTTCGAGGAGGAGGACCCGCGCAACCGCGACTATTTCGCCCCGGCCCGCAAGCCCGGCCATTTCCTGTTCGATCTGGCCGCCTACGTCACGCGCCGGCTGGGCGACTCCGGCGTCACGGTGATCCAGCGCTGCCCCAACGACACGGTGGCGGAGGAGGACCGCTTCTTCAGCTATCGCCGCTCCTGCCTTCGGGGCGAATCGGATTACGGCCGCGGCCTTTCGGCCATCGTCCTGCAGACCTGAACCAGCCCGAACGGGCAACGGTGTGGGCCACGGTCATGCCGCCCGCGCAGGGCGGCATTCCCCAATGGGGAAAGGCCACACCGTCATGGAACGTTTACATGCGCCCGGCCCTTTGTTATGGTCCGCCCCGTTTTCAAGGGGCGACGGCGTGCAAGCGTCCAACGTGCCTTGAGCCGTATCCCTGCAAAGAGAGCCGACCCCGATGAAGGTGCTTGCCGGCAACAGCAACCGTCCGCTGGCCGAGGCGATCTCCACCTGTCTCGGCGTGCCGCTGACGAAAGCGAGCGTACGCCGTTTCTCCGACATGGAGGTTTTCGTCGAGATCCTGGAGAACGTGCGCGGCGAGGACGTGTTCGTCGTCCAGTCGACCTCGGCTCCGGCCAACGACAACCTGATGGAACTGCTGGTGACGATCGATGCGCTTCGGCGCGGGTCGGCCCGGCGCATCACGGCGGTCATTCCCTACTACGGCTACGCCCGGCAGGATCGCAAGACCGGCCCGCGCACGCCGATCTCGGCCAAGCTGGTCGCCAACCTGATCACCCAGGCCGGCGCCAACCGCGTGCTGACGATGGACCTGCACGCCGGTCAGATCCAGGGCTTCTTCGACATCCCCACCGACAACCTGATGGCCGCCCCGGTCTTCGAAAAGGACATCCGCCAGTCCTTCGAGAACATCGGCGAGGTCACCATCGTGTCGCCGGACGTCGGCGGCGTGGTGCGCGCCCGCGCGCTGGCCAAGCGCCTGGACGCCGATCTGGCCATCATCGACAAGCGGCGCGAGCGCGCCGGCGTGTCGGAGGTGATGAACATCATCGGTGACGCCAACGGCCGCCGCTGCATCCTGATCGACGACATCGTCGACTCGGGCGGCACGCTGTGCAACGCCGCGGTCGCGCTGATGGAAGCCGGCGCCAAGTCGGTCCACGCCTTCTGCACCCACGGCGTCTTGTCCGGCGGTGCGGTCGCCCGCGTCGCCGTGTCGCCTCTGGAGCAGCTGGTCACCACCGACAGCATCCAGGCGACCGAAGCGGTGCGCGTGTCGCGCAACATCCGCCAGTTGACCATCGCCCCCCTGCTCGCCGAAGCGATCATGCGCATCAGCGAAGAGCGGTCGGTGTCGAGCCTGTTCTCCTAAGAGCGACAGCTTCACAAAAAGGCCCTTTCCCATCGGGAGAGGGCCTTTTTTGTTGTCCGCAATCCGCCCTCACCCCTCCCCCAGCCCATGGAAATCATTCGCCGTCACCTGCCCGCCGGTGGCCGCGGCGATGCGGGCCATTACGGCGGG